>DASXRC010000064.1:0-36149 GCA_036506795.1 Micromonosporaceae bacterium
GCGTTGGAGAAGGTGGCCCGGCTGGGCGCCCAGCTGATCATTCAGTCCGCGATGGAGGCGGAGGTGCAGGCGGTGCTGGGCCGGGCCCGCTATCAGCGCCGCGCCTCGATCGGGGATGCCCCGGCGGGGTCGCGGAACGGCTACCGGCCGGTGACGGTCAAGACCAAGCACATGTCAAGCGAACGTTCGTTTTACAATATGACGCATGCCCCGCGTCACCACCGAGCATCTGGCCGCCCGCCGGCAACAGATCCTGGATGCCGCAGCGGTGTGCTTCGCCCGTAACGGCTTCCACGCGACGTCTATGCAGGACGTCATCTCCCAGGCTGGGCTCTCAGTCGGGGCCGTATACCGCTACTTCAAGAGTAAGGACGAGCTGCGCACGGCGGTGGGCGAACGGTACGTCGGGGCGGTCACCGACGAGCTCAGCGCGGTGGCGCGCCACGAGCCGGCGCTGCCGCCGGCCGAGGCGATGGCCCGGGCTCTGGACATCATCGAGCCGCGCCTGGCTCCCGACGGAGCCGGCCAGCTCGCCCTCCAGATGTGGGCAGAGGCGATCCGCAACCCGGAGGTGAGGGATTTCGTCGCGGGGACATACCGGCAGCTGCGAGACAGCTTCGTCACGATCGCCCGGCGCGCCAAGGCGGCCGGTCACGTACCCGGGGACGTCAACGCCGAGGCGCTGGGCCTCGCCATGTTCACCCTCATGCCGGGGTACATGATCCAGCGCCTGATGACGGGCTCGCCGGACCGCCCGACGATGATGGCCGCCGTCCGGGCGCTGTTGGGCACGGTGTCGGGGTGACCTCCGCGTTGCGGCGCTGGCAGGACCAGCTCGCGGCTTGGGCCATTCCGCCGGAGATCCTCGGGGCCGTGTCGGATTCGCCGTGGGCGCTGCCCACCCGGGCCTTCGCCCGCCGCACCGACCGGTACCTGGCCGAGCCGATCGGCCCGTCGTACGCCCGAGCCGCGGAGGCGCTGAGCCCGCGCGGGACCGTGCTCGACGTCGGGGCCGGTTCGGGGGCGGCCAGCCTCCCCCTCGCCGCCCGAGCCGACCGCGTCACGGGGCTGACCGCGGTGGACAGCAGCGACGAGATGCTCGGCGAGCTGACCACGCGAGCGGACCGGCTGGAGGTACCGACCACGATCGTGCGGGGACGCTGGCCGGACGTTGCGGACCGGGTCCCGCCCGCGGACGTCGTCCTCTGCCACCACGTCTTCTACAACGCCTCCGACCTGGCCGAGTTCGCCGTCGCGCTGCACATGCACGCCCGCCGCCGCGTCGTCGTTGAGCTGACGGAGTCTCATCCGCTGCGCGTACTCAATCCGCTGTGGCTGCGGCTGCACGGCCTGGACCGGCCGACGGGGCCGACCGCGGCGGACGCCGAGGCCGTGCTCCGCGAGGTCGGCATCGAACCGAACCGCGAGGTGTGGCGCCGGCCGGGCGGCTCGGAGTACGGGTCGTTCGACGAGCTGGTCGACGTGACCGTCCGGCGGCTGTGCGTACCCGCCAACCGTCGGCCTGAGGTGGTCGACGCGCTGCTGGACCTCGGCGTGGACCGGGCGCACCCGATGGACCTCGGCTCTGCCGGTCGGGAGCTGGTGACACTGTGGTGGGACGCACCCGACTTGACTCTCCAGTAACGGGAGGTCCGACCATCGACCTCATGCACATCGGGGAGCTCGCCCGGCGCACCGGCCTGTCGGTAAAGACGGTGCGCTACTACTCCGACCTCGGCCTCGTGCCGGCGGTCGAGCGTAGCCGCTCCGGGCATCGCCGGTACGACCCTACGGCCGCGCTGCGGCTGGACTTCGTACGGGCGCTGCGCGAGCTGGGCCTGGACCTGGCCACGATCCGCCTGGTGCTGGACCGCGAGCTGGACCTGTCGCTGGTCGCGGCCCGGCACGCCGACGCGATCGACGCGCAGATCCGTGTGCTGCGCGTGCAGCGGGCCGCGCTGCGCGCGCTGTCCCGACGGGAACCAACCGAGGAAGAGGTCGACCGCGTGAACCGCGTGGCACGGGCGACGGCCGAAGAGCGCCGCCGCATCATCCACCAGTTTCTGGACAATATCTTCGAGGGCATCCCGGTGGACGCCCAGTTCGAGGCCGGACTGCGGTCGGTGACCGCGGATCTGCCCGACGACCCGACCGACGAACAGGTGGACGCCTGGGTCGAGCTGGCCGAGCTGGTACGCGACCCGAGCTTCGTCGCGCTCTTGCGCGCGATGGGCGAGCGATCGTTCGGAGCGTCGGGTGCGGCACCGAACGTGCTGCCGAGCGGGCACGACGGTGCCCGGCACGCGGCGGCGGTCGTGACCGAGCGGGCCGGCGCCGCGCTCGCAGAAGGGATCGACCCCGCCTCGCCGGCGGCCGAGCCCCTGCTCGACGCGATCGTCGGCGAGCTCGCGACCGGCGTCGGCCGGGCGGACTCGCCCGAATATCGGCGCGAGCTGCTCGACCAGATGGACCTGGCCGCCGATCCGCGGCCGGAGCGATACTGGCAGCTGCTGGCGATCATCAACGGCTGGCGGCCGTTTCCGAACACCTCCGCGCACTGGGGTTGGCTGGCGGCCGCGCTGCGGGCGCGGGGGTACGGGTTCAATGATCAGGAAAGCTGACGGGCGGAAGCAGCCAGTTCAGCTTTCCCTGCTCATGGCGTGGGTCAGGTCGAACCCGTCAGCCGCGACGCGATCCGGGCGAAACCGGCGCGTATCTGATCGACGGTGGGCGGAATCATCGGTTCGGCGTGCTCGGCGTGCTCGGCGTCCTCGTCGACGCCCTCACCGAACTCGTCCTCCTCGTCGAACTCCTCGTCCTCCGCCGCCTCGGCCGTCAGCTTGGCCGCCGCGATCTCACCGCGGATCTCCTCCGCCGAGACGTGCGGGAGCAGCGGTTCCACGACCGCCATCAGCTCGTCGTCGGCGACGACCGACTCCGCCAGCGCGAGCGCATGAGGGCGCTCGTACGGGCCGCAGACCACCGGCTCCCATTCCTCTTCGTCGCTGAGTGGTCCGAACGTGATGATCCACGGCATGTCCAGTGCCGGCGAGTCGGCCGGTAGCTCCAACGTCACGAGTGCGCCCACCAGGACATCATCCCGGTCGGCCGGCGGTTCCGCCGTCATTCCCGGTATTCGCGTCGGCGGGCGAGCGAACTGCCGCTGCAGTCGCACCGGAGCCGTCGGACGCCTCGTCATCGCGGGGCGGCGGGCCCGCGGCGAGGTCGACCACCGAGCCATGCCCGCTGGTCGCCGCGACGGCGGCGCCGAACAGCAGGAGCTGATTGAACAGGTACAGGTAGACGAGCACGGCGATGGTGCTCGCGACCACCCGGTACGCCGGGTTGCCGGCGGCGCGGAGCACGTAGTACCGGCCAATCGAGTTCAGCAGAGTGATGCCCAGCGCCACCACCGCCACCGCGGGCAGCAGCCGCCGCGGTGGCATGCGCAGCCGTGGGACGGCGGCCAGCAGGGCGGTCGCGAGCACCACGTTCACCACGACGACGAACAGCCACGTGGAGGCCGTCAGCAGCGGCGAATCGCCCGATCCGGCGAGCCACTCGATCAGCGACTCGATCGTGTCGGTCGCCGCCACGGACAACCCGATCAGCAGGATCAGGCCGACGAGCACCGCGAGATCCACCAGCCGCCGGATAATCAAGTTGCCCGGCTGCTGCTCGACTCCCCAGATCAGCCGCTGCGACGATCGGATCGCCTCGATCCACCCGATCCCGGTCAGCGTCAGGCCGACCAGTCCGATCGCCGCGAAGACACCGCGCCTGGACTGGAACTGACGCTGCGCCTCGTCGATCGACGAGGGACTCACAATGGTCAGGTGTTGGCGAAGGAAGGTGTTCACCGTGCCCTGGAGGTTGAGGTTGTGCTCCAGCAGAAAGCCGAGGACCGACGCCAGCACCAGGCCGAGGGCGAAGATGGCGAAGAAGCCGTAGTACGCGATGGCCGCGGCGAGCCGGCCGCTTAGTACCTCCGCGTACCGCTCACGGGCTCGCCAGAAATGGTCGAAGGCGCCCGACCGGTCGCGGGCGGTGGCCAGCGCCCCGGTGACACCGGAGACCACGCGGTTGATCGGGTTCACGGGTCAATCCTCGCCGATCGGCGAGGCGTCGCGCTGGTCTGTGTGTCAGCCGGTGAGCCGGAAGTCGCGACGCGCCTGCCATCGCCCGTCATCGGTGTGCTCGAAGAGCGTGAACCGGTCGACATCGAACTTCGCCGAGAAGTCGGCCAGGTCCTCGTACACCTTGTCGAGCTCGTCGGGCGGGACGTCCTGGGCCACCGTCACATGCGGGTGGTACGGAAAGCGTTGGTTCCGCTGCAGCTGCGTGGCGTCGCCGATCGCCGCGGCGAGCCGCTCGCACTCGCTGATACCGGACGCGACCGCGACGAAGACCACTTCGGTCAGGGGTCGGAAGGTGCCGGTGCCGCGCAGATGAAGGGTGTACGCCGGGTGCGCGGCGGCCACCGACGCCAGGTGCAGCTCGATGGTCGGCAGAATCTCGGGCGCCACCTCCGTCGGCCCGAGCAGCGTCAGGTGCGCGGGCACGTGCGCCGCCGCCGGGTCTCCTGCCGCCGCGCGCCGGCGGGTGAGCATGCTCCCCCACGGCTCCGGGATGTCGACCGCGACGCCGATGCGCCTCGGCGCCACGCCGTCGCCTGTGCTCCCGTCGGTCGCCACCACGCTCCTATGTCTCTCCGGAACCGACGAGGCGTGCCCGTTCCCCGCTGGCGCGAGGCTGAGCTAGCCGTTCCCCGCTGGCGCGAGGCTGACCTAGCCGTTCCTCGCTGGCGCGAGGCTGACCTAGCCGTTCCTCGCTGCCGCGAGGAAGCCAACCCGGTCGTACACCGTGCGCAGCGTGACCGAGGCGACGGCGCGGGCCTTCTCGGCACCGATCCCGAGGAGCTTGTCCAGTTGTGCGGGGTCGTCCAGGAACGCGCGCGTCCGCTCCTGGATCGGGCGTACGAACTCCACCACCACCTCGGCGAGATCCTTCTTGAGATCACCGTAGCCCTTGCCGGCGTACGCGCCGACGAGTTCATCGATGGTTCGTCCGGTCAGCGCGGAGTAAATGGTCAAAAGGTTGGACACGCCCGGCTTCTGATCGGGATCGAAGATGATCTCCCGGCCCGCGTCCGTCACCGCAGACCTGATCTTCTTCGCGGACCGGGCCGGGTCGTCCAGCAGCTCGATCAGCCCGGCCGGCGTGGACGACGACTTGGACATCTTGGCGGTCGGCTCCTGCAGATCCGTGATCTTGGCGGTGCCCCGCAGGATGAACGGCTCCGGCACGGTGAACGTCGGGCCGAACAGCGAGTTGAATCGCTGGGCGAGGTCGCGGGTCAGCTCCAGGTGCTGCCGCTGGTCCTCGCCGACCGGCACCGCATCGGCCTGGTAGAGCAGGATGTCCGCGGCCTGCAGGATCGGATAGGTGAACAGCCCGACCGAGGCCCGCTCGGCGCCCTGCCGGGCCGACTTGTCCTTGAACTGGGTCATCCGGCTGGCCTCGCCGAACCCAGTGATACAGCTGAGCACCCAGGCCAGCTGGGCGTGCTCGGGCACCTGAGACTGCACGAACAGCGTGCACTTCTCGGGGTCCAGGCCGGCCGCGAGAAGCTGGGCCGCGCTGACCCGGGTGCGGTGGCGCAGCTCCACCGGCTGGTGCGCGGCCGTGATCGCGTGCAGGTCGACGACGCAGTAGAAGGCGTCGTGGGTGTCCTGCAGGGCCACCCAGTTCCGGACCGCCCCGAGGTAGTTGCCGAGGTGGAACGAGTCGGCCGTGGGCTGAATCCCGGAGAGCACGCGTGGGCGATCGGACATGCCGGCAATTCTGACAGCCGGCCGGACATCCGCGGGAACCGGCGTCGGTCCTCGGAACTCGTACCCTGGAGCCACCGAGACTCACAGGGGCGGTGATTGATGCCGGAGGGTCGACGCGCCGGCGAATCGGGCGTGGGCGAGATCTACCACGCCTGCTACCGGCGCCTGGTCGCCCAGGTGTACGCGTTCACCAACGACCTTGGCGAGGCCCAGGACGTCGTGCAGGAGGCGTTCACCCGCGCGCTGGCCCGGCCGAAGGGCCTGTCCGACGTCGAGAACCCGGAGGCGTGGCTCCGAACGGTGGCCGTTAATGTCGTCCGGCGGCGGTGGCGGCGGCGCAAGCTCCTCGACACGATCCTGCTGCGCGACCGTCCGGTCACGCGCGTCGTCGAGCCGGCACCGGGTCCGGAGCGGGCCGACCTGCGTGACGCCCTCGCCGGGCTGCCGGCGGCCTTCCGCGAGGTCATCGTCCTGCACTACTTCGCGGACCTGCCGGTGGACGAGATCGCCGGGCTGCTGGAGGTGCCGATCGGCACCATCAAGTCCCGCCTCTCACGCGGACGCGCCGCGCTCGCTGAATATCTCGGCGACTACCGCACCGAACACCGGCACGACGGCGAGTCCCGGCCGCACAACGGCGCGCGGCGGTCGTGGCCGGATCCGACCGCCTCGGGCACCACGGAGGTGGCCCATGCCAGACCTTGACGAACGCCTCGCCCGCGGACGCGTGGCCGTGCTGGACGCCATCGATCAGCCGCCCCTCGAGGCCCTGCAGGCTCGCGCCACGACCCGTCGGCACCGCCGGGCGTCGATCCGCGCCGGCGCCGCCCTCGCCGTCGTGGTCGGTGTCGCTCTCGCCGTGGTGCGCCCGTGGTCGGCCGATCCTGGGCCGGCGCCCGATGTGGCCACCGAGCGGCCGCCGCGCGCCGTCTACACCGATGCGGGCATCACCGTCAATGGCCTCGACTCGCTCGGCGACGTCCACGAGATGCCCGGGGCCATCACCGACGTCGAGTTCCCGGATGCCGACCGTGGGTACGCCATCGCATGCGACGCCAGCTCGTGCACCATCGGGCGTACCAGCGATGGGGGCCTGACCTGGCAGAGCAACACGTTGCCGGCGGCGATGGGCAGGGCGGTGGACATGCTGCCCTTCCCCGGCGACGCCCTCGTCGTGACCACCCACGGCCGCGCGCACAGCGGCTGGATCTCGTTCGACGGTGGCCAGACCTGGCGGCTGGCGCCGGCCGCCACCGGCACACCGGTCATCGCCCGCAAGGGCGAGATCCTGCGGCTCGCGGACAGCGGCGGCGTCGAGGTGTGGTCGCCTCGCGCCGGCTACCGCGGCGACCTCGCCGACCCGCCGATCGACGTGCGCTGGGTCGCCTCGGTCCCCACCGCGACCGGCGCCTGGTGGGTGGGCGGGGTCGACCGCGGGACGGGCCGGCCGGCGATCGCAGTCACTGCCGACGGCGGCGCGCGGTGGACGAAGACCGTGCTCGACGGGGCCGGCCAGGACGCGTCATCGGTCCAGGTTTCCGTGTTGGGCTCGCACGCGTACGCCATGGTGCTCGCGGGGAACGGGCCATGGCCGAAGGCGGTCGTGGCGATCTTCCACTCGGCCGACGGCGGCAAGCACTTCACGCTCACTCGGGCACCCGGCGCGAAGGGCGGGCCGCCGTTGGTATCGGGTGCGCTGATCCCGCTGCTCGATGGTCGGCTGCTGGTCGCGGGTGGGAACCATCGCTGGTACGTCAGCCCCGACGACGGGGCGACGTTCACCCTGACCGGCGAGCACCTGCCGGCCGTCAGCCGGCTCGGGATGACGCCCGGCGGCTACGTGGCGTACAACCTGTTCAACACCGAATGGGCGGCCTTCTCCTCGGACGGCTCCACCTGGCGCAAGCTGCGCACGCACTGAGCGCCGCGCCCGAACGTCACGGGAGGGTGCGGGCCGGCGCGGGCGTCGGCTCGGGCGCGACCCGGGCTACCGGTACGACGGATTCGGGGACCAGCACCGGGGCGATGCCGACGCGGTCGACGCGGCGGCCATCGAGCGCGAGCACCCGCAGCAGCCACCCGGTGCCGACCGCCTCGCCGGACACCCGCACCTCGTCGCCGCATGCCGGCAGGCGGCCCAGGGCCGCCATCACGAAGCCGCCGACCGTCTCATATGGCCCGTCGGGCAGCGCAAAACCCGCCCGCTTGGCGAAGTCCGCCAGATTCAACCGACCGTCCACCTCGGACACCGCACCGGCGGGCTCCGGAGACGGAGCCTCGTCGTACTCGTCGTGAATCTCCCCGACCAGCTCCTCGATGAGATCCTCGAGCGTGACGATGCCGGCGGTCCCGCCGTACTCGTCGACCACCACCGCCAGGTGGTGGCCCTCCCGGCGCATCTCGGAGAGTGCTGCGAGCACCCGCAGGCTGGCCGGGAGCCGCTTGACCTCGCGGCTCAGCTCCCGCACGGTCGCCCGCCCGTCGTCGGCCGGCCGGATCAGCAAGTCCCGCAGGTGGACGAAGCCGACCACGTCATCGTGGCTGCCGTCGACGACCGGGAACCGCGAGTGGGACGCGGTGCGGGCCAGCTGCGCCGCCGAGCCGATCGGGAGCGCCGCGTCGAGGAAGAGGACCTCGGTACGCGGCACCATCACCTCCCGCACGAGGCTCGTTCCGGCCGCGAGCACCTCGAAGATGATCCGGCGCTCCTCGCGGTCGAGCACGGTGTTGGCCGCGACGAGCTCGCGCAGCTCAGACTCGCTGATGGCCTCCCGGCCGGCCGTCGGATCCGCACCGAGCCAGCGGATCACTCCATCGGCACCCCGCACCACGACCTTGGCGAGCGCGCGGGCGAACACGCCCGGCCGCCGCTGTGGAGAACGCCCCGGCGCGGACCGCCGCCGGGGCCCGGCACTGCCGGCTTCCTGCATCCCGCAAGCGTAGACAAACGGCGCGCCGACCGCGGCATCAAGGCGGAGCGGGACAGGCAAACGGCACAAAAACCCGCCCACCGTGCGGCCTGGCCCACGGGTCCGAGGGCGGTCGGACGGCACGTAGGCTGGCCAGACGCACCCGATCGCACCAGAGGGAGGCCACCGGAGTGAAGCTGCTCGTCACGGGCGGAGCCGGCTACATCGGCAGCGTCGTCACCGCTCAGCTGCTGGAGGCCGGCCATCGGGTCGTTGTCCTGGACGACCTGTCCACCGGGCACGCGGATTCCATGCCGGCCGACGTCGAGTTCCACAAGCTCTCGATCCACGAGGTGGGCTCGGTGCTGACGCCCGACGCCGGCTTCGACGGCATCCTCCACTTTGCCGCAAAGATCGCCGCGGGCGAGTCGGTGGTCCGGCCGGACCTGTACTGGGACGTCAACGTGCGCGGCTCGCTGGCCCTGCTGGCGGCCGCCCGAGCGGCCGGGACGCCCCGGCTGATCTTCTCGTCCACGGGCTCGATCTACAGCACCACCAGGCGCGAGCCGATGACCGAGGAGACCCCCGTCGATCCTCCGATGCCGTACGCGGCGAGCAAGCTCATGGTCGACCAGATGCTGGCGGCGGAGGCGCACGCGTTCGGGCTCGGGGCCATCAGCCTGCGCTACTTCAACGCCGCCGGCGCGGTCGGCAACCTCGGGGAAAGGCACGACCCGGAGACCCACCTCATCCCGATGGTGCTGCAGGTCGCGGCCGGCCAGCGGCCCGCGATAGCACTCTTCGGCGACGACTACGACACGCCGGACGGCACCTGCATTCGCGACTACATCCACGTCGCGGACCTGGCCAGCGCACACCTGCTCGCATTGGACGTCGCCGAGCCGGGGCAGCACACGATTTACAACCTGGGCAACGGCAGCGGGTTCAGCAACCTGCAGGTCATCGAGGCCGTCCGGCGCGTCACCGGTCATCCGGTGCCGGTCGACGTGCAACCGCGCCGCCCCGGTGACTGGGTGATGAGCGTGGCCGCGTCCGCGAAGGCCCGCCGCGAGCTCGGCTGGACGCCGCGCCGGCCGGGGCTGGACGACATCATCGCGGACGCCTGGGCATTCCACCGCCGGCACGTGGCAGCGGCGTGAGCGCCGGGCCGCGTGCGCGGGTCGCGCCGGCCGAGGTCCGCGCCGCGTCCGGCTTCCGGCAGCGGCACGCCGAGCCGCCGGCCGGCGTGTGGACGTCGCCCGGCCGGGTCAACCTGATCGGTGAGCACACCGACTACAACGACGGGTTCGTGCTGCCCTTCGCGCTCACCCGGCGCACCGCGGTCGCGGCCGCGCCGGGGCCTGGCGGTCGGTGGAGTGTCCACTCCGAACAGACCGGTGAGACGGTCGAGTTCACCGCCGCCGACCTGGTGCCGGGTGGCGTACCCGGCTGGGCCGGCTACGTGGCCGGGATCGTCTGGGTGCTCCGGGAGGCCGGCCACCGCGCGCCCGGGGCCACCCTGTGCATCGCGTCGGACGTCCCGCTCGGAGCCGGCCTCTCGTCGTCGGCCGCGCTCGAGTGTGCCGTGCTCACCGCGCTCGCGGACCTCGGCGGCCTCGACCTTCCGGTGCCCGACCGACCCGCGCTCGCCCAGCGCGCGGAGAACGAGTACGTCCGGATGCCCTGCGGGATCATGGATCAGGCGGCCGCAACACTGAGCCGCTCCGGTCACGCGCTGTTCCTCGACTGCCGGTCGCTCGAGGTCGACCACATCCCGTTCCAGCCGGCCACGGCCGGCCTGGCCCTTCTCGTGATCGACACGAGGGCCCCCCACCGACACGTGACCGGCGAGTACGCCGACCGCAGAGCCACGTGCGAGAACGCCGCCCGCCGGCTGGGCCTCGCGGCCCTGCGCGACCTCGGCCTACCCGATCTGGAGGACGCGCTGGACCGGCTGCCCGACGAGGTCACGCGGCGCCGGGTGCGGCACGTGGTCACCGAGAACCGGCGAGTGCTCGACACGGTCGGGCTGCTACGCGCCGGCCGCGTCGGGGAGATCGGGCCCCTGCTCACCGCGTCGCACGCGTCCATGCGCGACGACTTCGAGATCACCGTCCCGGAGACGGACACCGCGGTCGAGGCGGGCCTGGCCGCCGGCGCGTACGGTGCGCGCATGACTGGCGGCGGCTTCGGCGGCTGCGTGCTCGCGCTCGTGCCGGCGGATGCCGCAGGCGCCGTGGAACGAGCCGTGACCAGGCGGTACGCGGCCCGTGGTTGGACGCCGCCCGGCTGCTTCGTGGCCGATCCGGCGGGCGGAGCATCCAAAGTAGAGATCGCGGACAGTCTGCAAACTCTGTCGGAGTTGTAGGCTTACAACCGATATAACGGACTTAGGTGGTTGCGCCCGCTTGGCGGGGTATGCTCGGTCTCGTGCTCACGACGGCCGCGCCTGTTCGGGGCGCTTCTGGTGACCGGGACGAGTCGCGCGACTCGTCGTCCGGTCAGTCCGGTGAATCAGCTGATCCGCTGATACGGGTGGCGCTCATTGCGCCACCCTATTTTGACGTTCCGCCCACGGGATACGGCGGCATCGAGGCGGTCGTCGCCGATCTGGCGGACTCACTTGTGGAGCTCGGTCACACCGTGACGCTGGTCGGCGCGGGCCGGCCGGGCACCAAGGCGAGGTTCCAGCCGGTCTGGGAGGGCACGATCCCAGACCGGCTGGGCGAGGTATTTCCCGAGGTCGCGCACGCCGCGGTCGTCCGCCGGGCGGTCGAGCGGCTGGCCGCGGCGGGCCGGGTCGACGTCGTTCATGATCACACCGTGGCCGGACCGCTCAACGCGCCGGCGTACCGGGAACTCGGCCTGCCCACGGTGGTCACCGCGCACGGCCCGGTCGACGCGGATCTGCGCCGCATCTACGGCTCCCTCGGCACGGACGTCGCGCTGGTGGCGATCAGCGAACGGCAGCGCCAGCTCGCGCCGGAGCTGAACTGGGTCGGCACCGTGCACAACGCCCTGCGCCTGGGGAGCTGGCCGTTCCGGGCCCAGAAGGCGGAGTACGCCCTCTTCCTGGGCAGGTTCGCGTGGGACAAGGGCGCCCACCTGGCGCTCGACGCCGCACACGCCGCCGGCATACCGCTGGTGCTGGCCGGCAAGTGCTCGGAGCCGTCGGAGCGAGCGTACTTCGAGAAGGAGGTCGAGCCCCGGATCGGGCCGGACGACGAGGTGTTCGGGGTCGCCGACGCCACGGCCAAGCGACGGCTGCTGTCCGGGGCGCGCTGCCTGCTGTTCCCCGTTCAGTGGGAGGAGCCATTCGGCATGGTCATGATCGAGGCGATGGCCTGCGGGACGCCGGTGGTGGCGCTGCGCGCCGGCTCGGTGCCCGAGGTGGTGGCGCCCGGGATCAGCGGCCTCATCTGCGACGACCCGGCGGACCTACCCGCCGCCATCGAGCGTGCCGAAGCGATCGACCCGGTGGATTGTCGCATGCACGTTGCCCAGCACTTCACGGCCGAACGGCTCGCGCGCGGATACGCCAGGGCATACCGGGCCGCGATGGCGGGCCTGCTCGAGACCATGGCCGAGGCTCCACAGCCCCTCGCCGGGTTGAGAGTGGCCTGACGTGACGAGTCTCGCCCCACTGAATGCCGGCGAGCCGGTCTCCCTGCTCACGGACCGCGGGTCGGTCACCCTCGTTGACGGCACCACGTTCTGCATCTCCACGTACACCGGTGACGTCGAACCGGGCGGACCACACGGGCTGTTCTACCGGGACGCGCGGATCGCGTCGCGCTGGCAGCTGGTCCTCGACGGCCAGCCGGCCCAGCCGTTGTCGGTGCGCGGCAGTGAGGCGTACGCCACGAAGTTCGTGCTGCGACGGCCGCCCGGACCGGGACGTGCCGACAGCACGCTGCTCGTTATTCGGGAGCGCGTCGTCGGGGAGGGCATGCGCGAGTCCCTGCGGCTGGAGAACGTCGGCGACGAACCGACGGCGGTGCGGGTAGACCTGCACGTCGACGCGGACTTCGCCGACCTCTTCGCGGTCAAGAGCGGCCGGCCGCTCGGCGGCGGGGCGCAGGCCACCGTGGCCGAGGCCGACCTCGTGCTGCACAGCGTCGTCGACGCGTCGCGCGGCATCGTCCTCAACGCGTCGAACGACCCGATGCTTACTCCCGGCGGGCTGAGCTGGGTGGCCGTGATCCCACCCCGCGCCCGGTGGACCACCGAGATCGTGCTCCGTCCGCTACTCGACAACCAGCGCATCGAGCCCCGGTTTCGGGACCGGCGCACCGCGGTGGCGCCGACCCGGCCGCGGTGGCGCGAACGCAACGCCGACCTGACCGTGGACGATCCGGCCGTATCCGCCGTACTCCAGCGCACGGAGCACGACCTGGAGGCGCTGCGGATGACCGACCGCCGCTCCGGCTACAAGTTCGTGGCCGCCGGCGCGCCATGGTTCATGACGCTCTTCGGCCGGGACAGCCTGCTGACCGCGTGGATGACGCTGCCGCTCGACGTCGGGCCGGCCGTCGGCACCCTGCGGACGCTGGCTGCGTTGCAGGGCACCCGTGTCGACCCGCGCACCGAGGAGGAGCCCGGCCGCATCATGCACGAGCTGCGGCACGGACCGGCGAGCACGGCGGCGCTGGGCGGCCAGCACTACTACGGCACCGTCGACGCGACGCCGCTGTTCGTCATGCTGCTCGCCGAGGCCTGGCGGTGGGGCGCCACCGAGGAGTCGGTGCGGGACCTGCTGCCGGCGGCCGACGCGGCGCTGAGCTGGATGGAACGGTACGGCGACCGCAAGGGCGACGGATTCCTGTACTACCAGCGGGCCTCCGACCGCGGCCTGGTGAACCAGGGCTGGAAGGACAGCTGGGACGGGATCAACGATGCCGCAGGCCGCCTCGGCACGCCGCCGCTCGCGCTGTGTGAGGTTCAGGCGTACGCGTACGCGGCGTACGCGTCGCGCGCCCATCTCGCCGACGCGTTCGACGACCGGAGCACGGCAGACGTCTGCCGCGCCAAGGCCGCCCGCGTGCGCGAGCAGTTCGCGGAACGGTTCTGGCTGCCCGACGTGGGCTGGTTCGCGGTCGGTCTCGACGGCACGGGGCACCGACTCGACGCGCTGACCAGCAACCCCGGCCACTGCCTGTGGACCGGCATCGTGGACGACGAGCACGCCGCCACGCTCATAGAGCGGCTCGGCGGCGAGGACATGGACTCCGGGTACGGGCTGCGCACCCTGTCGACCCGGATGGGTGCGTACAACCCGATGAGCTACCACAACGGATCGGTCTGGCCACACGACACCGCGGTCTGCGTCGCGGGGCTGCTCCGGTACAGGCACCTGCCCGGTGCGACGGAGCTGGCGCGCCGGCTCGCCAATGGACTGCTCGACGCCGCCACCGCGTTCGGCTCCCGGCTGCCGGAGCTGTATTGCGGCTTCCCGCGGGAGAGCTTCACCCCGCCCGTGCCGTACCCGACGTCCTGCTCGCCGCAGGCCTGGGCGAGCGCGGCCCCGCTCATGCTCGTTCGCTCGTTCCTGGGTCTGGACCCGGACGTTCCACATCGGACGGTGATGCTCCGGCCGCGGCTGCCCGAGCGCTGGGGGACGCTCAAGCTGCACCAGCTACGGCTGGGCACCGCCCTCGTGGCGGTGACCGCCACCGCTGGCGACGCGGCGATCGACGGCCTCCCGGCGGACTGGACCGCCAAGGTGGGCTGACGGCCCGAGTCCAAGATCGACACAACGTCGCACCTTGGGGAGTCCTGGCTCCGTGACAGCCCGACCTGTGCAAGCTTGCCAGTTACGCGAGCGCCGCGGCCGCGCCTGGAGGGGAGGACGACGCGGCGAAGCCGTCGTCGCCCGCAGCCGAAGGCGCTGCCCGCGAGCGGCGCGAGCCGCCCGAGCGGAGCGAGGGCCAGCAACTCAGCGAGGGCCAGCTACGCCGCCTCCACGATCATGCCGGCGGCGACCGTCCGGTTCGTGCTCTCGTCGACGATGATGAACCCACCGGTCGTTCGGTTACGGCGGTACTCGTCGACGAGCAGCGGCACCGTCGTGCGCAGCCGGATCCGGCCGATCTCATTGAGCGCGAGGTGGTTGGCGGCCTCGTCGCGGTGCAGGGAGTTGACGTCGAGCCGGTAGTACAGCTCGCGCACGATCGCCCGGGCGGCGCGGGTGGTGTGCTTGATGGCGTACTTCCCGCCGACCCGCAGCGGCCGCGACTCATCCATCCAGCAGACCATCGCCTCGATGTCCTGGGCGACCGTCGGCGCGTTGTGCGGCCGGCAGATCATGTCGCCGCGGGAGACGTCGAGCTCGTCCTGGAGCCGGACCGTCACCGACATCGGGGGGAAGGCCTCGTCGACCGGCCCATCCGCGGTGTCTATCGCCGCGATCCGGGTGGTGAAGCCGGACGGCAGCACCATGACCTCGTCGCCCGGCTTGAGCACGCCGGAGGCCACCTGGCCGGCGTACCCCCGGTAATCGGTCACCGTTGTCGACTGTGGACGGATGACGTACTGCACCGGGAAGCGCACGTCCACGAGGTTGCGGTCCGACGCGATATGTACGTGTTCGAGGTGGTGCAGCAGCGACGGTCCCTGGTACCACGACATGTTCGCGGACCGCGTCACGATGTTGTCACCGTGCAGCGCGGAGACCGGGATGACCGACAGGTCGGGTGCCTCGAGCTTGGCGGCGAACGCCGTGAACTCATCCCGGATCTTCTCGAAGACGACCTCGGACCAGCCGACGAGGTCCATCTTGTTCACACACAAGACGAGGTGGGGCACGCGTAGCAGCGAGCACAGGAACGCGTGCCGGCGCGACTGCTCGACGATGCCCTTGCGTGCGTCGACGAGAATCAGCGCGAGGTCGGCGGTGGACGCCCCGGTCACCATGTTGCGGGTGTACTGGATGTGCCCTGGCGTGTCGGCGATGATGAATTTCCGCCGCGGCGTCGCGAAGTAGCGGTACGCCACGTCGATCGTTATGCCCTGCTCCCGCTCCGCGCGCAGCCCGTCGGTGAGCAGCGCCAGGTCGGTGTACTCGTCACCGCGGGCGGCGCTGGCCGCCTCCACGGCGGCGAGCTGGTCGGTGAACAGGGACTTGGTGTCGTAGAGCAGGCGCCCGATCAGCGTCGACTTGCCGTCGTCCACGCTGCCGGCGGTCGCGAATCGCAGTAGGTCCATCATGCGGGGCGCCCGCGGAAGCGTGGAGCGAGGCGGAGCGTTTTCGTGGGGTACATCAGAAGTAGCCCTCGCGCTTGCGGTCCTCCATCGCGGCCTCGCTGGTCCGGTCGTCGCCGCGGGTCGCGCCGCGCTCGGTAACGCGGGTGGCCGCGACCTCTTCGACGACGAGCTCGACGGTGTCCGCGTCGGACGGGACCGCCGCGGTGCAGGAGGCGTCGCCGACCGTGCGGTAGCGCACCCGCTGCTTGCGCGGGACCTCTCCGGCCTGGGCGGGGAGGAACTCGTTGACCGCGTAGAGCATGCCGTCGCGCTCGACCACCTCACGCTCATGCGCGTAGTAGATGCTCGGCAGCGCGAGCCGCTCCGCCGCGATGTAGTGCCAGACGTCCAGTTCGGTCCAGTTCGACAGTGGGAAGACCCGGATGGACTCACCGGCGTGGTGCCGGCCGTTGTAGAGCGACCACAGCTCCGGACGCTGGTTCTTCGGGTCCCACTGGCCGAACTCGTCCCGGAAGCTGAACACGCGCTCCTTGGCGCGCGCCTTCTCCTCGTCCCGCCGGGCACCGCCGAACAGCGCATCGAATCGGTACTTCTCGACCGCGGCCAGCAGCACCGGCGTCTGGATACGGTTGCGGGAGCCGTCGGCCGGGTCGCGGACCAGGCCCGCCTCGAGCGCCTCCGGCACGCTCGCCACGATCAGCTGCAGACCCAGCTCGGCGACCCGTGCGTCGCGGAACTCCAACACCTCAGCGAAGTTGTGCCCGGTGTCCACGTGCATGACCGGGAACGGGACGCGGGCCGGGGCGAACGCCTTCTCCGCCAGCCGCAGCATCACGATCGAGTCCTTGCCTCCGGAGAACAGCAGCACCGGGCGCTCGAACTCGGCGACGACCTCGCGCATGATGAAGATCGCCTCGGCCTCCAGGGCGGCCAGGTGCGAAACGCGGTAGGCGAGCGTCGGCATACTATTTCGGCCTTTCCGATGGGCAAGCTCTAGACCGTGCCGCCAACCCTGCGCAGCGCTGCGAGGAGCCGGGGGGCCAGGTCCTTGCGGCAGACCACGAGATCGGGCAACCGGGGATCGGCCTGGTTGTATTTCAGCGCAGATCCGTCGATTCGGGAAGCGTGTAGGCCCGTGGCCGTGGCCACAGCGACCGGCGCGGCCGAGTCCCATTCGTACTGCCCTCCGGCGTGCACATAGGCGTCCACCTCACCGCTCACGACCGCAGCGATCTTGGCGCCGGCGGAGCCCATCGGCACCAGGCCCGCACGCAGCTCCTCCGCCAGCGCCGGGAGGAACGCCGGCGGCCGGGTGCGGCTGACGGCGAGCCGGATCCGCCCGCCGGTCGACGCGGCCGGGCTCATCGGCGGGTACGCGGGCGGGTAGTCCGTGCCGACCACCCGGTGCTGGGCCGGCAGCGCGACCGCGCCCGCCGCCAGCCGGTGCGGGGCACCCACGTTCCGCGACCAGAGCGCCACGTGGACCGCCCAGTCCGAGCGGCCCTCCTCGGCGTACTCCCGGGTGCCGTCGAGCGGGTCGACGATCCACACCCGCTCGGCATCGAGCCGCGCCGGGCGGTCGCGGTCGCTTCCCGACCAGTCGCGCCGGGCGCCACTGTCTTCTTCGGAGAGCACGGCGTCCGCCGGTCGCCAGCGGGCCAGCTCCGTGCGGATCAGGTCGTGCGCCAGCTTGTCGCCGGCCGCGCGCAGCGCGGGCGCATCGGCGTACCCCAGCCGGCTCCGCGTGTCCAGCAACAACCGGCCCGCGGAGCCCGTCAGCCAGCGCGCGAAGGCTCCGTCCACGACGGGCGGTGTCACGGTCATCGGTGGGAAAGAGTACCGGGCCCGGCGAGTCCCCAAATGCGAGCGTCGCGGCGCGTGGCCGTCAGACGGCGTGGTACGCGTTCTGCGCCCACTCCAGGCCGCGAGTGATGACCGCCTCGGCGAGGTCGGCCGCGCGGTCCACGAGGAACTCGAGCTCCTTGCGCTCGGTGGCGGAGAAGTCCGACAGGACGTAGTCGGCCGGGTCCTGTCGGCCGGGCGGGCGTCCGATGCCGAAGCGGACCCGCAGGTAGTCCTTCGTGCCGAGCGACATCGACATCGACCGCAGGCCGTTGTGGCCACCCTCGCCGCCGCCGAGCTTGGCGCGCAGCTGGCCGTACGGGAGGTCGAGATCGTCGTGCGCCGCGACGATCCGATCCGCCGGCACCTTGTAGAACTGGGACAGCGCGGCGACCGGCCCGCCGGACAGGTTCATGTACGTCATCGGCTTGGCGAGCACCACCCGGGGCCCGCCGAATCCGAGCCGGCCCTCGGCCACCTCGGCCACCGCGCGGCGGTGCCGGCCGACCTTGACCCCCATCCGGTCAGCGATCAGGTCGACGACCGTGAAGCCCACGTTGTGCCGGTTTTTGGCGTACGCCGGCCCGGGGTTGCCCAGGCCGACCACCAGCCACGGCGTGGTCTCATCGGCCATGTCTCGAGCTCCCTCTGCCGACCTGGCGGTCCGCCGGCGCGATTGTCGGCCGAGATGATTGTCGGTCAAACGGAAGCGGCCGGCCCGCCCGTTTTCCTCGGGACGGCCGGCCGCTTCGCGTACCGCTGCGGGTCAGGCCTCGGTGCTCTCGCCCGTGGCCGGCGCCGCGGCCTCGGCCGGGACGCCCTCGGCCGGCGCCTCCGCCTCCGCCTCGACCGGCGCCTCGACCTCGCCGGCCTCGGCCTCGAGCTCCTCGGCGGTCGGTGCGGCGGCGACGATCGCGACGATGAGCTCGCCGTCAACGGCCAGTTCGGCGCCGCTCGGCAGCTCGATCTGGCCCGCGGTCACGTGCGAGCCCGCGTTGAGACCGGCGATCGACAGCTCGAGGTGGTCGGGGATGCGCATCGCGTCCGCGGTGAGGGAGATCGTCGTGTGTTCGGTCATGACGAGCGTTTCCCTGGCCGGCTCGCCGACCAACTGGACCGGGACCTCGACCGTCACCTTCTCCCCCCGGCGGATCAAGAGGAGGTCGACGTGCTCGAAGCTGTCCTTGATCGGGTCCCGCTGGATGGCCTTCGCCAGCGCCAGCACCTGCGTGCCGTCAGTGATCTCGATGCTGAAGACCTGGTTGGTGCCGCCGTGCCGAATCGCGGCGGCGAACTCGCGGGCGGGTAGGGCGATGTGCTTGGGCTTCTCGCCGTGGCCGTACAGCACGGCGGGCACCTTGCCGGCCCGGCGGGTACGGCGGGCGCCGCCCTTGCCGAACTCGGTACGCGGCTCGGCGCTGATCTTTACCTCGGACACGGGAGTACTCCTGCTCGATCCTCAGATGGCTGCTGCGGTGCCGGGCGAGGACGACACGGGGCTCCACCGTCCTTGCGTACTCCCGGAGCACCGCGCCGATCACGGTGCCTCGCGCGGCTCGCGCGTGCGATCTGTGCGACCGCCCGGCAACAACCCGCAGGGCACCCTCGCCGTGGCAACCGGATCAGTCTACCCGAGCGATTACGGCCGGCGGCAGCCAGCGTCCCGGTGGCCGCCGGCTCAGCTCAGGCCGCCGAACAGGGTGGTCACCGAGCCGTCGTCGAACACCTCACGGATCGCTCGCGCTAGCAACGGCGAGATCGACAATACGGTGATCTTGTCGAGCCGCTTCTCGGGTGGGAGTGGCAGCGTGTTGGTGACGACGACCTCGCTGAGGCGGCTGTTCTTCAGCCGCTCGGTGGCCGGATCGGACAGCACGGCGTGGGTCGCCGCGACCAGCACCTCCGCGGCGCCCGCGTCGAACAGGATGTCCGCAGCCTTGCAGATCGTCCCCCCGGTATCGATCATGTCGTCAACGATCAGGCACACCCGTCCCTCGACGTCGCCCACCACGCGGTTGGCCACGACCTGGTTCGGCTGCAGCGGATCCCGAGACTTGTGGATGAACGCCAGCGGGCAGCCACCCAGCCGGTCGGTCCACCGCTCGGCTACCCGCACCCGACCGGAGTCCGGGGCTACCACGGTCATCGGCCGGCCGGCGTAGCGGCGCTCCACGTAGCCGGCGAGCACGTCCATCGCGAACAGGTGGTCCACCGGACCGTCGAAGAACCCCTGGATCTGCGCGGTGTGCAGGTCGACGGTCAGGATGCGGTTGGCACCGGCGGTCTTGAGCAGGTCGGCGACCAGGCGTGCCGAGATCGGCTCCCTCCCGCGGTGCTTCTTGTCCTGCCGCGCGTACGGGTAGAAGGGCAGCACCACGGTGATGCGCTTGGCCGATCCGCGCTTCAGCGCGTCGACCATGATCAGGGTCTCCATGACCCACTTGTTGACGCCCTCGGTGATCGACTGGACGACAAAGGCGTCCGAGCCACGGACCGACTCCTCGTACCGCACGAAGATCTCGCCATTGGCAAATTCGTATGCCTCGGTCGGCGTCGGCGCCACCCCCAGCACCTCGCCGATCTCCTGAGCCAGCTCGGGGAATGCCCGCCCCGAGAAGAGCATCAGACTCTTGCGGTTCTCAGCGACGATGCTGCCCATCGGCTCGCTCCCGTGCCTCGGCGTCCTACTCGTTGCCAGTATCTCCCGCGCCCGGCGCCGGGTCGGTACCGTCCTCCACGTCTGGCACCGGCGCACCGTTCCGTCCGGCGTCCGGACTGCCCTCACCCGCCCGCTTCGCCCGCTCGGCCGCGTCGGCGGTAGGCGTGCCCGCGCGCTTGCGGGCGACCCAGCCCTCCACGTTGCGCTGGCGGGCGCGGGTGACGCCGAGCGAGCCGGGCGGCACGTCCTGGTACAGCGCGCTGCCGGCCGCGACGTACGCGCCGGGCTCGACGGTGACGGGCGCGATCAGCACCGTATCGCTGCCGATGAACGAGGCCTCGCCCACCGTGGTGTGGTGCTTGTGTACGCCGTCGTAGTTGGCAAAGATCGTGCCCGCCCCGATGTTCGCACCCGGCCCGATCGTGGCATCGCCGGCGTACGTCAGGTGGGGAACCTTGGCGCCCTCGCCGAGGACCGCGTTCTTCGTCTCGACAAAGGTGCCAATCTTCGACCCGGCCGCCATCCGCGTGCCGGGCCGGAGCGACGCGTACGGACCGACCTGTGCGTGCGGGCCGATATCGGCACCGACCGCGTGCACGCGCACGACGGTCGCGCCCTCCCCGACCGCGGTGTCGATGAGCGTCGTATCCGGGCCCACGCGTGCACCCTCGCCGACCGCGGTCACGCCGGCCAGCTGGGTGTTCTGGTCCACAATGGCGTCCCTGCCGAGGGTCGCGGTCACGTCGATCCACGTCGTCGCGGGGTCGAGGATCGTGACGCCGTCGCGCATCCACCCGGCGTTGACCCGGTCGCGAAGCAGCGCCCGCAGCAGGGCCAGCTCCGCCCGGTCGTTGCATCCCAGGGTCTCGGTCGGATCCTCGGCGACGTGTATGCCGACCGTGGCCCCGGCGGCGACGAGCAGCCCGAAGACGTCGGTCAGGTACTCCTCGCCCTGGTCGTTGTCGCTCGACAGCTTGCCGAGTGCCTCCCGCAGCACCGCGGCGTCGAACGCGTAGATTCCGGCGTTGATCTCTCGTAACGCCCGCTCGGTCGCGCTGGCATCCCGCTCCTCCACGATCCGCTCGAGGCCGCCGTCGAGGGTTCGTACGATCCGGCCCAGCCCGGTCGGATTTGGTACCTCAGCGGCGAGCACGGTCGCGGCCACGCCGGTCGCCTCGTGATTCGAAACGAGGGCGACGAGCGTCTCCGCGCGCAGTAGCGGAACGTCGCCGTTGAGGACCACGACGGTGCCGTCCGCCTCGGCGACGGCCTCGAGGGCGAGGCGCACGGCGTGCCCGGTGCCGCGCTGCTCGGCCTGCAGCACGGGCGCGGCGTCCGGGGCTATGGCCGACAGGTGCTCGCTCACTCGGTCGGCGCCGACGCCGACCACCACCACGGTCAGCTCGGCGCCGAGCGGCTCGGCGGCGCCGAGTACGTGCCCGAGCAGGCTGCGACCCAGCAGCGGGTGCAGGACCTTGGGCAGCGCCGACTTCATCCGCTTGCCCTCGCCGGCGGCGAGGACGATGACGCTGCGGGCCCGGTGCTGCTTCACGCGCGTACTCCCGGTTCAGGCTGCTGGCGATGCCGGCCTCATGCTAACCGCGCGCCGGATCGCCGGCTGGGGTCGGTGGCTTGGCGAAACGGACGTTTCGTGACAGCTCGGCCGCCAGGGCTCGAACCTGGAACATCCCCTCCAAAGGGGGAGGTGTTGCCAATTACACCACGGCCGATTGAGCAGCATGGTCAGCTTAACGCGTCATCCAGACCCCGGCCGGATGCGGTTGCCCCGGCCAACGCGCGCATGACGCCTTCGATCCACCAGTACAGCTGGCGGCTCTTCGAAACTCGAACGACGAGGCAGCCGCGGTAATCGGTCCCGGTATTCAACCGGTTCGTTGTTGCGTTGTGGCGCTTGAGCGTCACGCGCTGGAATCGGTCCATAGGCACGCCAATTCGATCTGCCCACCATTGGGTGGCGGCGGCGACGTCCGCACTTTCGTGGATAGCCACGCGATAGGACAGGCAGTCCCGCGCCACGCCCAGCTCCTCGACAAAGCGGATGAACAGATCAATCAGGACCGGATCGCTGTTGATAAACGCCAAGTACTTGGCGGTACGCCAGGGCTTTGACTTCGAGCCCTCGCACCAGTAGGTCACGGCGCCCAGCAGCAGGAGCTCACGTCGCGCTAGCTCGCCGACCCACTGCTCCGCGCTTGACTCGATTTCCGCTCGGGCGGCATCGCGGTTGCGCCGGAAGGCGTCCCAGCGCGCGTCCGTCATCCGCTTAGAGTGCTCGCGCTTTCGGCGGGCGCGCTCGCTATCCGGATCGAGCGGCAGGTGCCGAACCCACAGCCACGCCGTCGACTTGGCCACATGCAGCTCGAGCGCGATGTCGTTCACGGACCAGCCTTCGCCGCGCAGCTCGATCGCGCGGGCCCGCAGCTCGTCCTTGGCGTTCGGCCGGCGCGTCCAGGCCGGCGGCGGCACGCCGCGCAGCGCCGCGTACAACTGATCCTTGCTCAGGCCCAACCGCTGCCTGATCTGGCCCGCGCTGAGCTGCTCATCCACCCGCAGGCGCCGGGCCTCGGATGCCGTCGACCCATCCATGCCCGCAGATTAGAACATAGGTACGACACTTCCGAACCCGCCGAGCCCTGACAAATTACGGTCACGTAGGTTACGGTGACGTAAGCGTAACCAATCTTGTCCCCCAAAGCTCAGCCCTGCGAGGTGCCGATGCCTTCAGCCGTACTCGACCAGCCCAGCACGACCGTCAGGACCGGACCGAAGCCACTGACCGAGGGCAAGCAGCCGGTGGGAATCATCATCGCGCTGTGGGCGTTCGTGATCATCCCGTTCGTGGCACTGCTCGCGGCGATCCCGGTCGCCTGGGGCTGGGGCCTGAGCTGGACCGACGTGGCGATCTTCGTGGTCCTCTACAACGTCGCCGGGTTCGGCGTCACCGTCGGCTTCCACCGCTACCTGACGCACGGGTCCTTCAAGGCCAAGCGGTGGGTCCGAATCATGCTCGCGGTAACCGGGTCGCTGGCCATCGAGGGCGCCCCGACGCAGTGGGTCGCCGACCACCGGCGCCACCATCAGTACTCCGACCTCGAGGGCGACCCGCACTCGCCGTGGCGGTACGGCTCCAGCGTGTGGGGCCTGACCAAGGGCCTGTGGCACGCGCACATGGGCTGGCTGTTCCATCGCGAGATGTCCAATCGGGCCCGGTTCGCCCCTGACCTCGTCGCCGACAAGGACATCCGCCGGGTCGACCAGCTGTTCCCGCTGCTCGTCGTGCTCTCCGTGCTCACGCCGGCGGCCGTCGGTGGCCTGGTGACGTCGTCCTGGCAGGGCGCGCTGAGCGCATTCTTCTGGGCTGGCCTGGTTCGGATCAGCCTGCTGCATCACGTCACGTGGTCGATCAACTCGGTGTGCCACGTGGTCGGCGAGCGGCCGTTCGAGATGCGCGAGGGCGACAAGGCCGCGAACTTCTGGCCGCTGGCACTGCTCTCCTTCGGCGAGAGCTGGCACAACCTGCACCACGCGGATCCCACCTGCGCCCGGCATGGCGTCATGCGCGGTCAGCTCGACTCCTCTGCCCGCGTCATCTGGCTGCTGGAAAAGCTCGGCTGGGCCACCGATGTTCGTTGGCCCAGATCCGACCGGCTCGCCACGAAACTGGTCAAGCCGGCCGCCTCGTGACCGGCGCGCCGGAGGTCCGGGCCGCAATGGCCGGCCGGCACGATGGCGCAGTGAGCGACAACGAGACCGACGCCCGCCGCGACCGGATCGCGGCGGCGTCGGCCGCATCGCGGCCACCGGCGCCCGCCGGCAAGCCCCCCTCGCGCGTACGCATGTCCGCGGCTCAGCGCCGCGAGCAGCTCATCGCGATCGGCCGACAGCTGTTCGCCGAACGCGGCTTCGACGCAACGTCGATCGAGGAGGTCGCGGCGCGCGCCAAGGTGTCCAAGCCGGTCGTCTACGAGCACTTCGGCGGCAAGGAGGGCCTCTATGCGGTCGTCGTCGACCGGGAGGTCCGCGCGCTGCTCGACCGGATAACCACGGCGCTGACCGCTGGACACCCGCACGAGCTGCTGGAGCAGGCCGCGTTCGCGCTCCTCGATTACATCGAGGAGGAGACCAACGGCTTCCGCGTGCTCGTGCGGGAGTCGCCGCTGATGTCGGCGACGGGCAACTTCTCCAGCGTGCTCAACGACGTCGCGCACCAGGTCGAACACATCCTCGGCGCCGAGTTCAAGGCGCGCGGGTACGACCCGAAGCTCGCCGAGCTCTACTCGCAGGCTCTTGTGGGCATGGTGGCGCTGACCGGGCGCTGGTGGTTGGAGGTGCGCAAGCCGCGGAAGGAGACGGTGGCGGCGCACCTGGTGAACCTCGCCTGGAATGGGCTCTCCCACCTGGAGCCCAAGCCAACGCTGCTGACGCGCCGCGGCCGCTGAGTCGGGCACCACGCCAGCGCAACTCCGTCAGAGTTGGGCGTTCGGGCGGCCGCCCGCGCGTCAGGCTCAGGCGAACCGGTGCTCCTCGCCCTGGTCCTCGGTCGGCCGGTGGTGGTACCGGCTGTCGGTGGCCAGCCGGCTCGGCTCCGGGTCCGGACCGGCGAAGTGCCGGTACGCCTCGTGCGCCTTGGCCGCCTCCGGGGGGCCCACCTTGCCGTAGAGCCCGGCGGTGAGCAGCGCCATGCCGAACAGGAACGACACGATGCAGGTCGTGATCGAGAAGTTCAGGAAGTTCGCGTCGGTCTGCAGGACCGTCAGCATGACGATGCCGGCGCCGAGGAAGACCCCACCGCCGTACTTGTTCACGAAGTGCGGCACGTTCCCGCCTATGAGCGCCGCGAGCACGATCACGGCGCCGGCGACGACCGACAGGATGCTGAACGCGAGGTTGGTCCGAAGCCCCAGCACCCAGGTGTTGTCGCGGGCGAAGAGGTCCTCGCCCCAGGTCCGGGCGACGCCGACGATCCCGAAGACCAGGATGTACGCGCCGACGAGGCCGGCGACCGCCCGATAGAGCCGGCCGAGCGGGTGGTTGACGGGAGTATGCGCCATGACGGGCCCTCCGTACCGGGAAGAGGTCTCGATACGCATTGTGGCCCAGGCGGTGCGGGGACGCAGCCGAAAGTTGTCAGCCGTGCCGGAAGGCCCCCTCGGCCGCCGCATCCTGCGCCGTGCCGAGCTTGCCGTATAGGCCGGCCGTGAGCAGGACCATGCCGATGACGAACGACACGATGCACGTCGTCATCGAGAAGTTGAGGTAGTTCGCGTCGGTCCGCAGCAGCGCCAACGCGACCATGCCGACCCCCAGGAACGCGTATCCACCCCACTTGTTGACGAACCGGTCCACGTTCCGGCCGACGGCGACCCCGGCGAAGATCACGATCCCGGCCACCACGGAGATGATCGAAAAGCCGGCATTGGTACGCAGCCCGAGCACCACGGTGTCCTCCCGCGCGAACACGTCGCCGCCGCCGGTCCGCACGACGCCGATGATGCCGAAGACGAGCACGTAGAGGCCGGTCAGCCCGGCGAGCGCCCGGTACACCGGCCGCAGCGGATGGTTGACGGGTTCGTGCGCCATGTTCTCACTCCAACGCGCGGGGAATCAGCCGTCCGGCAGCCTATCGGCCAGCCATCGCTCAGATCACTCGGGCTCCGGGCACCGGGCCGTACGCCGTGCGGACCGTCCGCGCCACTCCGGCGGTCTCGACCGCCCTCGCGACCGCGCCGGCGTGTCCGGCGTCGCGGCACAGGAACACGCACGTCGGGCCGGAGCCGGAGACGATCGCCGCGAGGGCGTCGGCGTCCTCGCTCGCCTTGAGGGTGTCGGCGAGCACCGGTCGCAGCGACAGCGCGGCCGGCTGCAGGTCGTTGCCGAGCACGGCGCCCAGTACCGCGGGGTCGCGCTGGCGCAGCGCGGCCAGCAGGGCATCGGTGGAGCCGAGCGGGGGCGGCGCGTCGCCGGTCGCCCGGAGCCGATCCAGCTCGCGATAGACATCGGGGGTGGCCAGGCCGGCGTCGGCGATGGCCACGACCCAGTGCCACGAGGTGGGGCGCGCGAGCACTGGGCTGACGCGTTCGCCGTAGCCGGTGCCGAGCGCGGTGCCCCCGTGCACCAGGAACGGCACGTCCGCCCCGACCTGGGCCGCGATCGCCGCCAGCTCGTCCCGGGACAGCCCGGTGCCCCACAGCGCGTCACACGCGACAAGGGCCGCGGCCGCGTCCGCACTGCCGCCGGCCAGCCCGGCGGCGACCGGGATCTGCTTGCGCAGGTGGAGCCTGGCATGCGCGGGCACCTTGGCGCGCTCGGCGAGCGCACGAGTCGCCTTGATCACGAGATTGGTCTCGTCCAGGGCCAGCTCCCCGGCGCCCTCGCCCTCCATCGTGAGGGCAAGCGTGTCCCCGCGCCGCGCGGTCAGCTCATCGTGGATGGAGATCGCGAGGTACACCGTGTTGAGCTCGTGGTAGCCGTCCGGGCGCAGCGGTCCCACGCCGAGGTGGAGGTTGATCTTTGCGGGGACCCTCACCTTCACCGGCCCGGAGGCCGCGAGCCGTGGACGGTCGAGATCGTCCTCTGGGCGCAGCGCCTCGGTCACGGAGCAACGTCCCCCGTGCTCATCGCCGCACTCCTCGCACGCGGCCAGCCTACTCGGCGGCGTACCGGCGCCTCGGGAAAGCCGCCGCGGCGATCGCGGCAAACCGTTCGACGGACAGCGACTCGCCGCGCTCCCTGGGGTCGACCCCGGCCGCGGTGAGGATCTCGGCGGCGCGATCCGCGCCGCCGGCCCAGCCGGCGAGCGCCGCCCGCAGGGTCTTGCGGCGCTGAGCAAACGCCGCGTCCACAACGGCGAAGACCTCTTCCCTGGGTACGCCGTGAAGCGGCGGATCGCGACGGACGAACGCGACGAGACCGGAGTCGACGTTCGGGACCGGCCAGAACACGGCCGGAGGCACCCGGCCGGCCGGGCGGGCCGCGGCGTACCAGGCCAGCTTCACGCTCGGTACGCCGTAGATCTTGGAGCCCGGCGGCGCGGTGAGCCGGTCGGCGACCTCCTTCTGCACCATCACCAAGCCGTGTCGCACCGTGGGCAGCTCGGCAAGCAAATGCAGCACGACCGGCACGGCCACGTTGTACGGCAGGTTCGCCACGAGCGCGGTCGGCGCGGGGTCGAGGTCGGCCGCTCCGACCTTGAGCGCGTCGACGGTGTGGACGGTTAGCCGCGCCGCGCGGTCCCCGGCCCGTTCGGCGGCGGTCTGCCCGAGCGCTCCCGCCAGAATCGGATCGATCTCGACGGCATGCACGTGCCGGGCGACCGGCAACAGAGCGAGCGTCAGCGATCCGAGGCCCGGACCCACCTCGATCACCACGTCGCCCGAGTCGAGGTCGGCGACGGCGACGATGCGGCGGACCGTATTTGGGTCGTGGACGAAGTTCTGCCCGAGCCGCTTCGTCGGGGACAGCCCGAGGCGGGCGGCCAGCTCGCGGATCTCCGCTGGGCCGAGGAGGTCGCTCACGACCACGGGCCGAAGACGCGCTCACCGGTCGCGGAGATGCCCTCGCACACCTTGTCGACGTCCGCTTCCAAGGTCTCCGCGAGGGACCGCACGGTCAGTGGGATCAGATAGGAGCCGTTGGGCCGACCACGGTACGGCATCGGGGTCAGGTACGGCGCGTCGGTCTCCACGAGCAGCTGCTC
Source organism: Micromonosporaceae bacterium (assembly GCA_036506795.1). Lineage (GTDB taxonomy): Bacteria > Actinomycetota > Actinomycetes > Mycobacteriales > Micromonosporaceae > DASXRC01. Next base: position 28,165 of record DASXRC010000064.1, read on the forward strand.
CAGCGGGGTGACGCGCACGGCCTCGCGCAGCGGCCCGGCATTCTTGAACGTCACCGTCCCGGCGAAGCTGAGCACGTAACCCCGGCGGACGCACTCAGCGGCGAATCCCGCGTCGCCCGAGAAGCAGTGGAGCACGACCGTGTCGGGCGCGCCCTCGTCGTCGAGCACGCGCAACACGTCCGCGTGCGCGTCCCGGTCGTGGATCACCAGCGGTTTCGCGTAGTGCCTGGCGAACGCGATGTGCGCGCGAAAGCTCTCCTCTTGGGCGGCGCGGCCGTGCGGCCCGGTCCGGTAGGTGTCGAGTCCGGTCTCGCCGATGCCGCGGACCCGCGGGTGCCCGACCAGCTCCTCGACCGCCCGGAGCGCCTCGTCGAGGCGGCCGCCCGCGGCCAGCCTGGGCGCCTCGTTCGGGTGCAGCGCGACCGTGGCGAGCACCTCCGTGTGGCGTTCGGCCGCCGCGATGCTCCAACGGGACGACTCCACATCCACCCCGACCTGCACGAGTCGATCCACGCCGACCACACCCGCCGCCGCGATGGCGTCCGCCGGGTCGCCGCCAACGATGTCGAGGTGGGTATGACTGTCGACGACGGGTACCCGCAGCGGCTCGGGCGCTGGTGGCGGGGCATCCCGCCGAGTTCGCCCGGCCGCCCGCTGCGCTCGGTTCGACTCCGATCGCATGGCTCAGGCGTTCTCCAGCCGAGCCAGCTCTTCGTCCACGATGGACGGATCCAGCTTGCGGAACACCGGCTTCGGCGGCGCCAGGGGACGCCCCACCTCGATCGGCACCGACGCCCAGCGCGCGCCGCCCGAGTAGTCGCCCATGAGCACGGGGTACGCGGGCCCACCGTCCAGATCGGACACCTCCCGTACCTCCGGCATCGGCGCGTGTACGCCTTCGCCGCCGAGCAGCTCGTGGATGGTCTGCGCCGAGTGCGGCAGGAACGGTGTCAGCAGGGTGTTGCAGTCGCTGACCGCCTGCAGGGCGGCGTGCAGGATGGTGCCCATCCTCGGCTTCTCGTCGGCGGACTTAAGCTTCCAGGGCGCCTGCTCGGAAAGGTACTTGTTCGCCTCGGCGACCACCCGCATCGCCTCGCCGATCGCCTGCTTCTGCCGGTGCTGCTCGATGAGCGCGCCGACGGTGTCGAAGCCGGCCCGGGCGGACGTCAGCAGGGCCTCGTCCGCCTCGGTCAGCCCGGCCGGGTCGACCGGTGGGATCACGCCGAAGTTCCGCGCCGCCATCGAGACCGAACGGTTGACCAGGTTGCCCCACCCCGCAACCAGCTCATCGTTGTTGCGGCGCAGGAACTCCGCCCAGGTGAAGTCGGTGTCCTGGGTCTCCGGGCCGGCCGCCACGATGAAGTACCGCAGCGCGTCCGCGTCGTACCGTTCGAGGAAGTCCCGCACGTAGATGACGACCCGTCGGGACGAGGAGAACTTGCGGCCCTCCATCGTCAGGTACTCGCTGGAAACCACCTCGGTGGGCAGGTTCAGCGCGCCGAGCACGCCAGGCTCACCGCCGCGGTCGCCCTCCCCGGAGTAGCCCAGCAGCAGTGCCGGCCAGATCACGGAGTGGAAGACGATGTTGTCCTTGCCCATGAAGTAGTAGCCGCGGGCGTCCTTCCCCTCGCCGTCGGCCGCCCACCAACGGCGCCACGCCTCCGGATCGCCGGAGCGTCGGGCCCATTCGATCGATGCGGACAGGTAGCCGATCACGGCGTCGAACCAGACATAGATCCGCTTGTCCGGCCGGTCCCGCCAGCCGTCCAGCGGGACCGGTACGCCCCAATCGAGGTCCCGGGTGATCGCGCGGGGCTGCAGGCCGTCGATGAGGTTCCGGGAGAACCGCAGCACGTTGGGCCGCCAGCCTTCGCGGGTGTCAAGCCAGTTGCTCAGCGCCTGCGCGAACGCGGGCAGGTCGAGGAAGAAGTGCTCGGTCTCGACGAACACCGGCGTCTCGCCATTGATCTTCGACCGCGGGTTGATCAGCTGGTCGGGGTCCAGCTGGTTGCCACAGTTGTCGCACTGGTCGCCCCGCGCGGCCCCGTACCCGCAGATCGGGCACGTCCCCTCGATGTACCGGTCGGGCAGGGTCCGCCCGGTCGACGGGGAGATCGCGCCCAGCGTCGTCCTGGCCACGATGTACCCGTTCCGGTACAGACCCTCGAACAGCTCCTGCACGACCGCGTAGTGGTTGCCGGTCGTGGTCCGCGTGAACAGGTCGTACGAGAGCCCCAGGCCGTGCAGGTCCTCGACGATCACCCGGTTGTACCGGTCGACCAGCTCGCGCGGCGTCAGCCCCTCGGCGTCGGCCTGCACCTGGATCGGGGTGCCGTGCTCGTCGGTGCCGGAAACCATGAGCACGTCGTGGCCGGCCATCCGCATGTACCGGCTGAACACGTCCGACGGAACACCGAAGCCGGAGACGTGACCGATGTGGCGCGGGCCGTTGGCGTACGGCCAGGCGACCGCCGCGAGAACGTGACTCATGCCGACCAAGCGTAGTGACCGCGGCTCCGGTCGCGGGCACCGGCGCAGTGTTGGGGCAGGCCATGCGCGACGGTCATGAGATATGAGCCCGGCTCATGGCGTGCCGGCCACACCGGTCGGCTCCTCGGGGCCGGGGGCGGCCCGCACGGCCACCTCGTACACCTGGCGGCGCGGCAGGCCGTACTCCTTCGCCGTGGCCGCGATGGCATCCCGGCGGGAGGCGCCCGCGGCCTCGCCCGCCGCGACCGCCGCACGCAGGTCAACATCCGACGGGCGCTCGGCGGTCGCGGCCGCGGCCCCGGCCACCACCAGGGTGATCTCCCCGCGCGGTTCGGCGGCCGCGGCCCACTCCGCCAGCTCGGCGAGCGGTCCGCGGCGTACCTCCTCGTAGGTCTTGGTCAGCTCCCGGCAGACCGCGGCGGCGCGGTCCGCGCCGAGCACGGCGGCGAGGTCGGCCAGCGAGCCGGCGATCCGGTGGGTGGTCTCAAAGAACACCAGGGTGCGCTGCTCGGCGGCGAGCCGGCGCAGTCGGGCCCGCCGCTCGCCCGGCCTGCGGGGCAGGAACCCGTCGAAGCAGAACCGGTCGGATGGCAGGCCCGACACGGCGAGCGCCGTCGTCACCGCGCTCGGGCCCGGCGCCGCCGTGACCGGCACGCCCGCGTCCAGCGCAGCCCGGACCAGCCGGTAGCCCGGGTCGGACACGCTGGGCATTCCACCGTCGGTGACAAGCGCGACCAGCGCACCGTCGCGCATGGCGGCGACAAGATCAGGTGTACGCCGTTCCTCGTTGCCCTCGAAGTACGAGACGACCCGTCCGGTGATCTCCACGTCTAGGTCCCGGGCCAGCCGGGTCAGCCGCCGGGTGTCCTCCGCGGCCACGACGTCGGCGGTCGCCAGCACCTCCCGGAGCCGCTGGGAAGCGTCGCCCGGGTTACCCAACGGGGCACCGACGAGGATGAGTCGGCCTTGACCTAGTTTGTCCGACACCGTGTCGCCGCCCCCTGATCGGTTGGCAAGTCCGCCCGCCGTGCTCCGCTCCACAGCATCGCAGCCTAGGATCGCGTGGTGACACCGGTGGCGAGCGCGGACACCACAGCCATCGCGGACGAGGAGGCGCCGGCCGGGGCGGCCGCGACAGCGTCCGCGAGCGAACGCCCGTCGGATCCCGCAAGTGCGCCGTCCGGCCGGGTGCCCCCGGTCATTCGCCGACGGCTGCTGCCGTTCGACGCTCGGCTCGACCCGTACTCCTGGGTCGCTACCGCGGTCGTCGGGCTGATCGCGGCGATTCTTCGGCTAGTGGGTCTCAGCCACCCGCCTGGAAAGATCTTCGACGAGACCTACTACGCCAAGGACTCGTGGGGCCTGATTCAGCGGGGCGTCGAGTGGAACTACAAGGACAACACGCCGTCCTACGTGGTGCACCCGCCCCTCGGGAAGTGGCTGATAGGGCTCGGCGAGTGGGCGTTCGGGTACGCGGACGCGGACAGCGGCGTCAAGGCCCCGGGTCGCCTGATGACCACGGCGCCCGAGTTCGGCTGGCGGATCTCGGCCGCGATCGCCGGGATCCTCTCCGTCCTGATCCTCACCCGGCTCGCCCGTCGGCTGTTCCACTCGACGACCCTGGGCTGCGCGGCTGGCCTGCTGATGGCCCTGGATGGGATGCATCTCGTGCTGTCCCGCACGGGGCTTCTCGACATCTTCCTCATGCTCTTCGTGCTCGCCGCGTTCGCGGCGCTCGTGATCGACCGCGACGTTCGCCGCCGGCGCTGGCTGACGGCGATGGCCGACGGGCTGGACCCGAGCCGGCCCGGCCCGGCCGGCCGGCCGCGGTTCCGGTTTCCGGGCTCGGTTCCGTGGTGGCGGCTGCTCGCCGCGGTGCTGCTGGGCTGCGCGCTCGCCGTGAAGTGGAGCGCCATCTGGTTCGTGCCCGTCTTCCTGGTGCTCGCCTGGGTGTGGGAGGCCGGCGCCCGCAAGTCGGCGGGGGTCCGCCGGCCCTGGCGCGACGCCGTCGTCGACGAGTTCGGGTGGTTCCTACTCTTCGGTGTGCTGATCGTGGTGACCTACCTCGCCAGCTGGACGGGTTGGTTCCTGACGGACGACGGCTACTTCCGGCATTGGTTGGCGGACACCGGCCGTCCAGAGCCGCCGATCATCGGGGCGCTGCAGAACCTGCTGCACTACCACGAGGAGGCGTACAAGTTCCACACGACCCTGCACGCCACGCACAAGTACCAGTCCTGGCCGTGGCAGTGGCTGCTGTTGGGCCGACCGGTGGCGTTCTACTGGTCCAGCAAGGGGCCGTGCGGCGCGTCGAGCTGCGCGGCCGAGGTCGTCCTGCTCGGCACGCCGGTGCTGTGGTGGTCCTTCCTGCCCGCGCTGGCGGGACTGGCCTGGGTCGGCATCGCCCGCCGGGACTGGCGGGCGGTCGCGATCGGAACGAGCGTGGCGGCGGCTCTGCTGCCGTGGTTCTACTACGCGCTCGACGCGCGCACGATGTTCTTCTTCTACGCGTTGCCGGCCGAGCCGTTCCTCGTGCTGGCGGTCGTCTATGTGCTCGGCGCCATCATGACTCCAGCCCGGGCGCACGCAGCGGGCAACGGCGACCGCCGACTTGTCGGCGCGGTGGTCGCCGGCAGTTACGTGCTGCTGGTCGCCGTGTGCTTTGCCTACTTCTACCCGATCTTCGTCGGCCAGCTGATCCCGTATGTGGACTGGTCGGCGCGGATGTGGCTCGGCGGCCGCTGGATCTGAAATCCACTGTGGAGGCGCCGGAAGCGGCGGAGAGGCGCGCCCCGATCGCCTGCCACGGGGGAAGCGGGCGATTGGAGCGCGCTTGGCTCAGCTTAACGAGCGGCGATCAGCGAGACAACGGCCGGAGACAGGGATTTCTCAGGCTGGCACCGGGCGCAAATATGGCCAGGTCAGGGCCTCGATGACGCGCTCTTGGCGGGGTCGGTGAGATCCCGCGTGCCCTGGGAGAACGTCTCGCCTGCGGTACCCCACACTTCCTTGCCCTGCGCCGCGTCCGACCCGGGCGCGTCCGGCACGTCGCCGCCGCCATTGCGGCGCTTGCGCATGGCGTAGGCGCTCGCGCCCATCGCGGTGGTGACAACCGCCCCCGCGACGAGCCACTTGCGCGACATCGCGTCAGTCTTCCTGTTCTTCTGCTTGCTCCGCTGCACCGTTACACCTCCGACGGCGGTTGCCCAACTCCGGGCGTTGACGCCACCATCGTGCCCTGGCTAACCGGGCGATGTCTCGCAGACCGGATGATTCAGCCCACAGGGTGACACCGCCGCACCCGCCGACGTCCGCCACCGGCGCCCTCGATTGGTGTCGGCGATCGTCGGCAAGGATGAGCCCATGACGACTCTCGGCGCGGTCTTCCTACCCCAACTGCCACCCGAACGGCTGAGGAACCTGGCCCACATCGCGGACGACACGGGCCTCGACGAACTGTGGCTATGGGAGGACTGCTTCCGCGAGGGCGGCGTCGCGACCACGGCCGCGGCCCTGGCCTGGACGCAGCGGCTGCGGGTCGGCATCGGCGTGCTGCCGGTGCCGCTGCGCAACGTCGCGCTGACCGCGATGGAGGTCGCATCCCTGCACCGCATGTTTCCGGAGCGCGCGATTGTCGGCGTCGGCCACGGCGTACAGGACTGGATGGGGCAGGTCGGCGCGCGCGTCGACTCGCCGATCACGCTGCTCCGCGAGTACCTGACCGCGCTGCGCGCGCTGCTGGGCGGCCAGCGGCTGACCGTGTACGGCCGATACGTACGCCTCGACGGCGTCGTCCTCGACTGGCCACCGGCCACGGCGCCGGCCGTCCTCGCCGCGGCGACCGGGCCTCGCTCGCTGAGGCTGTCCGGCGAGCTCGCCGACGGAACGATCCTTACCGCCAGTACCACAACGGACGGCGTACGCCGGGCGCGCCGCCTGATCGACCAGGGGCGGGCCGCCGGCGGGCGTACCGACGCGCATCCGCTCATCGTCTACCTGCACACGGCGACCGGGCCCGGCGCGTTCGAACGCCTCGATGCCGAGCGTCGGCTGTTCGGCTACGACCCCGCGCAGGACCTGGGCGTCGCCGGCGACGCCCACGCGATCGCGGATGCCGTGCAGCGGTCGGCGGATGCCGGCGCCGACGCCGTGATCCTGCAGCCGACCGCCGACGACCCCGACCCGGAGGGTCTTGTGCGTTTCGTGGCCGCCGAGGTGCGTCCACTGGTGCCGTAGCAGCCCGGCGTTTCCGGGCACGTGGAACGGGTATCCCGCGGAGGAGGTCGACGACCATCGAGGAGGCCGACATGACCACGCCACCTCCCTATCCGATTCCCGCCGCCGCCGCCGCCGCGGAGGCCGCGGCCGAGGCGGAGGAGGACAGCAGCACCCGGGAGCCCGCGGACGAGAGTGACGTCGAGGCCGACAAGGCCCGCACGGGCGCCAACAGTGACGAGACCCCGCTGACGCCCGCCGAGGAGGTCACACGCGACTCGGACGACGCCTGACGGCCGTCCATTCCCAGCACCGCCGCGCGCTCCCGTTCCCTACCGGAGCGCGCGGCGCACATGTCTCGGGCTAGCCTTCGTCGGTATTCCACCCGGTTCACCAGGAGGCAGCACGATGAGCGACGCCGGCGATCAGGTCGAGAAGGGACAGCGAACGGTCATACGCGCACGGGATGGCAGGCCACTGGAGGTCGCCACCTGCGGGCCGGCCGACGGCCGCGTGCTGGTCTTCCATCACGGGACACCCTCGGCACCGGTGCTGTTCGGGCCCGTCGTCGACGCCGCCTCGGACGCCGGCCTGCGGCTCGTGGCGTACGCCCGGCCCGGGTACGCCGGATCCGAGCGCCGGCCGGGCCGGAGCGTCGCGGACGTCGTCGAGGACGTCACGGACATCGCGGACGCGCTCGGCGTACCAGAGTTCGTCACGCTCGGCTTCTCGGGCGGCGGTCCACACGCGCTCGCGTGCGCCGCCCTCCTGCCCGAGCGGTGCCTGGCCGCGGCGACGATCGGAGGCGTCGCCCCGTTCGGCGCGACCGGCCTGGACTGGCTGGCCGGCATGGGGCCGGAGAACATCGAAGAGTTCGGGCTCGCGATCGAAGGTCCGGAGGCGCTCGCCCCGTTCCTCGCCGGGCAGGCGGCGGACCTGGCGACGGTGTCCGCGGCCGACATCGTGGCCGCGTTCGGCGGGCTGCTGCCGGCCGTCGACAAGGAGGCCCTCACGGGTGTGGTCGCCGAGTGGCTGGCCGCCAGCTGCCGCCGGGCCGTCGAGCGGGGCACCGACGGGTGGGCCGACGACGACGCGGCCTTCGTCGCACCGTGGGGCTTTGACCTCGCCCAGATCACCGTGCCGGTGGCCATCTGGCAGGGTTCCGTCGACCTGATGGTGCCGTTCGCACACGGTCGATGGTTGGCGGACCACGTGCCGACCGCGCGGGCGCACCTGTTGGAGGACCACGGCCACCTGTCGCTGACCGCGGCGAACCTTCC
>DASXRC010000065.1:0-15429 GCA_036506795.1 Micromonosporaceae bacterium
GACAACTGCGGCGGCGCAGTTCTGGCGGGCGAGCAACCCGAGTGGCTACGCCGCCACGTTCGACGCCATGGTCCTGCTCCACCACGGGGACGCGAAGGCGGCGCTGGAGCGGGTCGCGCCAGAGCCGGAACAGGTGTGGAAGTGGGTCACCTGGATCTGGCTGCACTGGTACGTGGCGCTGCGGGCCGAGGCGGCGGTGCTCGCCGGGCACCCGGCCGCCCGGGACCGGGTTGCCGCCGCCCGGGCCACGGTCGCCGGCAACCCGGTCGCCAGCGCCCAGGTGGAGCGGGCGGAGGCCCTGCTCGACGGTGACCTGCCGCGGCTGCTCGCCACCGCGGACGCGTTCCACGCCGCCGGCTGCCGTTATCAGCGGGCGCGCACGCTGGTGCTTGCCGGTGGTGAGCACGCAACTGCCGGCGCGGCCGCGCTCGCCGAGCTCGGCCTCGCGCCCATGGCCGTGCGGTAGCGCTGCCACAGGACACCCGCTACCGACGCCCCGAGTGCGATGGTGAGTAGGGCGGAGAGCAGTAGGGTGGGGCGGCCGCCGATCGCGCTCACCACCGGTCCGCCCAGCAACGTGCCTAGTGCGGTGGAGGGGATGGTGAGCGCGGAACGGGCGGCCAGTACGCGGCTCAACGCCTGCGGTGGGGTGCTGCGCTGGAACAGCGCGGTGGAGATGGCTGTGAATGGCCCGTAGATCAAGCCTCCGGCCGCGAATCCCACCAGCCCGGGCGCCACCGCGTCGGTCAGCCCAAGCGGCAGCAGCGCCGCGCCCCAACCGATGATGATGCCGACCACCACCAGCCAGGGTGGACGGTGCCGGAGCAGTCCGGCCCCGAGACCGCCCAGGGTGGCCCCGATGCCGAACACCGTCCAGTACAGACCCAGCAGGCTTGGCGAGCCATGCAGCTCGTGGGCGATGTGGACCGGCAGCGCCACCTCGACCGGGCCGTAGAGAAAGAAGAAGACACAGGTCACCGCGATCAACCCGAGCAGCCGGGGCTGGCCGAGAATGGTACGCCAGCCACCGGCCGCCGGCGCGGCGGACGCGACACCCTTTCGGGTCGGAATCCGGACCGGGCCGGCTCGCCGACGGGCGGCCGACCAGCAGCTCGCCGCTAGCACGGCGAAGCTGGCCGCGTCGGCGCCGATCACCCAGCCCGGACCGACCAGTGCGGTCAGGCCGCCGGCCAGGGCGGGGCCGACCACCAGCGCCGCCTGCGTGAACGTGGACAGCAGCGCATTGCCGGTCACCCGGTCCTCGTCCGGGAGCAGCTCCGCGACCAGGGTGTAGGCTCCGGCGCTCCCCCACGCGTGTAACAGCGACGAGACCGCGAGCAACGCCACGTACCCGACCGGGTTCAGGAGCCCGGCCCAGGCCAGGGTCGCCACCAGGCCCAGCGCCACCGCCCGCAGCGCGGCGTCCAGCGCGACCAGCTGCGCGCCGCGGAACCGGCGCACGAGCCGGGCGAGCAGGGCCGCGCCGACCGGGGCCGGCAGCGCGTACGCCGCAACCGCCAGCCCGGTCCAGACTCCGGCCTGGTCGGGTGGCGCGATCTGCACCGCCAGCCAGGCCACCGCCACCATGCTCATCCCGTCGCCGAGGGCGGAGACCAGCATGCCGGGCAGGATCCGGCGCAGCACCGGCTGCCTCACCACCCGGCCGACCGAGCCGATCCAAGACCGGGTGCCGGTTCGTAGGTCGTTCATGCGGCCGAGCCTGCCCGGGTGGCGACCGGGTCGGCATCCGTGCCGGCCACGGAGACCACCACGGAGTCCTGGAGGAGTGGCGGGATACCCGATGCGGCGCGCGACCGAAGCCGACGTGGCAGCGGTCACCTGGCGACCGCCGTCCGCGTGAACTGTGCCGGCCCTCGTGACCGACCGGGAGCGCCCGCCGACAGCTTAGGAGAGTCAGACGTCGAACTCGCGCGTGGCGATCATCGTGTGGTGAGGCGGAGTGTTGAGCCTCGGACACGTATCAAAGACACCATCGATCGCCGGAGATACGACCTCGGCGATCACTGTTTCTGTGCCTGGCCGGTGGTCATCCGCAGCCCGACACGCGCGTAGATCTCGGCCTTGTACCGCGGGTCGGCGTCTCGCAGAAGCGCGAGCAGGCCGCCGAGCGCGTCGATGATCGCGGCGATTTTGGTGCTCGGTCATACGCTGCGGCCGGGTGGCGCGGGCGCCGAGCCGGGCCTCCGCGGCGGCCTTCATCGCGGCCGTCTCCTTGATCCATCGAGCGATCAAGGTAGCGTCGCCACAGCCCGGCCGGCGTACCGTCCGAGCATGGGCGCCCGTCACGATCCTCGCAGCACGGCCGCCCTCATCGTGCTTGTCGCCCTCGCGCTGGGCGGCGGACTCTGGCGCTGGTCCGCGACCGCCGCCGTCCCTACCCTCGCCCGGACGCCGTTTCCCGCCGCGGCGCCGGCACCTGCCTTCCGCGTACCCGCGGAGTGGCTGGCCGCGGCGGACGGAGCCCTACCCGCGACCGAGCGGGTGGTCGGCCGACGCGGCCCGGTGGCGCTGGCCACCGAACTGTCGGTCGACATCCCGGTCGCCAGCGGTCCGCACGACCTCGAGTTCGTGTGCGTGGGAGACGTGGGCCGGGAGGGCGTCCTCCATGTCATGGTGCCCGGCGCGTCCACCGATCTCGTCGGGTTCGGCTGCGCCCTCGAGCCGCAGCTCGTCCGGTTCCCGTTCTACGCGGTGCGGGCCGGCGTGGTCACCATCCAGACTCGCGCCGGGGTGCTCGGCGCCGTCGGGGCATGGCAGGTCGTGCGGGTTCGGCCGGTGCGATCGGACTGGCCGGAGGCGGCGAGGCACGCGCTCGGGGGCGCGGCCGCCCTGGCGGGGTTCGAGGTGGCCTTACCGACCTTGAACGGTCCGGCCCCGATCCGCCTGGGCCGGCTACGGGTCGGCGTCTATCGGGCCGAGGTTGTCTGCGTCGGCGACGGCGCCGCCACCATCACGGCCGGGTCCCGGATACCGCCCCGGACGCGGACCATTGTTTGCGACGCTCGGCCGATCACCTACCCGGTCACGGTCCGCTCTGGCTCGGCCGACTTGGGCGTCGTCTTGGAGCGCAGCTGGGGCACCGGCTTTCTCGTCTGGCGGCTGTTCGCGGACAGTTAGCTCCTCCGGTGCCCCAGGCGGGAGTCGAACCCGCTACCGGCCGCTTTAGAGGCGGCTGCCCTGCCGTTGGGCGTCTGGGGCCGGGGTGAGCGACCGGCGGGGCCGGCCGCTCACCCTCGAATGGTCGCTCACACGGCGTCCAGTTCGTCGATCCGGTCGCGCAGCTGGCTGTTGGCGACGCGGGCGCGGGCGGCACGGTACTCGTCTGCGGTCAGCGACCGCCCGAGTTCATCCAGCGACCGCAGCACGAACCGCTGTGAAACGACACGGCGGTTCAGCGCATCGAGCGCCGCCGCCTGCCGCCAGACCTTGTGCTGCAGCCATCGGGTGGCCGCCGGAAGGTCACCCTCGAGCTGAGCCCGCAGGGCGTCCCGTTCCGCCACGACCTCGACGATTTCCCGTCGCAGGTCGGCTGCCCAGGTGTCGGAGGAGATGCTCATGTTCTCACCTCCCCTCGCTGTGAGAGGGCGAGAGGCAGGTGCGAGACGAGCCCACGCGACGCCGGTTCAAACGCGGCGGCGGTCAGGGCATAGCCGAGATCCGGCTCGTGGAATTGGACGAAGAGAAGCCCTGCCGCGGAGGCGTCCGTGCACAGCCAACCGAGGGACATCTCGTCGGGTGCGCACAGGACGACCAGCGTGCTCGACGCAACACGCCAATCGCGGACAAGGTGGGGATGGGTGAGAGCGAATTCGAATGCCGCATGCGTCGCCTGGCACACCTGGACTCCAGCGGGCAGATCGGCACGGGTGACCAGGTACAGGCGTTGGTCGAGCTAGCGGTGTCGCATACGACTCAGTGTAGCCATGGGAGGCAAACTGGGCTCCTTGCCGGTTACCCGGCCTGCTCGCAGTACCGGAGCACCTCGGCGTGCACGCCGAGGTGGCGCAACTCCGTGCGCAGCCGGCCGGCCAGCTGCGCCACCTCGTCGAGCGTGGTGGGGGTGGCGGTGGGTTCCGGCGATCGCGGCGCACCGCGACGCCGGCGGCGGTCGACCACCTGCGGCTGCCGATCCCGCCGCTGCGGGAATACCCGGGGCGGCCGGGGCCGTCCCCGATCCCGCTAGTCGGACCAGCCTCGCGCCGGCCCCGCGGCGCCGCAATCCGGAGCCGCGGGGTGCCCCGCCTAGTGCTCGTGGTCGAGCTGCGCCCGGATCTCGCCGCCCGGTTGCACCGTGCTGTGTACGTTGACGTACGTCGTGCCGGCGGACGGTCACGGCCGGTTCAACGCCCGGCCCGCCGCGGGTACCCATGGACCGTGTCCGCATCGGTACGGAAGGGGCCGCGAACCCCGCCATCGCGTCGCGGGAGGTCGTGGACCACCATGGGTCGTGCAGGGTCCGGACGCCGATGTCGCGCGGGGTCGTCAGGCCTGTGCCATCAACCCCACCTGGAGACCCGACGTGCGCCAGAGATCATGGGGCGAGGGATTCAAGCAGTCGCAGCAAGGCGATCCCGTATGCCTCCTCGGCCCCTGGCGCGGAGAACTCGGTCTCTCGGTCCTCGAGCCGGGCCACCAATCGGAAACCGTCACCGGCGTTTTCCAGCCGGCGGAACGCCGGGCCGAGAAGCTCCCGCAGCTGGTCCTCGCGGGGAAGCCAGATCGCCTCCTCCTTGTCCACGTCGTCAAGCGCCCATTCGGTTGTCCCGTTGAAACCGATAACGACGGCGTCCGGCAGGTCGTGCACCTGAATGACCATGTTGGACAGCACAAACACCTCGTCGTCGAGGTCCCGGCCGGGTACGGCGAACCGATCACCGGCTGCGGGCTGCCAGACAAGACCGGCGTCGCGCAGCTGGATCGCCAGATCGAGCGGGATCACGGTGCCCATACTGCCCGCCGTACGTGGTGATGTGCCAGGTTGGGCGGATCCGGTCGGTGGTCGTCGTCAGGCTGCAGCTCGGGCGCGATCGTCGACCACTCAGGACCTCAAACTGCTGCGTTCCTAATCACGCATCCCGCAATGACGTGGCAGCGCACGCCTCGCCCAACGCAGCGAAGGAAACGACGGCCTGCACTGGTGAGCGCGACCGCCTGCGGACCCCGGCGGGTCAGGGTAGCCAGGTCTGCGGTACGCCGTCGCTGAACGTTGCGACCAGCCGATCGTCGAGTGTGAACGCACAGTAGTCGCTCGCCACGTTGAACCAGGCCAGGCCGGGCGTGCCGGCGGCGTAGAGAGCGGTGGCGTACGCGTCGGCGGTAGCAAGGTCAGGACCGACCACGGTGGCCGAGGCCAGCGTCACGACCGTTGATCCGGCGTGCGGCGCCACGATGTGCGGGCCCCGTTCGTACGAGGCCGACGTGGCCACGGCCGCGTCGGTGAGCTCGAGGACGAGGACGACCGCGGCCGGGTCGTACGGATCGCGGATGCCGACGCGCCAGCGACCACCGTGTGGCGCGCACCCGCGGACCAGAACGTCGCCGCCGGCGCTGACCGCGAAGTCTTCGACGCCGGCGGCGAGCATGCACGCCGCAGCCCGCTCGGTTCCCCATCCCTTGACGAGCCCGCTCGGGTCGAATCCGCCGGACAGTCCCCAGGCGTCGAACCATCCGTCGGTCGCCCCGTTCATCGCCCCACACGCGTCGACGACCTCGATGAGTTCCGGCGGGTACGCCGACGGCGCAAGCTCGCGGCGGCGAATCCGCGCGACCATGGAGTCCGTGCGGTACGGGCTGAACGCCGCGTCCACGGCCCGTAGCTCGGCGACCGCGGCCGATACGGCTCGGGCGGTCCGGTCGGCGGGCGCCGCCACGCAGAACGAGAAGACTGTCCCCATCACGTGGACTGCGTACCGCTGTGTCTGCCCGATGATCATGAGAGCTGGTCCAGCGCGCCCTGCAGGGACGCGAGGTAGCCCTGACCGGTGTAGGTGGCGCCGGAGACCACATCCACGTCCGCTGACTGGGCGGTGAGCACCCGCTGCCGCAGCTGCGGCACCAGGTTCGCCCTTATCCACCGGGAGTGAAGGTGCTCGAAGGGGAGCTTGACCTCCACGATCTCGGTCATCGTCCCCGCCACCACCGTGATTCGAACCTGTACCGGGCCGTAGAACGTCTCGATGAGCGGCCCGGTGGCGGTGCCGTCTGCGAGACGCGGCCGCCCGGCGGTCGGCGACGCCGCGCTGGATGCCGTCGCACCTGGTGTCAGACCGCTCGTTTCGGCCCGGTCCGGTCGCGCCGTCGTGCCGGTGGCCGGTGCGAGCGCATGGCCGGCCAACACCGCCGCGGCGCCCACCGCCGCACCGCCCGACACGGCGAGAATGCGTCGCATGTGGACCTCCTTGCTCAGCTACCGTCGGCCTGGCCGCCGGGAGTCGACCGGATGGAGCCGGAACGACTCCGCGTGCACCCGGTGGCGCGGGATGCCGAGACGCCTTGCCGCGGCGAGGACGGCTGCGGCGAACCCGGGCGGGCCACACACGTACAACTCGTGCCCCTCGATGCCCGGCACGAGCTCCGCTAAGCGCTGCTCGTTGATCGGTTGCCGGTCGCGGTGACCGACGAGGCGATACAGCACACCGCCGCGCGCCTGGACCAGCGTGTCGATCTCGTGGCCGAGAATCAGGTCTTCCTCGTGGTGGGCGCGGTGGAGCACCGTGGGCGCCGATTTCGGTGGCAGGTCGTCCAGCAGCGACCGGATCGGGGTGATCCCGATTCCCGCGGCGACGAGGGTGACCGGGCATCCGTTATGACGAGCGTGAGCGGTGAAGGCGCCGTACGGACCCTCCATCACGACCGGGATGCCGGGGCGAAGCCGCCGCAGCAGCCTGCCGTGGTCGCCCGATGTCCTGACGGTGATGCGCAGCCGGCCGTCGGGGAGGATCCCCGATATCGAGTACGGATGAGACGGCCACACGAGGCCTCGGGTAAGGAACCGCCAGTGCGCGAACTGGCCGCCCGCGATCGGCAGCCGATCCATCCGAACCCCAGCGACGATGACCGACACCACGTCGGATGTCTCCTCGACGACATCCACCACGTGTAGCCGGTGCCGAAGGGCCCGGATCAGCGGCAGCCCCATGCGGAACGCGAGCAGGCAGCCGAACGCGAGCCCGACCAGCGCGAGCCACAACGCCTGGGCTACCGGATGACCGACGAACGCCGCCCCGTTCACGATCTGGTGTGGGATCGCCAGCGCCAACCCCACGTACATCGTGAGGTGCAGCGTCCACCACGTCTCGTACTTCATCCGCCGGCGAACGCGCCACCACGACCCGACGCCGGCAATCACCATGAGCCCGAGGCCCGCCGCCGCGGGTAGCACCCAACCGTACTGGGTGACCAACGTCCAGAACTGCGCGAGCGGACCGGTCTGGGCCAGGGCGGCATAGGCAAGCGTCACCATCGTGCCGTGGGCGACCATCGAGAGGAGCGTCCAGCGACCGAGCCGGGCGTGAACGGCGATCAACCGGTCCAACCCGACCGTCGACTCCAGCACGGGTACCCTCGCCGCCAGCAGCAGTCCGACGAGCGCGAGATACGCGCCCACCAGCCCGGCAAGCTGAGCCCCGGCGAGCAGGACGTTCGCCACGCCACCGGTCAGCGACGGCATCGTGACCACCCACTGCGCCACGATCGCGCCGAACCCCGCTCCAGCCAACGCCGCGAGCCCGTCGACCACGCGCGGACGCCGACGCGGCATCCGTCGGCAGGCCGGCGCGCGGACGACCCCCCGCGGACTCACGCCGTCTCCACTGACCTCACTTACGGAGCGAGCCGGGTCTTACGTCAAAGGTTCCCGCCGGGCTTGAGTGTGTTCTTCTGCGACCCCGACCCCCGGCCGGGGCGGTCGGGCGTACCGCCGACCAGGCCGAACGCGCCGGGCACGGCATCCGGGTGATCGACGTCGACCTCGGGGAGAAGGTGATCGGCGCGAACTTGCACGCCGACGGCCACACCGGCCGGGCCCGGGACCGGGCGATCTTCTTCCTCACCCAGACCGTCGTCCGCGGCATGGTCGGGCAGGGCCGCGGCGGCGCCATTGTCAACATCGGCAGCATGTGGCCCACCAGGCCTCGGGGCAACTCCGTCGTCTGGCTACTCGCTGGCCAAGGGCGGGCTGCACGCGCTTACCCGCAAACCGGCCATCGAGCTGGCGCCGTACAACATCCGGGTCAATTGCGGTAACCCCGGCCGTCGTCGCCACGCCGATCTACGATGGACGTCGACGGCGGCGTGATGGCGGGACGCAACTGACAATCTCGGCACGCCCGTGCGCCGGCCCAGCCACCCGGCGCGCGGGCCAAAGCCCTGCCTACGACCGTGGCCGGAAATGTAGGCCGCTACGATCCTCTGAGGAATGAATACATGGTGGCGTGGGACCCCGTGACGCGTACGGATGTGTTGCGAGCGATAAAGGAATACGACCGGCTCGGGCCGGAGGCGTTCTTCTCTGAGCATGGTTTCGCCCCTACCACGACTTACGATCTGGTCTGGGAAAGACGCCGTTACCCGCCGAAAGCAATCCTGGGCACAGCCTACGAGTTCGCCACCGGCGACCGCCTTCGCTCGGGTGATTTCGAGGGCGGGAAGACCGGCGCCGTCGCCGTGCTCGGAAAGCTCGGATTCACCGTCCAGGCTCGACGACCAGCCAGGTAGAGCTGAGCCCGGACGTGGGCATAACTGTCACGCTAACTGCGTGGCGTGTACCCGCACCGTCTCACTGTTCGCGGTCGCTTAGGCGCCCGAGACGGCGACCACGCCGGTCAGGGTGCCGACGTATGCGCGGTCGTGGGCCAATGTCGGCGAGGCGAAGTGGGGCGAAACCCCGATGTCGATGTGCTGGCGGACCGCGCCGGTGGCGGGGTTCAGTGCATACAGCTCACCCGCGTCGTAGTCGACGACCCAGACCGCGCCGCCCCCCACCACGGGCGAGCCGGCGGCGCCGATCGGCGCGCGCCAGACGACCCTGATCGCCCCTGCCCGGTCAACTGTGACGGCCCGCGGTCCGTCGCGGCACGGTAGGTAGATCGTGTCGCCGCTCACCGCGGCGCCGCCGTACGCTTCGCACACCTTGGCCTGACTCACCAGCCCGCCGATGCCGCCGAGCCGGTCGGCCCGCAGTGTGTATCCGACGCCGCGCTTGCCGTTGGCGTACACATAGCGCCCCACAACCGCGGGAGACATCGAGCCCAGGTCGAGGTCCTTGGCGTTGTCGTCGGCCCATTCGGCCGGCGCGAAGCGGTCGACCAGCTTCAGGTCGGGGCTGAGCGCGATCACTGAGTCGCTGCCGTCGTAGCCGCCGGTCGACTCGCCGTTGCCGACCGCGTACATCAGGTTGCCGTGAACGACCACGCCTCCGCCCGGCGCCCAGATGCCAGCCTCCCTCGTGGTCGGCACGACGTAGCTGATCGGTGGCGCGTCGCCGATCGTCGGCAGCGCCACCACCGAGCCGAAGTAGCGGCCGCAGTCGCCGAGCAGCCCGCCGTACGCGATGTAGACCTTCCCGTCCAGCAGGTTGAGCGCGGCCCGTTGCTGGTGTGCGACGGGGTCACCCTTGGGCGGCTCCGCGGCCCGCATCTGCCGGACCGCGCCGGTGCCGGCATCGACGCTGACCAGGATGTGCCGGGCGACGCTGACCTCCGCAAGCGCGAAGAGCAGTCGCGTGGCCGGGTCGTACACCATCGTGCTCGTCACGCCGAGCGGGTCGATGTTTCCGCACGGTAGCCCGGAGGCCGCCATCGGGGTGCCGATGTGCCGCGACCAGACCACGCGACCGGTGCCGGCCTCCAGCGCGTACACGGTGTCATTCTCAGTGGCGGCGAAGACCCGGTCACCCACCACGAGTGGTTGCCCGTACACGGCGCCGTCCAGGCGGGTCTGCCAGGCCTTCGCCAGCATGCCCAGCGGAGCGATACCCGAGGCGACACCGGAGCGAGCATTGTCGCGGTGGTATGTGGTCCAGTCCGGGTCGCCACCACCGGGGCCGGACGCGGTGACGCTGGGAGGTGGAGACCCAGCATCGGGCTCGGCCGGTCGGCTGGGCGTCGCCGTGCATGAGGCCACCGCGAACACCATCACAGCGCTCACCGCGGCGACCGCCGGAAATCGCAGCACGCGTCAACGGTATCGACGGCCCAGCGCCGCGCCTCGTGTACGGGTGAGGATGGCTCGCACGCGGTGCGGACGCCCGAACGCCGCAGCCTGATCCTCATCGGCTCCGAACCGGCCTGCTCAGAGCCTATCGGCTAGGAAGCGATCGCGGCAGCCCGAACCACGGGAGCACGCTGTTGTCGAAGCGCGTGAAGGCGCAGATCCGGTCGCCGGTGAGGGTGAGGACGAACAAGCCGCTTCCATGGCGGATGCCGGTGGAGGCGCGAAGGTAGGCCCCGAACGCCGGCTGACCATTGGCTCGCGTCGGCACGAGGTCAACCCTCCTGCCCGAGCGGAAGATGCTGGCGAAGAGGCGGGCCACCACGTCGCGGCCCTGGTACTCGAGGGGAATCGGTGGCATGGAGATGAAGACATCGTCGGTGAGCAAGGCGACCAGCGCGTCCAGATCCCCGGACTCGTACGCGCGGACGAACTCTGCCACCAGCGCGTGCTCGGAGGTTGAGTCGGGGGCGGGAGCCGGTTCGCGCTCGTCGGTCGGCGGCTGCCGGCGCTGCAGGCTGGCGCGGGCCCGTTTGAGGGCGCTGTTGACCGACTCGACGGTCGAGTCGAGCATGTCGGCCACCTCGTTCGCGTGGAAACCGAGGACGTCGCGCAAGATGAGCACGGCGAGCTGGCGAGGCGGCAGTACCTGAAGAGCGGTCACGAAGGCCAGGGAGATGGCTTCGGTCTGCTCGTAGCGAGCCTCCGGGCCGAGCGGCACGTCGATCGCCCCCTCGAGGAGGGCATCGGGATATGGCTCGAGCCAGACGAGTTCGCCGAGCCGGGTCGGCTCGGGCGGTTCAACCTCGGGCATGTCCCACTCCCGGGCGGGGCGTCGGCTGGCCGACCGAAGCGCGTTAAGGCACCTGTTGGTGGCGATCCGGTAGAGCCAGGTGCGGATCGAGGCGCGGCCCTCGAACCCTGCCAGACCCTGCCAGGCGGCCAGCAGCGTGTCCTGGAGGGCGTCCTCGGCGTCCTGGAAGGATCCGAGCATCCGGTAGCAGTGCACCTGTAGCTCCCGACGGTACGGCTCGGTCAACGCTCGGAACGCCTCGCCGTCCCCCGCCCGCGCCCTGGTGATCAGGTCGGCTGTCACCAGCTCCACTCTCGCGTCACATCTCTCCCGCACCTGTTCGCACTTCCATCCTCGTATAGACACCGGCCGAGGGGCGAACTGGGCGGTTGGTGGGCGCCCACTTTCCCGACGTCGCGGTGTCTACATCATCGAAGGCTCGGACGATCCGGACGTCGGGATGGCGAAAAGGCAGCCACACCAGATGAAGACGTCGGTCTTCACTCATGAGGTGGGTGGTGTGACCACCCGCGTACAGAAAGGAACCAGAGATGATGCTGAAGGATAAGGTTGCGGTGATCTACGGAGCCGGAGGCGCGATCGGCGGCGCTGTCGCACGCGCCTTTGCGACTGAGGGGGCCAATCTCTTTCTTACCGGGCGCCACCTGGCACCTGTCGAAGCTGTCGCGAAGGACGTCGTTTCCGCCGGCGGATCCGCCGAGGCGGCCGAGGTCGACGCTCTCGACGAGCAGGCCGTGGACAAGCACCTACAGTCCGTGATCGACAAGGCAGGCCGCGTCGACATCTCGTTCAACGCGGTCGGCATCCCGAATCCGAGGATTCGTGTCCCCCTGGTCGAGATGGATGTCGAGCAGTTCTCCTTGCCGATCGCGACCTACACCAGGTCGTACTTTCTGACCGCACGTCTGGCCGCCCGGCGGATGGTCGCGAACCGATCGGGGGTGATCATGACCCTCACCGCAACCCCTTCGCGGACGGGCACCCCATTGGTGGGAGGCGGCGGTCCGGCGATGGCCGCCGTGGAGGCACTCACCCGAGGTCTATCCGCCGAGCTCGCACCTCAGGGCATTCGCGTGGTCGGTCTGCGACCACAGGGCATCCCCGAGACAGGCCGGATCAAGGAAAGCTTCGAGCTGTACGCCGAAGCGTCGGGAATGACCTGGGAACAGTTCCACGAGTTGCTCGCAAGCAGGACCCACCCGCGACGGCTTTCGACGCTCGCGGAGATGGCGAACGTGGCGGTCTTCATGGCGTCCGATAAGGCGAGCGGGATGACGGGAACGACCGTCAACTTGAGCATGGGGAGCCTGGACGACTAGCGGTGAAGCGACCGACGTTCTGCTAAGAGCGAGCGCGCGTCTGCGCCCGTCGTACCGGGCGATCCGCGGCCGCGAACAACAGTTCACCGACTTCCTCGGCCTCGACTCGATCGTGATGAGCCCCGTGCTGTTCGTGGTCGACGTGTTCGACCGCGGCTACGACAGGGGTCGGTGGCCGAAGGTCGGACATGTGCCATTGGCCGCCGCGCCGATACCGATACCGGAGCGGTTCCTGCAGGACGTCGGCACCGGCAGGTGCGAGATCATCGACGAGTTCTTCAACCAGCGGCCCGCCACGCCGCAGGAGTGTGTGGGATTGGAGACGGTCGCGGTGTGGGAGTCGGAGGGTGTGGAGCGACGCCTTCGGGATCATTACGCCGGTCGCCCGAACGCGATGGTGGAGCACTACAAGGTTCGGCTCTGATCGATCGGCCTGGATGGAGCTGGTGTCGTGGGTGCATGGGGCAGCGGCCCGTTCGACAACGACGTCGCGTGGGACCTCGTGGCGTCACTGGAGGCGTCAGGCCCGGCCGGGTGGGCCAGCGGCATCCGACGGGCCGTCGAAACGGCTGCGGACAAGGGCGGCTATCTGGACTATGACGACGGCAGCGCAGCGGTGGCGGCCGCGGCCATGCTCGCGCTTTCGCGGGGGCCGGTCGAGGGCCTGAGCGAGCTGAACCTGCCCCACATTCCCGACGTCGGCGAGCTGCGGTCCCCGGACCTGCGACAACTCGCCGTGCGTGCCCTCGACCGGGTGGTGGGCAAGGACTCGGAGTGGCGCGGACTCTGGGACGACAGCGCGGAGCGCGACGACGCGCTCGCGGCGGTGACGAGGATCAGGTCTGCACTGGCCGAGGGCTAGGAGTGCCAGCTCGTGCAGGTCCAAGTGCCCCACGACGGGCCATCGGCCTTCGCTCACCCGGGCAGTCTGGCGCACCGCCCCACCGACGATTGCTGTGCTTACGCGATTCGTCGACCGTCCGGGTGACCGCTCTGTAAGGCAGGTCTTCATATTAAGCACATGATCGATGTCAGTCGATACGACCTCGGCCGTGATCGTTTCGGTTGCCGGCCTGTGCGTCATGGCAAGCCCACGCGTGCGTAGATCTCCGCCTCGTCGCGCGGGTCGGCGCCGTGCAGGAGTGCCCGATAGACCGCCGAGCGCGTCCGCAATCGCGGCGATCTGGTCCTCGGTCATGCGCTGGGGTCGCGCTGGTTGGGTACCGTCTTATCGTCGACCGGGGTGGGCCGTGCGTTGCTCGGCAACCTGATTGCCGCCGCGCGGGTCGCGGGGTGCGGCGTTACGCACCTGTGGAAGGAGTACGCCAAATGCCGAGCATCGAGCGGGCAGGCGTCGTCATTCGGTACGAGGTCGACGGTCATGGATTCCCGCTCGTCCTGCTGCATGGGCTGTCCGTGGACGGCGCGTCGTGGCAGCGGGCCGGCTACGTGGACGCGCTGCGTGACCGGTATCGATGTATCCGGATCGACGCGCGGGGGGCCGGCGGCAGCGACAGGCCGGACATTCCGGCCCTTCACCTGATCGACCACTATCTCGGCGACGTGGTTGGTGTGCTGGAACGCGAGGGAATCGGCGAGTTCGCGGTGTGGGGATTCTCGTTCGGCGGGGCGATCGGGTTCGCCACGGCGGCGCGGCACGGGCGGCAGGTGCGCGCCGTTGTCAGCACCGGAGCGTGGGACGCCCGGCCGTACACCCTGGAGGACATCGGTCGGACGCGACCGCGAATGGACCTGTCGGAGACTGGCGGGATGAAGGCGACGCTCGCTACCTGGGAAGCCGACGAGCGGCCCGCGCTGCCGGACTGGTTCCGCTCGACGATCCTGAATTACGACCATCGGGCCTGGCTGGCGGCCAGGTACGGCTCGTTCTGCTGGCCCGACGTTCCGACCTCGGCCATCACCCCTCCCACGCTGATCATCGTCGGGTCCCGGGAGGACCCCGACGGCGAGGCCACAAGGTGGGCCGGGACGCTCCCCGACGGTAGATGCGTGACGATCCCCGAGCGCACCCATTGCGGGGCGTTCCTGGCCACCAAGCAGTGCCTCGCGCACGCCATGCCGTTCCTCGACAACGCCGTCCGCACCCGGGCTGGTTGAGCATCTGCGGCTGCGGGCAGGCCGCATCTCAGCTGGACCGGCCGGCCAAATCACGGACAGTCGGCGCAGATCGCGTCACCGGTGCCTTCTCCGTGTGACGGCCGCGCAGGAGCCCGAGCGGGCGTCCGACGGTTACACGCCGGCCCACCGCGGCGACCTCGGCACCCGCGATCGGCACCCCCATAGCGGTGCAGAACGCATCTTGTCGCCTGCGGCTCGGTCAGCCGAGCCGAGTGACCTCGACAGTCACGCCGAAGTGCGCCGCGGCCGGGCCGGAGTAGACGCCAGCGAGCGGCCGTACGTCGGCGTAATCGCGGCCGCGGGCCAGGAGCACGTGCCGACTGCCCACGTCGGCGAGGCTGGTCGGGTCGACGGCCACCCAGGCGCCGGCCCAGAACTCCACCCAGGCGTGGCTCTCGCCTGCGATCGTCTCCCCGACCTCGGCATCCACCCCCGGGTGCAGGTATCCGGAGACGTAGCGGGCGGGCAGCCCGACCGTGCGCATCAGCGCCAGCGTGACGTGCGCGAAGTCCTGGCACACCCCCTTCCCGGCGGCCCGGGCCTCGGCCGACGACGTGCGCACGTGCGTCGCGCCCCGCTCGTATCGCAGCGTCTCGTGGGTCCATGCGGCTGCGCGCAGCCCGGCCTGCACCGGCGTCGACCCGGCGGTCAGGGACTGCGCGACCTCGGCGAGCTCCGGCTCCAGCGGGACGTACGACGACGCGGCGAGCAGTTCCGCGAAGCGATCCTGGACGGCCGGGTCGGCCAGGTCGTGCCAACCGGCGCCGGCCGGCACTGGCTGCGGCCGGGCGGTCTCGACCGTCGACGTCGCCAGCACCACGAGCTCGGTGTGCGGGACGTGGATGTCGAACGCGTCCACCGTCGTGCCCCAGTAGTCGACGTAGCGCAGCGGCCGGACCGCGGGCGTAATGGCGAGGGCGGCCTGCA
>DASXRC010000066.1:0-7020 GCA_036506795.1 Micromonosporaceae bacterium
CCGTGGCTGCACACGGCACCCCACGATGAAATGGACCGGGCGGGCCGCCCGACTCGTGTGGTTCGGCGTGCTCGCCGGCATTCTGATCGCCTGCGCCGCCGTGCCCGCCGGCGCCCTCGCCGGATACGCCGCGCGGGCCGAGATCGGGGCGTTCGAAACCCTGCCACAGCCCCTGCACATTCCGGCCGACGCGCAGGCGACCCGCCTATATGCGCGGGACGGCACGACCCTGCTGGCGACGTTCTACGCCGAGAACCGCACCGACGTTGCGCTCGCTCAGGTCTCGCCCGCGATGCGGCAGGCCGTCCTCGCGGCCGAGGACGTCCGGTTCTACGAGCACGGCGCCGTGGACATCCGCAGCATCGCGCGCGCGTTCGTCGTTGACCTGCGCGGGGCCGCCCCGGTGCAGGGCGCGTCGACGCTGACCATGCAGTACGTGCGCAATGTCCGCAAGGAGGACCCCAGCCTCACCCCACAGCAGCGCCGCGCGGCCACCGCGGACACGCTGCTGCGCAAGCTGACGGAGATCCGGTACGCCGTCGCGCTGGAGCATGGTCTGTCCAAGAACGACATCCTTCAGCGCTATCTGAACACTGCCTACTTCGGCGCCGGGGCTTACGGCGTCGACGCGGCCAGCCACACGTACTTCGGCAGGCCGCCAGACGACCTCACGGTGACCGAGTCGGCGTTGCTCGCGGGCCTGCTGCAAGCGCCGGACGCGGACAACCCGCTGACCGGCGACCGCGACCGTGCCCTCACGCGACGCGCGTACGTCCTCGACGCCATGGCGCGCGCGGGCGACATTTCGCCGTCGTTAGCGGCGCGCTTGGCGACCTCGCCGCTGGGCCTGCACCCCGCGCCGACGCCCAATGGCTGTGTGCAGTCGCCCGCCGCCGCCTCCGGTGCCGGCTTCTTCTGCGCGTACCTGCGGCAATGGTGGGACGCCCAGCCCACGTTCGGTGCCACACCGGCCGAACGAGACGATCGGCTCCTACGCGGCGGCTACACCGTCGTGACATCGCTTGACCCACGCGTGCAGGCCGAGGCCTTGCGCCAGGCACGGTCCGTTTACGGCTACCACAACCCTCGCGCGCTGCCGCTGGCGGTCGTGGAGCCGGGCACCGGCCGGGTGCGGGCCCTGGCCGTCAACCGGCGCTACAGCCTGGCCGCAAACCCCGCCGGGCAACGCGACTATCCGAACACAGTCGAGCAGCTCGTCGCCGGTGGCGGCCCGATCACCGGATATCGGACCGGCTCGACGTTCAAGCTGTTCACCCTGCTGGCCGCGCTGTCCGCCGGGTTGCCGCTCGACACGTCCTTCGACGCGCCGGCCCGTCTGATCACCCGGTGGCCCGACACTGGGCCGGATGCCTGCGGCGGTCGCTACTGCCCGGCGAACGCCAACCCGCCATGGATGGACGGGCGCCGCACCATGTGGGACGCGTTCGGCCGGTCGGTCAACACCTACTACGTGTGGCTCGAGTCGAAGCTCGGTCCGCCCCGGGCAGTGGCGATGGCGCAACGCCTAGGTATAACGTTCCGCGCCGCATCGGACGCACGCATGGCGGCCACCTCGGCGGCCGGCTGGGGAGCGTTCACTCTCGGCGTCACCGATACCACGCCGCTGGATCTCGCCGAAGCGTACGCGACGATCGCCGCCGACGGCGTGTACTGCCGGCCACTGCCGGTCGAGTCGGTCACGGATGCCGACGGGCGTCAGGTGCCGGTCGGACCACAGTGCACGCAGGCGGTGGATCCGGATGTGGCGCACGCGGCCGCGGACGTGGCCCGCTGCCCGGTCGGCCAGCAGTCGTACTTCGGGAGGTGCGATGGCGGGACCGCCGAGTCGGTCGCCGCGATCTTCGCGGGCCGCCCGGTCGCGGGCAAGACCGGAAGCTCACAGGGGAACGCGACGGAGACCTTCGTGGCCATCACGCCTCAGCTCGTCGCCGCCGGCACCGCGGCGGATCCCGCCGATCCTCGCGACCGGGTGGGAGCGGCCGTGTCCTTCGACGTTGACCGGGCGGTCGCGACCACGCTGGCGTACGCGCTGGCTGGCCAGCCCTGGCAGAGCTTTCCGCCGCCCAGCACCGCGATCGCGTTCGGCCACGGCCGCGGCCGGCACGCCCAACTCTGAGGGAGTTCGCGGACGGGGTCGGTCAGCTCACTCGGACCCGCGGGTCGAGGACCGCGTACAGCAGATCGACCACGATGTTGGCGAGGACGATGAACACGGCCGCCAGCAGCACTATGCCGACGATCACGGGGAGGTCCTGCGTGGTGATCGACTGCACGGCGAGCTGGCCCAACCCGGGTAGCCCGAAGACTGTCTCGGTTACGATCGCGCCGCCGAGCAGCGTCCCGACGTCGATGCCGAGCTGGGTGACCATCGGCGTGAGCGCGCTGCGCAAGGCGTGCCGGTAGACGACGCGGCGCTCGGTGATCCCCTTGGCCCGGGCGGTGCGCACATAATCCTCGCCGAGAACCTCGAGCAGGGACGCGCGGGTCAGCCGGGTATACGTCGCGGCCGACACGACCGCGAGCGTCAACCACGGCAGGATCAGGTGCCGCACCCAGCCGGCCGGGCTCTGTGTCAGCGGCACGTAGCCGCCGCCCGGGAAGGCGTCGACCCCGGCGAGGTGGAGGCGGAAGAAGAAGACGTAGAGCAGCAGCAAGCCGACGAGGAATGTGGGCATCGACAGTCCAGTGAGGACGAACAGGGTCGCGCCGCGGTCAACCAACGTGCGCGGGCGGCGGGCGGCGAGAACGCCGATGCCGACGCCGAGAACCAACCACATGAGCGCGCCGCCAAGTGTCAGCGAGACGGTGACCGGTAGCCGCGTCGCGATCAGCGAGCGCACCGACTCAGAGTTGTAGTAGGAGCAGCCCAGGTCGCCGTGGACGAGGCCGGCGAGGAAGCGCGCGTACTGGACGGGAACCGGACGGTCCAGGCCCAGCCGGTGGCGTACCGCGGCGACGGTCGCGGGCGTGGCCAGCCGACCGGCGATGGCCCGCGCCGGGTCGGGCGGGGCCACGAAGAAGAGTGCGAATACCACTACGCTGATCAGCCAGGTGACGGCGACGGCGAGCAGCAGCCGGCGTATCACGAAGCGGATCATCTCGGCCCTCTCGCGAACAGCCGCTCGGTGCCGGGGTCGAGTGCGTCGCGCACGCTGTCGCCGAGCAGGTTGAAGGCCAACGTGGTCGCCAGCAACGCGAGCCCTGGAAACAGCAGGTACCACCAGGCGACCTGGTAGAACTGCAGCGAGTCGGCGAGCATGTTTCCCCAGGTCGGCGTCGGCGGTACGACGCCAAGGCCGAGGAAGGAGAGCGTCGATTCGAAGACGATCGCGGTCGGGATCAGCAGCGTCGCGTAGACGATCACCGGCGCCATCAGGTTGGGCAGCACCTCGACGAACATGATCCGCAGGTCGCCGGCGCCCAGCGACCGGGCGGCCTCGACGTACTCCTTCTCCCGGATCGACAGCGCCTGGCCGCGAACGATGCGCCCGACCGCGGCCCAGGAGAAGAACGCGATCACGAAGATCGACACGGTGAGGCTCGGCCCGACGATCGACACCAGCGCGATCGCGAAGAGCAGGAACGGGAACGACAGCACGACGTCCATGAACCGCGCGAGGAACGTGTCGATCGCGCCGCGGAAGTAGCCGGCGGCCAGCCCGACCACGACCCCCGCCGCGACCGCGAGCATCGTCGACACCACGCCCACCAGCAGCGAGATCCGGGTGCCGTAGACGATCCGGACGAGCAGGTCCCGGCCGAGGTTGTCGGTGCCGAGGAGGAACTCCCGGTTCGGGCCGATCGGCAACCCGTCGGGGGTGAGTCCGGTCTCGCGGTACTGGGTGTAGGGATCGTGCCCGACGAGGTGGGCGATGAGCGGCGCGCCGAGCGCGACGCAAATGAGGACCGTGATCGTCACCGCCGACGCCATCGCGACGCGGTCGCGGCGCAGCCGCGCCCACGCCAGCCGGAGCGGGCTGCGGCCCTCGATCGTCCGCGCGGCCACGACTTCCGGCGGTTCGGTCGGCAACCGTTCGAGCGGAACCGCACTCATGCCCGGCCTCGCTTCGCTGCGGCCAGGCATGAGGCACCATCCGCGCTGTGCTTGTCGATTCGCTCGCTGCGCTCGCTCATGCCGCCTCGCTTCGCTGCGGCCAGGCATGAAGCACGAAACGCGCTGCGCTTGCTCATTGGGGGCTCCTTCCCGGGTCGGCGGCGGCTCGGGCCAGGTCGTCGGTTGGCTCGACCGGGAAGTGGCAGGCGGTGAGGTGGGCCCGCGCATCCGGCGGCCGCCGCCACAGCTCGGGTGCCTCGACCGTGCAGCGCGACCGCGGCGCGCAGCGCCTGCCTGGCCGTCTCGTGGTCGGCGCTGGTGAGGCCCAGCTCCAGCTCGGCGCGGAGGACCGCGACCGGGGTGCGCAGCTCGTGCGCGGCGTCGTCGAGGAACGCCCGCTCGCGCCGGTGGGCCGCGTCGATCCGGTCGAGCATGCCGTTGAGGGTGCGGGCGAGCGTGGCGATCTCGTCTGTGCCGGGCGGCTCGGGAAGCCGCCGTTCCGGTTCGGCCGCGGTCAGCGCCAGGGCCTCGGCGGTGAGCGCGGCGACCGGGCCGAGCGAGACGTCGACCAGCCGCCGTACCGCCAGCGTCAGCACGAGGACCAGCGCTGGCCCGATGACCGCGAGCCCGATCAGCACCCGCCGCGCCGCCGCGTTGACCGTGGCCAGGCTGGATCCCACGACGACGACGCGGCCGTCCGGCAGCCGGCGGGCGCCGATGAGCGCGTCGGCGCCGAGCCCGGGCTCCGGCCGGCGCACCAGCAGCTCGCCGCGGGTCGCCCTGGCCAGGTCCGCCGGGGTGAGCATGGGCGTGGCCGGCGCCGCCGCCGAGTGCGCCGCCACGGTCCCGCGCGCCAGCAGCTGCGCGTACGGGTCGCGGAGGACGGGAGCCAGGTCGCCGGCCTGGACCGCGGCGGCCATGTCGCTCAACCGCACCATCAGGTCATCCGTGGCCGCCGCTCGCAGCTGGCCCGCCAGCGCGGCGTACCCGATCACCAGGCCGGTGCCGACGATCACGGCGAGCCCGACGGCGTAGACCGCGGTGATGCGGCCCCGAAGGGTTCCCGGCGCAAGCCTGCGTAGCGACGCCCTCACGCGGCGTACGGTAGCCGCCGTGCGGCTGTTGCTGGTCGAGGATGACGCCCGCCTGGCCGATGTGCTTCGGCGCGGCCTGGTCGCCGAGGGCCACGCGGTCGATGCGGTCGCCACCGGTACGGACGCGCTGTGGGCGGCCCGGGAGCACGCGTACGACCTGGTCGTGCTCGACCTCATGATCCCGGAGCCGGACGGCGTCGCGGTCACCCAGATGCTGCGCCGCGAGGAGCGCTGGATGCCGATCCTGATCCTCACCGCGCGGGACGCGGTCGCCGACCGGGTGGCCGCGCTCGACGCCGGCGCCGACGACTACCTGGTCAAACCGGTGGCCCTGCAGGAGCTGCACGCCCGGATCCGGGCGCTGACCCGCCGGGCGCCGTCCCAGCGACCAGTCACCCTCGCCGTCGCCGGGATCACGCTGGACCCGGCGCGCCGCACCGTCCTCCGCGACGGCGTGCCCGTGGCGCTTTCGGCCAAGGAGTTCACCCTGCTGTACGAACTGATGCGCCACCCGGGCGAGGTGCTCTCCCGTACCCACCTGATCGACCACGTGTGGGACAGCGCATACGAGGGCGGATCCAACGTGGTGGACGTCTACGTCCGGTACCTCCGGGAGAAGCTGGATCGCCCGTTCGGCCGGGAGAGCATCCAGACCGTGCGCGGCGCGGGCTACCGCCTGACCGCCGAGTAGCCGGGTCGGCCGCTCGCAGGCGCCAGCCGCAGCCGACCGTGCCGGCGCCGAGGCGGTCGAGGCGCCGCCGTGCCAGAGAAACATGCAGTTTGTGCTCTTTCACCAGCGCGCCCGAGGCCTTTGAATCTGGTGTCACCTGGTTCGGATCTGATCCGGGTGGTCCGCAATGCGAAATACCCGCAGTGAGGTCGGGCAGCGCCGCTGGGGGCGCGGATCCCGGCGGAGGAAGGCTTGTATCCGCTGTTCAAGGAGGGTCTGCATGCGACGCGCATCACAACTCGCGCTGCTCGGTGCGGCGATCGCCCTGGTCGGGGGGATCGTCGCGTCGGCACCAGCAGGAGCACAGCCCGGTAGCGAACCGACATCCAGCACCTACGTCGTCGACGGTGTCCGTACTCTGCCGCAACGGAGCCAGGTGGCGGGGACCGGTGCCGCGATCTCCGAGTCCGGACACGGCAGCCTGGTCATCACGGCGACGCCGGAGGAGGTCCGCAAGATCCGGGCGCTCGGTTACCGCGTGACGGCGATGAAGCCGCCGTCGAAGGCGGGGGTCAGGCCGTTCGACTTCCCGCCGGACGACTCGCTGTACCACAACTATGCCGAGGTGGTCGCGGAGATCGACCAGGCCGTCGCGGCGTACCCGAACATCGTCAAGAAGTTCAGCATCGGCCGGTCGTACCAGGGCCGGGAGATCTGGGCCGTCAAGATCAGCGACAACGTGAACGTGGACGAGAACGAGCCGGAAGTGCTCTTCACCCACGGCCAGCACGCCCGCGAACACCTCGCGGTCGAGCAGGCGATCTACATCCTGAAGGAGCTGACCAGCAAGTACGCCACGGACAGCCGGATCAAGAACATCGTCGACAGCCGTGAGCTGACGATCGTCCCCTCGGTCAACCCGGACGGCGCGGAGTACGACGTCGCCACCGGTAGCTACCGGTCGTGGCGGAAGAACCGGCAGCCCAACGCCGGCTCCAGCGCGGTCGGCACCGACCTCAACCGCAACTTCGACTACAAGTGGGGTTGCTGCAACGGGTCGAGCGGCTCGCCGTCGTCCGACACCTACCGCGGCGCGTCCGCGTTCTCCGCTCCGGAGACCGCGGCGATCCGGGACTACGTCAACTCCCGCGTGATCGGCGGCAAGCAGCAGATCACCGGGA
>DASXRC010000067.1:0-7515 GCA_036506795.1 Micromonosporaceae bacterium
GAGCCGGCTCGTCGGGTGGATTCAGCGCTCGGGTGCGTCTGCGGGGATCCGGGAGTATCCGCGCATGATCGAGACCTGCATCAGGCAGAGCTGCACCCGGGTGCGGCCGAGGCAGTCGGTAACGGTCGGCCGGCTGCTGGCGTGATCCCGGTCGGGTGGGCGCGCCAGGGAGGTGTTGCCCGGTGGGGCGATCAGTGCCACGGTGATGGCGAGCGGGACCAGGGTGGAGCTGCGGAAGATCATCGGATTCCTCCTTGGATGGGTTACCGGTTACGCTTCCGCGCGGCGCCGTCGGCCACATCGAGGCCGGTACCTCAGATTCGGTTTGCGCGCTCCTCAGATTCGGCTCCTCGTCGTGGGAGACTGAGCCCATGGCGGGTGCACGTCCGCCGGTCGCCGGGCGGGCCGATGAGATCGCGGTCCTGTTGGCGCTCGTGCGCGACGCTGTCGGTGGTGCTGCTTCCGCGGTGCTTGTCTCCGGCGAGCCCGGGGTGGGCAAGACCTCGTTGGTGCGGCATGCGTGCCAGTTCGCGCCGGATCGGATCGACGTGGTGTGGGCGTCCTGCCTCCCGCTGACGTCGCTGGCCACGCCGCTGCTGCCGCTGCGCTCGGCGCTGCCCGACCCGTCCAGCGTGGGCGGCTCGGACCCGGTGTTCGACGTCGACGCGTGGCTGGATCGGTCTGCGGCGCTGCGGCCGGTGCTGTTGGTTGTCGACGATGTTCAGTGGGCCGACGACAGCACCCTCGATGTGCTCATGTATGTCTTGGCCGGGCGCCCGGACCGTGGGCTGGGCGTGGCCGTGACGCTGCGGACCGGCGGGGACGCGGTCGGGCACCGGCTGCACCGCTGGCTCGCGGACGTCCGGCGGCTGCCGCGGGTGCGGGAGCTGCCGCTGGGTCGGCTCGATCGATCCGCCACCCGGGATCAGATCGGCGGGTTGTTCGGGCAGCCGCCGTTCGAGGCGCTCGTCGACGAGGTGTACGCGCGCACGGACGGCAACCCGTATCTGACCAGCCTGCTGGTCCGCGGCGTCGCGCCGGACGCGGTTGCGCTGCCCTCGCACCTGCCGGGTGAGCTGCGCGACGCGTTGGCTCGTGCGTGGCACGGCCTGTCGGGCCCGGCCCGGGAGCTGACCAGCGTGATCGCGGTGGCCGGTCGCCCGCAGCGCGTAGACCAGCTCCGTTTCGGTGGTGGCGTGGTGCCGTTGTTACGGGAGTCGGTGGAGGCCGGGGTATTGCGGTGCGACCCGGCGGGGCGGTACTGGTTCACCCATCCGATGCTCGCCGAAGTGCTGGTCGACGGCCTTCTGCCGGAGGAGCGACGGGCGCTGCATGCCGCCTTCGCCGCCACGCTGGCACCCCGGGGCGGCGAGCCGGACGGCATGGGCGTCGACGAGATGGTGAACCTCGCCGACCACTACTACCGGGCCGGGATGGCCGAGTCCGCGTTTCGGTGGGCGTTGTCCGGCGCGCAGGCCGCGCGGGCAACTGGTGGCAGCGCCGAGGCGCTGCAGCTGCTGCGCCGGGCGTTTGAGCTGTGGCCCGAGGTCGCCGAGCCGGGCATGTCGCGGGCGGAGCTGCTGCGCCGGATGCGGGTCGCCGCCCGCGAGGGCGGTCGGCAATTCGAGGAGCTGGCGGCGATCGAACAACTGCTGGCGCAGACCGACCGGGGCCGGGAGCCGCTGATCGCGGCGGAGCTGATGGTGAGCCGGATGCGGTTACGGTTCATCACCGGCATCGAGTATCCGAACGTCGGCGACGTGGCTGAGGCCGTCCGGATCTCGGCGGTCGATCCGTCGAGTCCGGAGCACGCGCTGGCGACCGCCGAGCTGGCCGGCGCGATGTTATGGCATGAGGATCCGGCCGGGGTGCCGATCGCCCGCCGGGCGGTCGCGTTGGCGCGCCGTTGCGGCTCCGACCGGGCGCTGGTCTGGGCGTTGATCGCCGATGTGATGGCGCACGGCATCACCGGCGACTACAGCCACATGCGTCAAGCCCTGCATGCTAGAGCCATCGCGGCAAGGCTGGGCGACTTCGCCGCGTACACCGCGGCGACCTACTGCGCGAGCAACAGCTTCGACGCCGCCGGGTTGCGCGAGGTGATGGCGCTGTACCGCGAGGCGTATGAGGAGCTGGTGGCGTTGGACGCGCCGCATGCGTACGTCTCGGAAATGATGACGGTGGTGGCCGGTGACCTGTCGACCACCGGCGACTGGCGCGGCTGCCTGACGCTGCTGCGCGTGGCCCTCGGCGTGAGCCCGGGCCGTCGGGCCGACACCCGCGCCCGCCTCACCGCGGCGCTGCTCGCCTGCCGGCAGGGCCGCGCGGCCGAGGCGGACGCGCACTTGGCCCGGGCCGAGGAACTGTTCGGCGACACGTCGGATTTCCTGGTGTTCAACTTCGACGCGGTGCGTGCCGAGCTGGCTGCGGCGGCGGGCGACACCGAACGGGCGGTGGCCTGCGCGCTGACCGGTCTTGGCCTGCCGGCGCCGCCGCTGGAGGTCGAACGGCTCCTGCCGGTGGCGGAGCGGGCGCTCGCCGACTTGGCGGAGACGTACCGGGACCGCCACGAGGACCCCGCGCCCGCCCTCACCCGGCTGCACGACCTGCGGCAGAAATATCCGCGGGTCGTCGTGGACACCGGCGGCCAGAACGGCCAGTCCACCTACTACCTGCGGGTCACCGACGCGATGCAGCAGCTCACCGACGCCGAGACCGCGCGGGCTCGCAGTGACCCGGATGAGGCGGCGCGCTGGCAGCAAGCCGCCGAGCTCTGCCACGACGCCGAGCTGCGATGGGACGAGGCGTACTGCCGCTGGCGACAAGCGCAAACGTCGGCACGCGACCGGACGGCCCGCCGGGAAACGGTGGTTGCGCTGCGGCAGGCGTACGAACTGGCAGTCGATCTGCAGGCCGCACCGATCATCACGGATCTCACGGCGCTGGCCCGCACCGCCCGCATTCCGCTGCTGTCCGCGACCGCGCCCGAGCCGATCGCCGACCAAACGGTGCCCGGCCTGACCCCCAGAGAGCGGGAGATCCTGGCGCACATCGTGGCCGGCCGCACCTACGCGGAGATCGCCCACACCCTGGTGCTGAGCGAGAAGACGATCAGCGTCCACGTCTCCAACATGCTGCGCAAAACCAATGCGGCGAACCGCATCGAGCTCGCCCAGCTCGCCCGCCGGCTGCAGATTCCGGACGGACAGACAGCCAGCGACTAGCGCCGGCAGCTGCAGGCTTTCGCTGCCCCGTCACGCCACTGCCGCCCGAACCTGGGACGTTGTCACCGGCCGCTCGCCCGTCGCGTCGCGATTGACACGGTGTACCCGCGGCGCACCGGGCCTCCGGGTCAACGCAGGCGCGCCGGCACCGCCCGGTAATGCACCAAGGCGCCGATCCGCCTCCCATCGACCACCGTTGAAACCCGCACCGGGGGGCGTACCGTCCCACCACACGCACACGCCCGACAGGGAGCCGCGCCAGTGCGGATCATGCTCGACTCCAAAGTCAGCTGAATGCGGCTACTTCTTTAATTGGATCTACGACCCGTGCCTGGCCAGGCTGGGTCGAGGTAGCCGCTGGGATCGCTCTCTTTTGCGGCTGTCCACCCGAATCGAGGGTGTGACTCTCATCTGGCATGTGCCCGCCGGCTACCGCCCGGGGAGTGGCTCGAGAGGGGTTTGTGCAGCTCAAAGTAGCTTTGCCCTGCCTGTTCGGCATCAAGGATATGAGCAGCCACAGGGAGGAACCAGCGCATGAGTCGTGTGGTGATCGGCATGGATCCGCAGCGCCTACTACCGGCGCCGCCTCGCCGAAGGCAAAACCACGATGGAAGCGCTCCGCGCTCTCAAACGCCACCTGTCCGACGTCGTCTACAAGCGGATGCTTCACGACGCCAAAACGCGCGGAGCTGCTGAAACGGGTCCGGGAGGACACACGGGAGCGACTCTGCAATCCAGCGCGGACGGCCCAATCCCGACAGCCGCCTCTTCGGACAAGTCACAACCCGGACCCGCCACCAAGAAGCTTAAAACGTAACTGGATAGGTCCCTGAATCGAGTCGCATGGGAGCCGTGCGGGAGTCCTGGTGGTCAGGCGGTGGTGGGGATCCAGGGGGTGCCGGCGGCGGCGGTGATGAGGGCGTCGAGGGTGTTGATGCCGTGTCGGGTGGCGGTGGCGGTGTAGCTGCGGATCGCGGCGAAGTGTTCGGCTCCTGTCAGGGTGCGCATGCTGCCGGAGACTTTGCACGAGGCGGCGCTTACCCTGCAGGGACGCCGCGCCGACGTCACGCTCACGACCGAGCAGCGAGACTTGATCGAATCAACTATGAAAGCCCGTCCAAGCCGAACAGACGGTGCCGATCAGGGCGATCTCGTCCAACCAATCGATGAAACTGTCCACGAATACGTCGATGCCCTGCGCGCCTCGCCGCCGGCCGGCCCGTACTTCGCTGAGGGCTGGGAGGTCGCACTTGTTGACCTTCTCCGCGTATGTGGATTCCAGCCCAACGTTTTCGTAGATCACGCAGCGCAACGGGTCAGTGGTGTTGACCCCGCCGAAGCTCGCTCGATCGCTGCGGTGACCCCGCGAGCGAGAGCCGCGGCTTACCACTG
This sequence comes from Micromonosporaceae bacterium, assembly GCA_036506795.1. Taxonomy (GTDB): domain Bacteria; phylum Actinomycetota; class Actinomycetes; order Mycobacteriales; family Micromonosporaceae; genus DASXRC01. Next base: position 4,617 of record DASXRC010000067.1, read on the forward strand.
CGGTTTACCGTCCGTAGTCGGCGGCCGGTAGGGTTCGTGGCCGAATCGGCTGATGTACCACGTCCCGTCGAGCGCATTGCCTTGCGCGAAGAGGTCGTCCATCACGGCCCGCGCGGCGTGCTCGTGCGGGAAGAGGTACGCGTGTCGCCGGCCGCCTCGCCTCGGCCACTCGATGTGCCGGATGCGCCAGCGGTCGCCGTCGAGGCGTTCGAGTAGGAGCTGATCGGTCTGCATCCGCTCCCGCTTGCCCTCGGCTTCGACCTCGCGGACGAGCGTCCAGCTCTCCCAGAGCTTGCCCCGCTCCTCCGACACGTTCTCGACTTTCGCACTCTCTTGGAACACGCGTACGGAGCTCCGGCGACGGCGGGCCGCAGTTTGAACTGGACCCTAGCCACGCGGCTCGCTGAAGAACGCCACGACCTCGTCGGGAGCGCTGGGGCTGAAGCACATGTCGAGCCCGGCGGCGGACATCCGCGCGGCGAACTCCGCCCGCTCGAACATCGGCGGCTCGTACGCGTCGAGCGCCGCCTCGATGTCGTCGCCGTGCTCGACGAGCGCCCGCGCCAGTTCGAGGGCGTCCAGCATCGCGGCGTTGGCGCCCTCGCCCGCGTACGGCGACATCACGTGCGCGGCGTCGCCGAGCAGCGTCGCGCCGGGTACCCGCCTCCACCGGTGCCCGATCGGGAGCGCGAAGATCTGGCGCGGCACCATCTGGTCGTCGCACGCTCGGATCAGGCCGGTCAGCTCCGGGCTCCAGTCGGCGAACTCGTTCAGCAGCACGGCGCGTGCGGCGGGCGCGTCGTTCCAGTCGATGCCCACGGCGGACAGCCAGTCCGGGTCGTCGGTGCGTAGCGCGACCGCGAGGTGTGCGTCGCTCCCGCCGTGGCCGCCGATGTTCTTGCCGTCGGAGAGCGCGAACAGCACGCCGGGGCCGATGACCTTCGCCAGCTCGGGGTGGCGCTTGTCGATATCGGTGATGGTGATCTCGATGTGGATCACTCCCGCGTACGCCGGTTTCACGGCCGACAGCAGCGGCCGCACCTTCGACCAGGTGCCGTCGGCACCGACCACGAGGTCCGCCGTCACCGTGCCGCCGTCGGCGAACACCAGCTCGTTCTGTCCACTGCGGAGGGTATGGACCTCCGTCACCTTGCGGCCCCACTGGATCCGGCCCGGATCGAGCGAGGCGACGAGGATGGCGCGCAGGTCGGTCCGGTAGATCTCGGGCCGTCCGCCCTCACCGGCCCCCGGCGCCTCCTCGACGTACCGCTCGGTGCCGTGCTTGTCGAGCACCCGGGTGTGCTCGCCCTGCGGATGCGTGAACCGGACGAACTCGTCGTAAAGTCCGGCTTCGTGCAGCGCGAGCTGGCCCGACTCGACGTGCATGTCGAGCGAGCCGCCCTGCGTACGTGCGTCCGCCGAGGCGTCCGCCTCGGAGACGGTGGCCTCGATGCCGTGCCGCTGGAGGATCCTCGCCAGGACGAGGCCGCCGAGCCCGGCACCGGCGATCGCGATGGTCTTCGTGGTCATGGCCGACCTCCCCGGTCGTGGGCGTCGACACCGATTTCGGCCCACAGCAACTGAGCGCACGACTCTGCGGCGTCGGCAGGAAACGCTTGTTCGACCTTTACGAAGCCGTGCTCGACGAACCTCTGCACCAGATCCCCGTTCACCCCACGACCCTCGCGGATGTCGCCAGCGGCGGCAAACCGATTTCGGCTGGCGCCGTTTCGACCAGAGCGGGGCACGCGACACCTGTACGCGCGTAGCCGGCGGGTCGACATGGACCTTCCCAGACAGACGAAGAAGCATCGGCGGTCGCCTATAACCCCATTGAAGAGAGTTACCGCCGATGCTCCGGGTGCCCACCCTACCGGGGTCGCTGTCGCGTGTGCTGGAGTCGTTCCGGCCGTGCTTCACCACCCGACCTTCACCACGTTCGTCTCGCTGCTGGCCGGGATGATCGCCGCCCGGCGGGCAGGACGGTATGCGGGATGCTGGCCGGCGCCGGGCTGGCCGGGGTGTGGCATCACAGCCGGGCGCACCGGTTCTTCGCCACCGCCCGCTGGCACCCGGATGCCGTCGGCCTCACGGTGCTGCGGTTGATCGTCGGGCATCTGGTGCCGATCGGCGAGCCACTGGTGATTGTCGTTGACGACACGCTGTTTCGCCGCTCCGGCCGCAAAGTGTATGCGGCGCACTGGGGCTACGACGGGTCGCTGAAGGTGGCCAAGGGCAACCAGAAACTGTCCCGCGGCGACACCTTCGTGGTCGCCGCGGTCGTGGTCACGCTGCCGTTCCTGGACCGGCCGATCGCGCTGCCGGTACTCGCTCGGCTGTGGCGAGAGGGCGGACCCGCCAAGACCGTCCTCGCCCGTGAACTGGTCGAGACGATCGCCGCCAACGCGCGTGGCCGCACCGTGCACGTGGTTGCTGATGGCGCGTACCTGTGCACCGAGCTGCGCCAGCTCCCACCCAACGTCACGCTGACGGGGCCGCTGCGCAGCAACGCCAGCCTCTGGCACATCCACCCCGACCACGACAACCCACCCCGGCTACGCGGACGCGGCCGGCCCCGGGTCTACGGCCCCCGCATCGGCACCCCTGCCGACCTGGCCGCGACGGTGCCGGGCACGCCGGTCACCGTCACCCGCTACGGCCGCACCACCACGGACGCCGTTCATCACCAGCGATGTCTGTGGCGGGGCGTGTTCGGCGCCCGCCCGGTCCGGGTGCTGGTCCTCGTCGAACCCGGTAAACTGTGCCTCGCGCTGGTCACCACCGACCTGGCCACCCCGGCCGCGATCGTGGAACGCTACGCCGGCCGCTGGGCCATCGAGGTCGCCTTCGAAGACGCCAAACAGACCACCGGCGTCGGCGAGGCCCGCAACCGCACCCG
>DASXRC010000068.1:0-1976 GCA_036506795.1 Micromonosporaceae bacterium
AACAGCTCCAGCGCGTCGAGCATGTCATGGCGGCACCGGCGCCACCCGGTCGCCGGCACGCGGTGGGCGTGCGCAACGACAAGCGACGCGGCCCGTGCGGCCGCCTCGTCGACCGCGAACCGCACCGCGCCCGCCGCATGATCCGACCAGTCGACACCCACCAACACCGGGCCACCACCGCCGACGCGATGATCGACATCGCCCGACTCGGCGCGCGCCACGATCACGGTGCTGTGCGCGCGAGCGGCTACCCGGCCAGCCACCGAACACAGCATCATCCCGCCCACCGTCCGCGAGCCGCGCGAGCCGACGACCGTCACCGCGGCCAGCCGCGACGCCGCGATCAGCACCGCCGCCGCCCGGCCGACACACGGCTCTATCGTGACCGAGGACAGGCCGGGATACGCCGCGCGCAGCTCCTCGGCGACCGTGGCCAGTGCGGCGCTGGCCTCGTCGCCCGCCTGACGGCTGCCGACAGCGACGTAGCCGGCCAGACCGAGCGCCGGCCACGAGTACGACGCCGGCAGGTAACCGCAGACCAGCCGCAGCGGCAGCCGGTGTCGGACGGAGTACCCCGCCGCGACGCACGCGGCAGACCGGCTCGACAACGAGCCATCCACGCCCGCCACCACCGACGGCGGGCCGACCGGGTACACCATCGCCTGCTTCTCCGCGCCACATTCACATATACCCCGCTGACGGCACGAGCGCCTGCCCCCGCTCGACCGGTACGCCGGAACCGTCGAGGCGTCACCCCTGACCCGGGCCTGGTCGTCGCCGCAAATCGACGGGTCGGCCCGTGCCCGCGCGACGCGGAGGCTGAGGACTTCCGGACGTCCGCCTGCAATGCGGCACCCAGAGGCCATCAGCTACCCGTGTCATACGCCGAACGCCGGGCCGGGGTCGACGAACATGTCGTCACGCCGATTCCCATGTCGCGGACGCATCGCCCGCCGCGCGGCCCTGCTTCGCCAGCTGCGCGCGGCGCCTCAGCGGGAGATGCGCGGAGACGGAGCGGTGGACGGCCGCCCCGGCCGGCGCTTGAGGAGCCGCCGGTCAGCGTGCCAGCTCTTCGCTGTGTTCGCGGACGCGTTGGACGACGGATGGGAGTACGTGCCGTTGCTCGACGGTGTCGGATCTGTGGCGATCGGGCCGCCAGATCAGGTCGCTCGGCGCCCCGGTGCGTTACCGGCGTGGACCGTTCATCCCCGGCGCCAGGCCCTTCCGACATCATGATCGAGTTCGCTATGTGGCCCGGGGCCGCCGGCGCGACCAACGCCCGACGCGGCGAAGGTGCACGCCGGCGGCCGCGTGGGGTCAGGCCGGGTGTGCGGCGGCGGGACCGGCGGTGGGGGTGACCGGTCGGGTGGTGGGCGCCATCAGCGGCTTGCCGGCGACGAGCACGTCGTAGACGTAGATGGCGACGAGGCCGCCGACCAGCGGGCCGACAGCGTAGATCCAAAGGTCGCCCCAGGCGGCGTCGCCGCCGCCCACCGCGAGCGACACGTCCGTGCCCAGCGTGCGGGCGAAGTTCGCCGACGCCCCGGTGATCGGCGCGAGGCCCAGGATCGCGGCCCCGTAGGCCAGCCCCACGCCCAGGCCGGCGACGCCACGGCTGGTGTGTTCCTCCACCACCAGCGCGTAGTACGCCATCACGAGCAGGAAAGCCGCCAGCGCCTCCGCGACCAGGCCTACCAGCACGCTGTATCCGGATTCGATGCGTGCGGCGCCGCCGAGGCCGTGAACAGGACCGGAACGACATTGCGGTGAGGGTGGCACCCGACTCGGTCTCCTCATAACCCAGAGGTCGCAGGTTCAAATCCTGCCCCCGCTACAAGGGAAACCGCAGGTCAGAGGCCCTCTCCGTCTGGAGAGGGCCTCTGACGTTTGCTGCGACCTGTAGCCATGCTGTGTAGCCACATCTCGACGAAGATCGCTCCTCGACGAGACGAGGCAGGATGGGCGGATTTGGGGAG
>DASXRC010000069.1:0-3587 GCA_036506795.1 Micromonosporaceae bacterium
ACGCGGCGGCTGTTAGCGATTGGCGTTGCTCAAGCACCGACGGTGCTACCACGTGCTACCACCAGCGCCCGGGAGAGGACGCAACCGGGCGCGAACGCGGTCGCGCGTGAAGAGTGAAATTGCTGCAAAAGAAGGGAAAACGAGGAAGCCCGCGCAACACCGCGTGAACGAGGGTGCGGTCTCGACAAGCTGGGGGTCACTGGTTCGAGCCCAGTACCGCCCACCTCATCAGAGAGCCGAAAGTCCTGCAAATCGTGGGCTTTTGGCTCTTTTTCGTTAGCCGAGGTTTCCGCTTTAGAACGCTGAAATCCGCCCGTTTCGTTGTATGACTTCCCCCCAGACTTCCCCACACGAGCGGGCCGAGATCGCGCCGGTTCGAGTCCTGCTGGGTCCCTTGGAGGCGGCGCGCCCAGCGGTCGTACGTGCAGCCCGGCCGCAGCGCCGAGCCGGGGAAGTCCAGGTGGTAGGAGTCGGGACCGCCTGCGAGGTCGTGCGCGACGGGGCGATGGCAACGACGTTTGTCCGGTCCCACGGGCCACGCAGCGCCACCTCGGGGTTCCCGAGGATCAGGTCGACGTCGATGGGCTCGATCGCTCGCCCGCGGCCGTATGACTCCAATTCCGCGAGGCGCAGCACCGGTGCATAGCGCTCGGCGAGCGTGCGTGCGGCGTCGCCCGTGCGACCGGCGGCAGGTGCGGTCAGCAGACCGGACGCGGCCGCGAAGAGTGCAGCGGCTACCCGGGCCGTTTGCCAGCGCACGAGTTGATGTGTGCAGCGCGGTTGTCGCGTCCCGTGAGCCGGCGGTTGAACGCGCAGGTTACGTCGTGGCCCGTGCGGTTGTTCCCGACAGCGACGTCCGCGTTCCCGTAGGCCTGCAGGTCGTGGCCGACCCGGTTCCCGCGGCATCCTGAGCCGCCGACGATGACGGTCCCCGCCGCCGCAGTGGAGTCTCCCACGAGCAGGTTGTGCCCCACGGAGACGCCGCAAATCGCGTTCTGCGCTCCGCGCGGCTTCCCAGTGAGTCCCTCGACGACGAGGCTGTGGCCGACGCTACCGCCGATGATGTGCAGGCCGGCGGGGTGATCGGCGTTTATGTCGTGACCGACGGTGATACCGCTTGCGATCAGCGTTCCGCCCTGGTCGACGTCCAAGTCGTGCAGGATCGTCGCGCCGACGAGCCGGCACACTGCGCCGCGCGGGACCTCCAGATTCGGGATCGTGCGGCGGAACGCGCCGCGGCAGATCTTCAGGTCGGGGTCGACAGGAGGGACAGCCCGGGGGCCGGCCTCGTTGGTCACGTACGACGTCGGAGCCGCGGCGGCCGCGGCGGACACGCGCACCGCGCGCGCCGTGACCGGGCATTCGCTCGCACGCACCTGGCCGAGCCTCCCGGCGCCGACCTGACCGGCGACATTGCGATTGTCCGCGAAGACGCTAGTGGCGCCGCCGTTACTCCGAGCCCGCAGCCCGATGTTCTCGCCCTGATCCTCGGCCTGGTCGGCTCCCTGCCCCCGGCCGCTGGAGCCACCCGAGCCTCCTGAGCCCGCCGTGGCAGCGACGCGCGGATCCGTACCCTCCGCGGAGCAACTCCCCGACGCCACGTCGATGTCGCCCCCGTTGCCCCCGTGCGCGTCTCCGGAGATGTTTCGGTTGACGGCGCGGACGATCGTGCGACCGAAGCGTGCGCGCCCCGACGCGTTCTTCGCGATGTTCTCGCCCTGATCCTCGGCCTGGTCGGAGCCCTGCCCGCGGCCCGTCTCGCCACCGCGGCCACCGTCGCCGGCGCTGCCGAGCACGCCTTCGTTGGGCGCCGCGATCGCGGCTGCGCAGCCGCCGGCATGGAACGTCACGCTCACGCCGCCGCCGGTGCCGCCGTTCGCGCTCGCCGAGCGGTTCAGGTTCGATGCCGACACGCGAATCCGCCCGAGGTACGCCCTGTCCCTCGCGAACTGGCCGATGTTCTCGCCCTGATCCTCGGCCTGATCGGCGCCCTGGTCCCGGCCGCTCAGACCGCCGGCTCCGCCTCCCCCGGCAGCGGCCGAGACGCGTTCGTCGGACGCCGCCCCCGCGACGGTTCCCGGTGCGCACATCCCGAAGTCGTTGTAGGTGATCGTCACCTTCCCGCCGGCGCCGCCGTCGACCGTACCCGAGACGATCGAGTTGAGCGCCGTGACCTTGACTGGCCCGACGATGGTGCTGCCGGCTGCGAACTGGCCGATGTTCTCGCCCTGATCCTCGGCCTGGTCGCTCCCCTGGCCAGTCCCGCTATGGCCGCCGGTGCCACCCTTGCCGGTCCGGACGACGATGGGCGCGCTCGCCGAGGACGGGCCTCCGGAGCCGCACGAGGCGTCGATGTAGTTGTGAAACCTGACGGTGATGCTGCGACCGGCGCCGCCGTTCGCGTCCGGCGAGGCGAGGAAGTTGCGGCCGATTACGCTCGTCGGCCCGGCGTGCGAGCTGCCGGCGGCGAATTGGCCGATGTTCTCTCCCTGGTCCTCGCCCTGATCGGTGCCCTGCTGCGAGCCAGTGGTTCCGCCGCGCCCACCATTCCCGGCCTGAATCACGATCGGCTGCCGCGCTGCGCTCTCGCAGCTGGTGCGCGTCACGAAGCTGGCCACGATGTTGCCGCCGGCGTCACGCTGAACGCCTGTGGCCGACGGGGGCGGAGGCGTCTGTACGGGCGGTGCGCCGACGCACTGCGTGTACTGGTTGAAGACGATGTCGACGTTGCCGCCGTCGCCACCACGGGCGAGGCCGGAGGTGATGCGATTGATCGCGGTCACGGTCGTGGCTGCGACGCCGGCGCCGCCGCGTGCGCGCTGGCCGACGTTCTCTCCCTGGTCCTCGCCCTGATCGGTGCCCTGACCGGCGCCCGTGACGCCGCCCTCGCCGCCGTCCCCGGACCGGATCACGACGGGCAGCGGAGAAACGAGGGCGGTCGTGGCTCCAAGGACGCAGTGCGTCGAGACGACGTTGTTGAAGATCGCCGTGACGCTCCCACCGGCGCCGCCGTCGGCATTTCCGGACTCGATCGAGTTCTCGGCCTTGACGAGCGTCGGGGCGATGCGGAACCTGCCCAGACCGTATTGGTGCAGGTTCTCGCCCTGGTCCTCTCCCTGGTCAGAGCCCTGTGCGGCGGAGGTCTTGCCGCCCGCCGGGCCGTTCGCCGACCGAATGCTCACGGGATCACCATTCGCGGCCGTGGTCCAGCTGCTGCGGGCTCCCTCCGGACTGCGGGTCGAGGCGTCACTCCCCGTGGCGACCATCAGGGTCGCCCCGAGCGCGGCGAGCGAAGCGGAAAGCCTCGTCGTGAATCTCGTCACGGCTCGTTGACTCAGCGGACGACGATGAAGCCGTCGATGGCGATACGCGGATGACGCCCGCCCGCGACGCGAATGGTCACCTTGTGGTAACAGGCCGATCTCCGCAGAAGCGTCATAACACGCCTCCTTATCGCTGCAGCCCGTCGGTTTGGCTCTCTTCACCCGATGCTACTCCTCGCGTTGACAAAGACCAACACCAATGAGGATCCGGCGCTTCGGGCTGTCACAAGCGCAAACGGTCAGGGGGCGAGCGACGTAGCCTCG
>DASXRC010000070.1:0-18526 GCA_036506795.1 Micromonosporaceae bacterium
TGGCCGCTCCCGTGCTCGGCGTCGAGGGACTCGAGGCGAGCGTCGGCGTGATCGCGCTCGCCCCGCTCGATGCCGCGACCCTGGGCCCGCGCGTCGTCGCGACCGCGGACGCGGTGGCCAAGTCCCTCATCTGACCGCCCACGACCTCCCCCATGATCCTCGCAACCTTGCTTAGGTTGGGGTGTCGCGCGGCCGGCACAGCCCAACCTGTGCAAGGTTGTGACGACCATGGCCGGACTATCCACAGCGGTGGTTGACCGGGTTATCCACACCTACTTATGCCGGGGCGCGCGGCGGTCCAGGCTGGCCTGCGTGCCACCAGTGCCGTACCGAGCGCGAGATCTACAGTGGCAGGTCTTCCGCGGCTCCGCCGCAGTCCGCGAGGGCCTTCTGACACGGCACCAACTGCGCAGCACCGCCTGGGTCATGATCCGGCCCGACATCTACGCCGACTCCCGGCTCGACCGCGACCACGGACTCATCTGTCACGGCGTCGCACTCAAGCTACCCTCCGATGCGACCATCGCCGGTCCGTCCGCGGCGTATCTCCTCGGCGTCGAGCACGCGGCAGGGTACGGCGACCCGCTACATATCGCAGTCCCGGGTAAACGGGTTCCGCCACGGATCCGCGGGGTTCGCGCCCACGCGGTCGATTTGATGCCCTCGGAGACCGTCGAGCGCGGCGAACTGCGACACACCTCCGCCGTGCGCACCGCGTGGGACGTCGCGCAGTGGATCGACGTGGTGCCTGCAGTGACGACAATCGACGGGTTGCTGCGCGGCGGCGGGCTCCGGCCTGAGCAGTTCGGCGCCTTCGTCCAGGCGCGCGAGGGCGACCGAGGCTGGCGTCGAGCGGCCCGTGTCGCCTCCCTCGCGGACGGTGGCGCCCAATCGCCGCCGGAGTCGCAACTCCGCGTCAAGTTGGTGCTCGAGGGCTTTCCGCCGCCGGTAACGCAATTTCCGGTCCCGATTCCCGGTGGCCACGTGCTTCATCCCGATCTCGCGTGGCCCGAATATCAGGTCGCCGCCGAATATGACGGGCGTTGGCACGGCGAGGATGACCGTCTAGATCTGGACCGGGACCGACTCAACGATCTTGTCAAGGCTGGCTGGCTGGTGATCCACGTGACGAGTCGCGGGCTGTACCGCACCTTTCCAAAGATCGTGGGCGATCTGCGCGCGGCCTTGATGGAACGCGGCTGGCGCCCATGACCTGCGCAACGTTGCACACGTTGGGGTGTCGCCGGGCCTGCGACACCCCAAGCTATGCAAGATTGCGGCGATCTTATGGGGGCTAGGGGTGGGTCATCCGGAGCACGTCTAGGGCCTTGTCGAGCTGCTCCTCGGTGAGCCGACCACTGTCGACGTGGCCGCGGGCAATCACGACCGCCTTGATCGACTGGCCCGTCGCAAGCGCCTCCTTGGCGATCGCGGCCGCCTCGTCGTACCCGAGGATCCGGTTCAGCGGCGTGACGATCGACGGCGAGCCCTCGGCGTACGCCCGGCAGACCTCGACGTTCGCCTCGAGGCCGGCCACGCACCGGTCGGCGAGCAACCGGCTCGCGGCGGCCAGCAACCGGATCGACTCCAGCAGGTTGCGGGCCATCATCGGCAGCATCACGTTCAGCTCGAAGTCCCCCTGGGAGCCGGCGAACGCGACCGCCGCGTCGTTGCCGATCACCTGGGCACAGACCTGGCGGACCGACTCGCAGACGACAGGGTTGACCTTGCCCGGCATGATCGAGGAGCCCGGCTGCAGGTCGGGCAGGCGCAGTTCGCGCAGGCCGGCCCGCGGTCCCGAGCCCATCCAGCGGATGTCGTTCGCGATCTTGTAGAGCCCGACCGCGACCGTACGCAGCTGGCCCGACGTCTCCACGAGCGCGTCGCGTGCGGCCTGCGCCTCGAAGTGGTTACGCGCCTCGGTCAGCGGCAACCCGGTCGATGTACGCAGGTGCTCGATCACCGCGGCCGCGAACCCGGGAGGGGTGTTCACCCCGGTGCCCACCGCCGTGCCGCCCAGCGGCAGCTCCGCCAGCCGAGGCAGTGCTGACTCGAGCCGCTCGATGCCGAACTGCACCTGACTCGCGTACCCCGAGAATTCCTGGCCGAGCGTCACCGGCGTCGCGTCCATGAGGTGCGTGCGCCCGGCCTTGACCACCTCGGCGAACGCGTCCGCTTTGGACTCCAGCGCGAACCCGAGATGGCGCAACGCGGGCAGCAGATCGTGGACAACGGCGTCCGTGGCGGCGAGGTGGATCGACGACGGGAAGACGTCGTTGCTGGACTGCGAGGCGTTGACCTCGTCGTTGGGGTGAACCGCCCGGCCCAGCTCCTGGCTGGCCAGCGTGGCGAGGACCTCGTTGGCGTTCATGTTCGACGACGTGCCCGAGCCGGTCTGGAACACATCGATCGGAAACTGGTCGTCGTACCCGCCGTCGGCCACATGCGCGGCCGCGGTCGCGATCGCCGACGCCACGTCGGCCGACAGCACCCCGAGGGCGGCGTTCACCTGCGCCGCCGCGCCCTTGATGAGGGCGAGGGCCTTGATGTGGGCGGGTTCCAGGCCGCGCCCCGAGATCGGGAAGTTCTCCACCGCGCGCTGGGTCTGCGCCCGCCACAGGGCGTCGGCCGGCACGCGCACCTCACCCATCGTGTCACGTTCGATCCGATAGTCGGTCACGCCACCATCCTGCCTCGCCCCGCTGGGCTAGGCAGAACGAACCTCCGCTTGGCGAGGCACGACGAAGCTCGCCCCGCAGGGTGGGGCACGACGAACCTCGCCCCACAGGGCGAGCCTGGACGAAACCGAGCGGCGGCCGAACCGGCGCCGACAAAGACCTCAGCGCCGCCCGATGGTCAGGACCGGCTTCGCGCGGGCCGCAACGCACCGCGGGCGTCACCCGGCCGCCGTGACGAACCGGGCGTACCCCACCTCCCGTCGTTGGGCGATCACCAACCCCTGCCGTCCCACGGCGAGCACATCGGCCGCCGTCTTGAGGTTCACCAGCTCGCGCCCGGTCGCCGGGTCGAGCGCGACGACCCGGTCGGGGTCCCGGTCGACGATGACCGCGGCGTACCGTGTCAGTGCCGCCGTCGCGTCGGGGTTCACCCGGCGACTCCAACCCCTGGTCTGGCCCAGTTGGACGCCTCGGATCATGCGGCCGTCGGCGGATCGCACCAGCACCCGGGTGTCGTCCAGCCCGACGATGCGCTCGCCCTCGGCGCCGGTCCACAGCACGCGGCCGTCGTTCGCGTCCAGCACCACCTCGCGTCCGGCGGGCGACACGGCCGTGACGACGCTGCCGTGCCCGGTCGGCGAGCGGCGCTGGACGCAGCCGGCGCCCTCAGTGGTACGCAGGTTGAGCCCCGTGCGGCGCCAGACCTCCCGCCCCGAGCCGGCATCGGTGGCGGTCGCCGTGAAGTAGCAGGTGCCGTCGCGCGACCGGGCCTCCATCCGAACTAGCCGCCCACCGACCACCATGACGCGGTCGCGGCGGTCCGGCTCAACATCCGCCAGGCCCCGACCGGACGTGGTGTCCACCAGGTGCACCCTTCCGTTGATGGGAAATCCGAGCAGCTGCGGCATGGGGTCCGGTCCGCCCGCGCCGGCCTTGATGTGCCGGGCGGTGATCGGCCGGCTGCCCAACAGCTCGGGGTTGTCGGCGAATAGCACGAACCCGATGCCGGGCAGCGGAACCGTCCACAGCGGGGAGTTGGCGCGCGGCGCCCAAGCGGTCAGCGTGCAGTCCTGCGCGCCGGCACAGCGCACGTCCAGGAGCGCGTCGCGAAACGTCCAGACGGCGACGGCCTCGGAGTCCCGACGGCGCACGGCCCCGGACGCCGGGTCGAGCACCTGGTACCCCTTCTCGAGCAGCTTGCCGACCACGACCACGGCGTCCGTCTCGCCACCGGCGACCGTGCCCCAGTCGGCCTTCGCCTCCCACAGTCGGTCGCCGGTGACCGGCGAGCGCGCCTCGACCGTCGTCCGCTGCTCCACGACGATGGCCTGGCCGGTGACGGTCACGGCGGTCGGCACGCCACCGAGGCGTTGCTGCCATGCGACGTCCGGATTGGACAATGGGCCGCTGTGGTTGACCCACTGGAACAGCGCGGGGAACGGGTTCCAGACGCCGGTGCTGATGAGCACCACGAGCAGGATCAGGCCGGCGGTCAGCCAGCCGCCAGCGCCGTTGGCCCCACCCTTAGCCACCCGGCCACCGTAGCGACAGGCGGCGATGGAAGCCCGCTATCGTGATCCGCCCGTGTCGGCCGGGTATGCGGTGCTTGGCGCCAACTGGCGCCGCAGCGCGGCGGTGGCGGCGAGCGACGCGACTCCCGCCATGGCCACCACAACCCCGGGCGACGCGAGCTCGCCGAGCGCCCCGGCCCCGGCGACGGCGAGGCCCTGCAGCGTCATCGTGCCGGTCGACGCGAGGCCGAACGCCTGCCCGCGGGACTCCTCCGGCACCGCCAGCAGGAACCGCCGCGCGAGTCCGAGCTGGTAGGCGAACCCGAACGCCGCGACCGCGAGCAACGCGGCGGCCAGCGCGGGGGCCGGGGTGAGAACAAACCCCAGCAAGGGTACGCCGAGGAGCGCGGCCAGCCACGGCGCGAGCGCCTCGCGGCGGTCCGGACGCACGAATCGGCCCACGACGAGGTCACCGGTCAGCATGCCGAGCGCGGCCGCCATCAGCAGCACACCGGCCGCGGACGGGGCGTCGAGCGCGCTCACGTACGGGACGACGGCGCCTTCCGCGCCGACCATGAGCGCCCCGGGCAGCCACTGTGCGAGGAGCAGCCCGCGTACCCGCCGGTCGGCAAGCAGGTGGCCGTTCGTCCGCCAGGTCTCGCGTACCGCGCCGGCGCGCGCCACCCGCCGGGCGGGCCGGTCGGCGAGACCCAGCCGAACCAACCCCACGGAGACCACGCACGTCGCCGCGGTCAACCAGAGTGCGCCCCGCGAGCCGACGAGCGTGAGCAGCGCCCCGCCCGCGGCAAAGCCGACGACCTGGGTGGCCCCGGACGCGATCGTGAACAGGGACCGCGCCAGCACGTACCGGTCGCCATCGAGCAGGTCGGGCAGCAGCGCGGTGCGCGCCGCCATCGCGACGGGCGCGAACGCCCCGGCCGCGAACACGAGCGCGACCATGCCGAGCGGGGGCAGAACCCCGACGGCCAGCACGACCGCGACGCCCAGGCGCAGCACGTCGTATCCCACGATCAGGGTTCGCGGCCTCATCCGGTCGGCGAGCGCCAGCAGGAACGATCCGCCCAGGGCGTTCGGCAGGAAACCGGACACGTACGCGAGGGCGGCGAGCAGCGGCGAGCCGGTGCTCGTGTACACGAGCACCGACAGCGCCAGCATGCGGATGGAGTCGCCGATGATCAGCGTGCCGAAGCTGCCGAAGAGTGCCCGGAACTCGGGTACCGCGAACACCTCGCGATAGGTGGCGTGCCGGGTGTCAAGGGCGGTCACCCGGCCAGCGTGCCGGCCCATGCGGCGACACCGCTAAGCTTTCGGCGACAGGCGAAAGTTCCAACCGGGTCCCGGTCGAGCACCGCGGTGGTCACCGGGGCCGCTAGGCGACGGTTTGGTGCGGCATGAGAATCGAGGTCAGTTCGGCCGACGTCGCGGCGAGCCGGTACGCCATCTCGCCGCTCATCGAGACGATGTCCGCCCTGCGCGTGGTCGCCGGCAAGGAGACCGCCGGCCCGCTCGGTCCGGTCGTGGCCCGCCTGCGGCCGCGCTATGAGGCGCTGCGGCGCGATCCGGCGATCGGAACGCTGGTCGCGCTTTTCCGGCACGGCGGCTACAACGCGGACTTCACCCAGCCACCCCCGGCCGGAGTCGGCCTCACCTTCGCCGAGGAGCTCGCCGCGGTGCGGGGGACGCCGCTCCGCCGGGCACGCGCGGAGATCGCCCGAAACCTGGCCGGCCACCCGGCGCCACCGGCGTACGCCCAGCGCATCCTCGACGCGCCGGACGTCATCGCGCGGCTCGCGGACGGGATCGAGGCGGCCTGGACGGCACTCATCGAACCCGAGTGGCCGCGGCTGCGCGCGGTCCTCGAACGCGACGTCGTCCAGCGCGCGGGGCGGCTCGCCGCGTACGGCTGGGCGGAGGCCCTCGCCGGCCTCGACGCGCGGCTGCGGTGGCACGCGGACGGTCCGAACGGCGCGATCGAGGTTCGCATGAACGATCAGGCCACGTACGCCCTCGGGGGCCGGGGGCTGCTCTTCGTGCCGACCGTGTTCGGCAAGTGCATCGCGTACGTTGAGCCGCCCTGGCCGTACGCCATCGTCTATCCGGCGCGTGGCGTCGCGGACCTGCTCGGGCCGGCGGACCCGGCCCGGCCAGCGGACGCGCTCGATCGGCTCATCGGCTCGTCCCGCGCGACGGTCCTGCGGGCGCTCGGCGCTCCGGCGACCACCAGTCAGCTCGTGGCGCAGCTCGGCCTCGCGCTCGGCACGGTCGGTGACCACCTAGCGGCGTTGCACGGGGCGGGCCTCGTGACGCGCACCCGGCTGGGCCGCTCGGTGCGGTACGAGCGGACGACCCTCGGCGACGCGCTCGCGACGCGCTGACGGTCCTAATCGGGCGTCGCCGCGGCGTCCACCAGGGGCAGCACGCGGTAGGGAATCTGTTCGGCGAGCGCGATGATGCTCGCGGCGCGGAGGATCCCCTCGTACGCCACGATCTGGTCGATCACCCGCTGCAGGTCGGCGTTGGACCGGGCCACGATCCGGCAGAGCAGGTCGCCGGAGCCGGTGATCGTATGCGCCTCGAGCACCTCCGGGATCTCCGCGAGGTGCGCGGCGACCGGGTCGTGGCCGTACCGCTGGCGGATCTCGAGGGTGACGAACGCGGTGACGCCGAACCCGAGCGCGCCCGGTGCGATCTCCGGCCCGAAGCCGCGGATCACTCCGCGCGCGACCAGCTTGTCCAGCCGGGCCTGCACGGTGCCGCGGGCCACTCGCAGCCGCCGGGAGCACTCCAAAACCCCGATGCGCGGCTCGTTCGTAAGCAGCGCGATCAGCTTCGCGTCCAAGGCGTCGATGCCCGGCGGGCTGGTCACGTTGTAAACCCCCACGGCTCGATCGTGCCGAGGACGCACCGGCTAGTCAAATTGACCAGCAGATCGCGGCGAGTACTGCACGAAGCTGGCACGTTGCCCAGTCATGTGCGGCACGGTTGCCCAGTTCGACGCCAGGGCGCGATCCTTCGATGAGGCGGCAGCGCCGGCACCGAGGGAGGCCCACGATGACCCAGGCGATCGACCGTCCCGAGCTCACGGACGACGGCGTCAACGTCGACGAGCTGGTCGGGGCCGTCGCACACGACATCTCGCATGACCCATTCCCGGTCAAGGGCATTGACTACATCAACTTCATGGTCGGCAACGCCAAGCAGGCCGCGCACTACTACTCCACCGCGTTCGGGATGACGCTGGTGGCGTACCGCGGGCCGGAGCAGGGCTACCGCGACTACGCCGAGTACGTCCTGACCAGCGGTTCGGCCCGGTTCGTCCTCTCCGGTGCCGTGCACGCCGACGCGGCCGGCGTCCAACACCACGCGCGGCACGGCGACGGCGTCGTCGACATCGCGCTGGCGGTGCCGGACGTCGACGCTGCGTACGCACACGCCGTCTCGCAGGGTGCGACCAGCATCGCCGAGCCACATGACATGACGGACGAGCACGGCACGGTCCGCTGCGCCGCGATCGCCACCTACGGCGAGACCCGTCACACGCTGATAGACCGCTCGCGGTACGACGGCCCGTTCCTGCCCGCCTTCGTGGCGCGCACCGCGATCGTCGACCGTACGGCCGCGATCGAGTCGGGCGCCCAGCCGAAGCGGTTCTTCCAGGCGGTCGACCACGTCGTCGGCAACGTCGAGCTCGGCAAGATGGACGAGTGGGTCCACTTCTACCGCCGCGTCATGGGCTTCACGAATATGGCCGAGTTCATCGGCGACGACATCGCTACCGAGTACTCCGCGCTGATGAGCAAGGTCGTCGCTAACGGCACGCGGAAGGTGAAGTTCCCCCTCAACGAGCCGGCGCTCGGCAGGAAGAAGTCGCAGATCGACGAGTACCTGGAGTTCTACGGCGGACCCGGCGCGCAGCACATCGCGCTGGCCACGGGCGACATCCTCGCCAGCGTCGACGCCATGCGCGCGGCGGGTGTCGAGTTCCTCGAGACGCCCGACTCCTACTACGAGGACGATGAGCTGCGCGCCCGTATCGGCAAGGTGCGCGTGCCGATCGAGGAGCTGAAGGCGCGCAAGATCCTCGTGGATCGCGACGAGGACGGCTACCTGCTGCAGATCTTCACGAGGCCCGTGCAGGACCGGCCTACGTTCTTCTTCGAGCTGATCGAGCGGCACGGCTCCCTCGGGTTCGGCAAGGGCAACTTCAAGGCCCTCTTCGAGGCCATCGAGCGGGAGCAGGAGCGTCGCGGAAACCTGTAACACTGTCCCGGTGACCGAGTGGCTACGGTGATCCGGTGAGCAACATCGCGCCGGGCTGGTACAAGGACCCCGCCGAGCCCACCACCCAGCGGTACTGGGACGGTGAGGGCTGGATCGGCGCCGCGCTGCCCATCGACGCGACCCCACCCGAGGGCCCGCCGGAGCCGGAGCGGCCGAGGCCGGAGCCGGCGCAGCCGGAGTCCGCCACGCGCACGTCGCAGCTCGGTGAGGCGGGGGCCGGCGCCAACGGTGCCGCCCCTGGCGTACACGGCTGGCCACCGGTGCCGCCGTTCCCGCCCGGCGCAAACCCGCCCGAGGCGGCGCCGCCCGACGCGCCTCCGGCCCAGGCGCCGTCGACCGGCCCGGGCACCAAGCCGTCGGCGGGGCCGGCCACCGAGCCGCCCGGCGCCGCCGGCCCTCCGAGCTCCGCACCACCGACCGGCTGGCCGGCCGGGCCGTACCCCCATCCGGTCTCGCTGCCGGAGCCGCGGCCGCACGGCCTGCTGCTCGCGTCCCCCGGCTCGCGGCTGGTGGCGAGGCTCGTGGACATCGCCGCCGTGCTCGCGCTCAACGTCGTCGTCAACGGCTGGTTTATCTACCAGTACGCGCGAGAGATGGCGCCGATCTACCGCGAGATGAACCGACGGTTCGCTGAGGGTAGTCCGATGTTCCAGGACCTGCCCCAGCCGAGCGGCCATGCCGGCAACCTCCAGATCGTGATCATCCTGCTGGCCGCCGCGCTGTGGTTCGCGTACGAGGTGCCCGCCGTCGCCAACACCGGACAGACCCCCGGCAAGCGGCTGCTCGGCATCAAGGTGGTCCGACTGGAGAGCGCCGACCGGCTCGGTTTCGGCAGGTCGCTGCGCCGGTGGAACACCCTTGGCCTGCCGACTCTGTTCTGGACGTGTTTCGGCATCGGTTTCGTGTTGCAGATCGTCGACTGCTTCTTCGTCGCGATCGACCGGCCGCTGCGGCAGGCCCTACACGACAAGTCCGCCCGCACCGCGGTCGTCCACGTTGGACGAACCGCCAACAAGTAAGGAACCCGCGATGACCCGGCTGACCCGCCCCGACCTGGACGCGATCCCCAACTACGTGTCCGGCCGCAGCCCGGCCGATCTCGCGCGGGAGCTGGGCCTGCCCGAGGCCATCAAGCTGGCGAGCAACGAGGTGCCGTATGGACCACTGCCCGGGGTCGTCGAGGCGATCGCCGCGGCCGCCACGAGCGTGCACCGCTACCCCGACATGGGTGTCATCGCGTTGCGCGAGACCCTCGCCCAGCGGTACGGCGTGACACCCGACCGGATCGCGACCGGCTGCGGTTCGGTGGCGCTCTGCGAGCACCTGGTCCGCGCCGCCTGCATGCCGGGCGATGAGATCGTCTACTCGTGGCGCTCGTTCGAGGCGTACCCGATCATCTCGGCGACGACCGGCGCCGCCTCCATACGGGTGCCGAACACGGCCGCACACGGCCACGATCTGGACGCGATGGCGGCCGCCGTCACCGACCGGACCCGGGTGGTTCTCGTGTGCAACCCCAACAACCCGACCGGCACGAGCGTGCGCCGTGCCGAACTCGACGCGTTTCTGGACCGGGTCGGGGAGGGCGTACTCGTGGCGCTGGACGAGGCGTACCGGGAGTTCGTCACCGATCCGGACGTGCCGGATGGCCTCGAGGCGTACGGCGACCGACCCAACGTGGTGATCCTTCGGACGCTGTCGAAGGCCTGGGGCCTCGCCGGGCTGCGGGTGGGCTTCCTCATCGCGCAGCCGGAGATCGCCGCGACCGTGCGGAAGGTGGTCACGCCCTTCTCGACCAACGCCGCGGCGCAGGCAGCCGCGCTCGCGGCGCTGACCCAGGAGGAAGAGGTACGCCGGCGCTGCGACCTGGTCATCGCCGAGCGTTCCAGGCTGCTAGAGGCGACCCGCAAGATCGTGGCGGAGGTACCGGAGAGCCAGTCCAACTTCGTCTGGCTCCCGCTGGCCGACCGGTCGGTCGAGTTCGGCCGGGCGTGCGAGGCCCGCGGTGTCATCGTTCGGCCGTTCCCCGACGAGGGTGTGCGGGTAACCGTCGGCACGCCGGCCGAGAACGACGCGTTCCTGACGGCCGCGGAGGCCGCGCTCTTGTAGCGAGGTCCGCGTCGCGGCCTAGCGCGAGCCGCGCTCTGCCGCCGCTCCCAGCTCCGCGGCGGGGTCCAGGTACGCCCGCGCGATCATCGTGAGCCAGTCGTAGAGCGCCGACTCGTTGGGCGCGAGCGGACCGGGCCGGAAGTGTAGCGATGAGACACCGCGGTGCACCGACTCGCAGGCCGCCCAGTCCTGCCGGTTCGTGGTGTCCCAGAACTCCACGGCGTAGCTGGGGTCGGCCACCTCGTCCGGGAACAGCCACTCGCATTCCACGAACGTCAGCCCCGGCGCTATCGGCTCCAGCCGGTGGGTGAGGACATAGTCCGGGTGCGCACTGATCAACAGGTTCGGCAGCAGGCCGAGGTAGCGCACCGTCCGCCGATCGACTCCCTCCAGCGGTACGCCGTGGGAGCGCCCATCCATGGACATCGTCTCGGCGTGCTCGCGCAGCCGCATGGAGCCGCCCGCCCACGCGCCGGCCTCGTGCCAGTTGTCGCCGGAGTTCGGCGGCGTCACGGCGCACAGCTCCGGATGGATCATCGGGCAGTGGTAGCACTCGTGGTAGTTCTCCACGATGATCTTCCAATTCGCGGCGACCTCGTACGAGTGCCGCGCCTTCACGACGAGGCGCTCGGCCCGGTAGGGCGCGATGAGCCCGGCCAGGGCGCCGATGTGCTCCGCGAACGGCCGGGCGCCGCCCGAGGCGTTGACCAGAAGCCAGCCGTGCCAGTCCACGACCGGCAGCTCCACCAGATGGTGGTCGCCCGGCCGGAACGCGTCGCCCATCCCGGGCGCCGTGCGCAGCGCGCCGTCGAGACTGTAGGCCCAGCCGTGGTACGGGCAGAGGACCACCCTCCGCTCGGTCGACTCGCCGACCGGCAGCAGCTCGTGCGCCCGGTGCCGGCACACGTTCGCGAAGGCTCGCGGCCCGTCATCCACACACGTGACGAGCACGCCGACGTCGCCGACCGTGAACGCCGCCTGGTTGCCGCGCGCGGCGACCTCGGCCGTACGGCCAATCGGCGTCCAGGAGCCCGCGAAGAGATGCCGCTTCTCCCACGCCAGCACCGCGGGGTGGGTGTACGCGGCCGCCGGCAACACGACCGACTCGCCGAACGGGCGCAGCGTGGCCGCCAGGGCCTCGGCGTCGATGGGCGCGTGCGACATGGCCTCATCCTGACTGACTCAACAGTCAGTGTGAAGACCCTTCGGCGGCGTCGGACCGGCGATCAGGTCCCGGCGAGGAGGACCGGTTCCGGGAAGCGGTAGTACGCGTCGTCGGGGTCATCGGGGTCCGCTTCGTGCCGCAGCCGTTCGATTGCGACGAAGCGCTCGGTCGCGTATGCGTACCCGGGGTCCCAGTCCGTGCCGTCCCGACGGAAGGCGCAACGGTAACGCGACAGCTCGCGGCCGGAGGCGGCGTCCACGGTGACCAGATCGCGGGCCGACGTGAGCAGGTGAACCGCACCGGACTCGACGGCGAGGACCCGCGCCGCTTGCCCCAACGAGTCCCATCGCCACGCCTCCCGCCCGTCGGCCAGGCGACGGGCCACCCAGGTCGTCGCGTCGGCTCCCGACCGCCCACCCGCAGGCAACAGCACCTTGCCGTCGATGAGCCATCCGTTCGGATCGTCGAGGACCGGCGCCGCGACGGGCCCGGCCGCCCCGAACAGCCAGCCTCGCGTACGCCCGTCCTCGAGGGTGCGCACGCCCCGGCAACCGGACCCGCCGAGGTCGCATCCGATCGGCATCGGGTCCCAGCGGGAGGCGCCTGGCGGCCGCCACGCCGACAGGGCGGCGCCCGTGACGACGTCGTACCCGTCGAGAGCCGGCGGGTGTGCGCACCCGTCGTAGACCGCGAATCTGCCCGGACCGGTGAACGCGTCGCCCAGGCACCCAGCGCGGTTGGCGATGGTGGTGCGCCACATCCGGCGGCCGGTGGCCGAGTCGAAACCGGCCGCCTCGCGTGCGCCGGCTGCGATGATCACGCGAGCGCCGGCGGCGGCCGCCGTGAACAGTCCGCGCGGCGCGTACACGTTGACCGCCCCGGTGCGCCGGCCCGCGTAGCCGCCGTCCACGGGCTCCGGCCCGGCGGCCCGCCAGGCCACCCGTCCGGTACGCGCGTCGAGAGCTATCAACTTGCCGTCGGACCATCGGCTGATCACGGTCGTGCCGATCGCGACCAGGCCATCCAGCCACTGCGGCCACCGGCGGTACGACCAGAACGGGTTGACCTGGTTGTGGGCGTCCGCGGGGGCCTCAGCGCGGACCTGACGCTCCGCGGCGGACACCCGCAACCGCCGATCCACGATGAGAGGCGCGGCCGCGAGCCGTGCGATCGTGCCCTCCCTCGCGGTTACCGGGGGCGGGTAGCCGGCACGGGCGGGGGTTACCATCTCGGCCGGCGCGAAGACCCGGTACGCGATCGCGGCGACTCCGGCGAGCAGCACCAGCACGGAGACCGTCACGACGACCACCTGAGTCCTCCGCCGGCCGGCCGGGCGTACCGGATCACCGCCTGCCACGACCGGAGAGCGTACCCAGGCGGAGCGGTGGCGCACCGACGGTACGCGATTCAGGCCGCCGCGTCGCGGCTGGTCGTGGGCGGACCGGGCTGGCCCGTCGCGGCCTTTGCAAGATCGGAGAGGTCGTCCCGCAGGGCCCCCTCGACGGTGGCCGCGGCGAGCCCACCGAAGACAAGCGCGATCAGGCGGCCGGTCGGTGCGTTCGGGTTGCCGTCCTGTACGACGGTCACCGCGGTTCCACCCTGGTGCCGGCCGACCTCGACGGGCGCGAACGCGTACGTCATCCGGTACTCCGCCCCGATGCCGGGTGAGGTGACCACGAACCGCCGCGGTGGGTCGGACTCCTCGACGTGGAACTCCTCGGTCACCCGCTCGTCGCCCGAGAGGGTGCGCGTCTCGCGCCATACCGTGCCGGCTCCGAACGGTCCCGGGGTAACTACCTCGACGCCATCCACCGCGGAGAGCCAGTCCGCCCGTCCGGCCAGGTCGGTGAACACCCGCCAGACGCGGTCGACAGGCGCATCCACCAGCTGCGAGACCGCCACCGTAGACATCGCTCCCCCATGCCGCCGCTCTCGGCCGCGAAGGCCGGGCCACATCTACGGTACGCGATCGGACGGAACGATTGCCGTGATTTAGCGCGCCGGCAGGACGCGGCCGGTCACCTGGCCGAGCGCCAGGGTGGATCCACCCGCACCCGGGGCGGTCGCGCCGATCGTGACGGTGTCACCGTCCAACAGAAACGTTCGGGTGCCGCCGTCGCCCAGCTTGACCGCCTCGGTACCGCCCCAGGTCAGCTCCAGGAAGGAGCCGGTCTGCTCGCGCCCAGGGCCGGACACTGTGCCCGACGCGTAGAGATCCCCGGTCCGCAGGCTGGCACCGTTCGCGGTCAGGTGCGCGAGCTGCTGGGCCGGAGTCCAGTACATGGTCTCGAACGGCGGGCGGGACACGACCGTCCCGTTCCATGCCACGTCGAGCGCGAGCCTCAGCCCCCGCCGGTCGTCCTCGCGCAGGTAGTCGAGCACGGGCGGGTCCTGCTCGGGCGCCGGCACCCACGCGGCCTCAAGCGCGTCCAGCGGGGTGACCCACCCGGCCACCGACGTCGCGAACGATTTGCCCAGGAACGGCCCCAGCGGCTGGGCTTCCCATGCCTGGATGTCCCGGGCCGACCAGTCGTTGACGAGAACGACCCCGAAGACGTGGTCGGCGAGGTGCGCGGTGGTCACCCGGTCGCCCTGCCGGCTCGGTACGCCGACGACGAACCCGACCTCCGCCTCGATGTCCAGCCGCTCGGACGGGCCGAAGACCGGACCGTCCGGTGTGGACCGTTGGCCGCTAGGGCGGATGATGCCCGTTCCGGTCACCACGACGGTGCCGGCCCGACCGTGGTACCCGATCGGCAGGTGCTTCCAGTTCGGCGTCAGCGGTGGCGTGCCGGGCCGGAGGATCTGACCGACGTTCGACGCGTGGTGCTCGGAGGAGTAGAAGTCCACGTAGTCGCCGACCGCAAACGGCAGCACCAGTTCGACCTCGCCCACCGGGACAAGCAGCGGCTCGACGGCCGCCCGGTGGTCCGCCTCGGTCAAGAGCTCGACGATGCGGGCCCGCACCGCCCGCCACTGTGGACGCCCGAGCGCCATGAAGTCGTTCAGCACCGAGCGACGCAGCGCGCCGCCGGCGAGCACAAGGTCGGCGCGCTCAGCCGCCTCCAGGTCGAGCACGAAGTTCCCGACGCGTACGCCGATCCGCGGCACCCAACCGCGGTGCCGGAACACGCCATAGGGCAGGTGGTGCAACCCGTACGGCGACTCGGATCCACCCTGGACCCAGGTCACTGGTATCCCCCATTCACTAGACCCAGCCGGATGAGGTCAGTGAGCGGATCCAGCACGCTGCACGACCCGAAGCCGATCCACAGCTGCCGGTCCTGGTCGCGGCGGGACCGGCCGGCTTCGATGAGTGGCACCGGATCGATCGCCGCCAGCGTCTCGGCCACGTCGGTCACGTCGGCGCCCTCCGCCGCCTTCGTGGTCGCCACGAGCACGTTCAGGAAACCGTGGTGGGTGAAGCCGGTCTCCGGGTCGGTGTGGCGCACCGCGTGATGCAGTCCCGCGGTGAGCTTGAAGGGCAGGCCGCGGTCGCGGCAGGCACAGATGACGGCGGCGAGCTCGACCGGTGTCGGGAACAGCTCCGCGGCGAGCCCGCCGGTGCGGAACTTCGGCGCGACCAGGACGCCGCCGGCGCGCGCCTCGGCAATGGTGTCCAGTGCGGCGAGCAGACCCCACGTCAGGGGCGTCTCGGCGTACGCCTGAATGCCCGGCCGGGTGTCGAGCTGGGCGAGGAGTGCGCGGAGGCCGGGCTGTGGGTCCTCGCCGCGCTTGGCGACGGCGACCTCGACCTGCGCCACGCGCACCCGGTCGCCCCCGAGCTCGCCAAACGCCGGCCCTAGACCGTCGATCCCGGTGTCGCCGACGACCCCGAGTGTGAGGCTCTCACCGTCGGCGAGCAGCGCCGGCAGGGCTCCGATCGCCGAGGCGGGTACGAGCAGCGGGCCGACCATCTCCGCGTACCAGGCCGCCCGGTGCTCCCGGTGCGCGGCGACCGCGTCGGGCAGTGGAGCGCTGCCCGGCGGGAAGACCGCCGCGTCATCGACCAGGCGGTCGAGGAGCACGGGTACGTGCGTTGACACGAACAGTCAACTTAGTGGACGCTACAAGTAGCGGACAACAGCGTCCGATTATCGGACGATCGTGTCGGAGGAGTAATGCCGTACTACCGCAGCGTCGGCGAGGTCCCGCCGAAGCGCCACACGCAGTTCCGCAAGCCCGACGGTGGCCTGTACGCGGAGGAGCTGATGGGCCAGGAGGGCTTCTCCTCGGACTCGTCACTGCTCTATCACCGGCACCTGCCCACCGCGATCGTGGCGGCCGAGGAGTTCGACCCGCCGGCCTGGTCGCGTACGCCGAACCGGCCGCTCAAACCGCGGCACTTTCAGACGCACAAGCTCGACGTCGGCGGCGCCGACCCCATCCTCGGCCGGCAGCACCTGCTCGCGAACGACGACTGCCGCATCTCGTACGCCGTCGCGGACCGCCCGTCCCCGCTCTACCGCAACGCGATCGGGGACGAGTGCGTCTACGTCGAGGCGGGCACGGCTCGGTTCGAGTCGACGTTCGGCGCGCTCGACGCGGCCGCAGGCGACTACGTCATCATCCCAACCTCGGTGATCCACCGGATCGTGCCGACGGGCCACGAGCCGCTGCGCACGCTCGTCATCGAGGCGACGGGCCACATCGGCCCGCCCAAGCGGTACCTCTCAGTGCGCGGGCAGTTCCTCGAACACTCGCCGTACTGCGAGCGCGACCTCCGCGGTCCCGCGTCGCCGCTGCTGGTCGACGGGACCGACGTTGAGGTGTACGTGCAGCACCGCCGGGGTTGGACCCGCTTTGTATACGCCAACCACCCGTTCGACGTGGTCGGCTGGGACGGCTGCCAGTATCCGTGGGCGTTCTCCATCCACGACTTCGAGCCGATCACCGGCCGGGTGCACCAGCCGCCACCGGTGCACCAGACGTTCCAGGGCCCCAACTTCGTGATCTGTTCGTTCGTGCCGCGCAAGGTCGACTACCACCCGCTGTCGATCCCCGTGCCGTACAACCACCACAACGTGGACTCGGACGAGATGCTCTTCTATACCGGCGGCAACTACGAGGCCCGGCGCGGCTCCGGCATCGAACAGGGGTCGATCTCGCTGCACCCGTCCGGGTTCACGCACGGGCCGCAGCCCGGCGCTGTCGAGCGGGCGATCGGCGTCGACTACTTCGACGAGCTGGCGGTCATGGTGGACACGTTCCGCCCCCTCGACCTGTGCGAACCGGCACTGTCCTGTGAGGACACGGCGTACGCGTGGACGTGGGCCAGGCGCAGCGGCGGTGGAGCATCGCCCGGAGTGGACACGGCCACGGGCTGACGTCTGCCGCCATCACCCGCCTCGTTCGTAGAGGACGGCCACGGCGATCGCGGCGAGGCCGTCGCCGCGTCCGGTCAGGCCGAGCCCGTCGGTGGTCGTGCCCGCGACCGTGACCGGAGCGCCGACCGCCTCGGAGAGGACTCGCTGCGCTTCGCCGCGGCGGGTTCCGATCTTTGGGCGTACGCCGATCACCTGGATCGAGACGTTGCCGGGCTCGTACCCCGCGGCCCGTATCCGGCTCGCGGTCTCGGAGAGCAGGGCCACGCCGGACGCACCGGCCCATTCCGGCCGGTCGGTGCCGAAGTTCTCGCCAAGATCGCCCAGCGCGGCGGCCGACAGGAGCGCGTCGCAGGCGGCGTGCGCGGCCACATCGCCGTCGGAGTGTCCGGCCAGCCCCGGCACACCGGGCCACTCCAGGCCGGCGACCCAGCACGGCCGGCCCTCGGCGAACGCGTGAACGTCCGTGCCCACCCCGACCCGCGGAACGATCATGCGGCCGAGCGTACGTGACCGCGCCAAGATCCACGCAGCCCCGCATGGGTTGGGGTATCACGGGCGCCCCGACGGCCCAACCTAGGCAAGGTTGCGGCGATCATTGGCGGCGAGGAGCGCCTGAGCGACCGCGAGGTCGAATGGGCGGGTGATCTTCAAGGCCCGTTCGTCGCCGGGCACGCAGTGCACGCGTACGCCCAACTTCTCGACGAGGCCCGCGTCGTCGGTCAACGCGTCGACGGCGGTCTCGTGAGCCAGGGCGAGCACGTCGCGGCGGAATCCCTGCGGTGTCTGGACGAGCCGCAGGGCGGCGCGATCGACGGTGCCGATAACGCTGCCGTCGGCCGCGACCTCCTTGACGGTGTCCACTACCGGCAGGACCGGGATGACCGCCTCGTGGCCGTCCCGTACCGCTGCGGCCACGCGCTCGATGAGTTCGGGTGGGGCCAGCGCACGGGCTGCGTCATGCACGAGCACGACCGGGAGGTTCGCGGGGACGGCGGCCAGCGCCGCCGCGACGGAGCGCTGCCGGGTTTCGCCGCCGGCGACGACGGTGACCGGCGCCACGGAACCGAGCAACGAGCGGACGGCACCCAGCTCGCCAGGTGGTGCGGCCACGACGACAGCCGCGACCGTCGGGCAGGCCGCGATGCGCCGCACGGCGTGGACGAGCAGGGGCTCGCCGTCGAGGAGACGCAGCGCCTTGGGGGCTCCCGGGCCCAGCCGTATGCCCATCCCGGCCGCCGCAACAAGGACCGCGACGTCACCGCGCGGATTCAGCTGCGCGGTCACGTCGCGGTCCCCGTGAGTGTGCGTAGACGGGCGGCCGTCAGGCCTCGGTCAGCACCTTGTCGAGGAGGATCTCGGCCTCATCCTTGGTGCTCTTCTCGGCGAGGGCGACCTCGCCGACAAGGATGTCTCGAGCCTTCGCGAGCATCCGCT
>DASXRC010000071.1:0-24693 GCA_036506795.1 Micromonosporaceae bacterium
TCCCCGAGCCGGTCGACCTGGTGAACGTGTTCCGACCGTCGGAGGACGCCGCTGGCGTGGTGCGTGACGCCGTGGCCGCCGGGGCGCCCGCGGTGTGGCTGCAGTCCGGGATCGCGTCGGAGGAGGGGCGCCGAATCGCCAACGAGGCGGGCATCGACTACGTCGAGGACTACTGCATCGCCGTCGAGCGCGCGGTCGCCGGCCTCTCGCGGACCGGTGGCGCGCCCCGCGATCCCAACTACACGGACGGTGCGCCCTCCTGAGCGGTCGAAACCGCAACTCCCGTGTACCTGTGATGATCACGCGCCCACCCGCAGCGGCCGCGCCGGCACTCGCTCAGGCGCGGTACTCCCGCAGCAGCCCGCGGGAGATGATCGTCTTCTGGATCTCCGAGGTGCCCTCGCCGATCAGCAGGAAGGGCGCCTCGCGCATGAGCCGTTCGATCTCGTACTCCTTGGAGTAGCCGTACCCGCCGTGGATGCGAAACGCCTCCTGCACGACCTCGGCGCAGTACTCGGATGCCAGCAGCTTCGCCATCCCGGCCTCGACGTCGTTGCGCGCGCCGGAGTCCTTGAGCCGCGCGGCGTTCACCATCAGCGCGTGGGCCGCCTCGATCTTCGTTCCCATCTCGGCGAGCTTGAACGCGATGGCCTGGTGGCCGACGAGCGGTACGCCGAACGTGTGCCGCTGCTGGGCGTACGCGATGGCCAGTTCGAAGGCGCGCAACGAGATGCCGCACGCGCGCGCTGCGACGTTGACGCGGCCGACCTCGATGCCGTCCATCATCTGGTAGAAGCCGCGGCCGAGGCCGACGTCCACGCCGCCGAGGACGGCCGAAGCCGCCGCCCGATGTCCGTCGAGCACCATCTCCGTCGTCTCGACGCCCTTGTAGCCCATCTTTTCGATCTTGCCGGGGATGGTCAGCCCGGGCGCGGTCTCGCCGAAGCCTGGCTCCTTCTCCAGCAGGAACGTGGTCATGTTTCCGTACGCCGTGTCGGCGCCCAGCTCCGTTCGCACCAGCGTGGCCACGACCGAGGAGTACGCCCCGTTGGTCAGCCACATCTTCTGGCCGTTCAAGACGAAATCGCCCGCGTCGGTGCGCTCCGCTCGGGACCGGATGGCGGCCACATCCGAGCCGCAGCCGGGTTCGGACATCGAGAACGCGCCGCGCACCTCGCCGGTGGCCATCCGCGGCAGCAGCGACGCCTTCTGGTCCGCCGAGCCGTGCTGCGAGACGAGGTACGCCACGATGAAGTGGGTATTGACGATGCCCGACACGGACATCCAGCCGCGGGACAGCTCCTCGACGACGAGCGCGTACGTCAGCAGCGACTCGCCGAGCCCGCCGTCCTCCTCGGCGATGGTCAGGCCGAACAGACCCATCTCCCGCATGCCGTCGACGATGTCGGTGGGGTACTCGTCCGCGTGCTCCAGTCGCTGCGCGTGCGGGATGATCTCCTTGTCGACGAACTCGCGCACGGTCTCGAGGATCGAGCGCTGCACGTCGGTCAGGCCGGGCGTCTGCGCGAGTCGGGGCATGGCCAGCCTCCGGGGCATGGACGAGGAGCTCGTTTCAGTTGGGAAGAAGTATCCCGCCTTCGGCCCTCCGCCCGTGCTGTGAAAAACCCCTCAGCGGTACTGCGCCTCGCGGACGCTGTTGCCGCCGTCAACCACCAGCATCTGACCGGTGATGTACGAGGCGGCCGGCGTGCAGAGGAACGCGATCGCGGCAGCGACCTCGTCCGGCGTGCCGGGCCGCCCCACCGGCGTACCCAGGCCCAGCCTCAGCTCGGAGACGGTCGACGCCCCGGTGTGAATGATGCCCGGAGCAACCGCGTTCACGGTGACCCCGTCGGCCACGACCTCCATCGCGAGCGCCCGCGTCAACCCGACCACCCCGGCCTTCGCGGCCGCGTACGCCGCCTCGGTCGGCAGCGCGTTGATCGGCCCAGCGGTGGCTGCCAGGTTCACGATCCGGCCCCAGCCGCGCTCCGCCATGCCGGCGACGAACACCCGGCTGCACAGGAAGGCGGTCGTCAGGTTGCGGTCGATCTCCGAGCGCCACTCCTCGACGGTCAGCTGGGCCACCGGCCGCAGCACCTCGGGGCTGGCCTTGCTGGCGAGGCCTGCGTTGTTCACCAGCACCTCGACGTCGCCGAGCTGCTCGCTGACCGCGTCCGCGAGCGCGCCGACCTCCGCCTCGTCGGTGAGGTCGGCGACGAAGCCCGTGATGCCCAGCTCCGAGGCGCGCTCGTGGATCCGCCTCGTGGTGGACACGATGGCGACGCGGGCGCCGAGCGAGGTCAGGCGGCGTGCCGTGGCGTACCCGATCCCGTCCGGGCTGCCGGCGCCGGTCACCATCGCGATTCGCCCGTCGAGCCGGTCGTTGGCGGGCTCGGATTCGGATAGCGGATCGAGGCCGGGACCGCGCCCGCTCCCGGACACGAGCGTTTCGGATGCCATGCCGCGATCCTCCCCGGTGGGGTCAAGCGGGGCAATGATTCGCCCAAACCCTGGCGGGCTTTGGGCCACGGGTGCGGGCGGCGACCGGCTACCCTGACGGCGATCGCCGAGACGTCGGAGTTTGCATGACGCATCCGCCCCAGCCGGGTGGCTGGCCAGACCCCTGGTCGCCGCAGCCGCCACCCGCACAGCCGGACCCGCAAACGGCTCCAGGCGCCCCGCAGCCCGGCGCGCTGCCCGCACAGGGACAGCCCGACGCGGGCGGGTCGGGATACGACCAGACGACCGCGGCGCCGACCGAGCCGTACGGCTACCCGCCCGGTTACCCCGCCTACGGTTACCCCGGCTACGGCTACCCCGTCGCCGCGCAGCCCAACAACGGCCTGGCCATCGCGTCGATGATCGTTTCGATCGTGGGCTTCGCCGGCCTGTGCGCGTACGGCCAGGGTGGCTGGCTCGGGGCCGTAGGGGCGATCCTCGGGCACGTCGCCCGTCGGCGGATCCGCGAGCGCGGCGAGGGAGGCGACGGCATGGCGCTGGCCGGCATCATCGTCGGCTGGATCGCCACCGGCCTCGCCGTCCTCGCCACCATCGCTATTGTGATCTTCATCGTCTGGGCGGCGAACCATCCGTCCACCTTCGACGGGAGTACCAGTGACTGACAGCGGCTACCAGCAGCCGTACGCGTACCCACCGCCGCAGCGGCAGACCAACGGCTTGGCCGTTGCCTCGCTGGTCGTCGGCATCGCCAGCTTCTTCACCTGCTCACTGGCCGGGGCGGTCGCCGTCTACCTGGGCAACCGGGCCAAGGCCCAGATCGCGCAGACCGGCGAGGAGGGCGAGGGCCTCGCTAAGGCCGGCGTGGTGCTCGGCTGGATCGCGCTGGCCCTGACCCTGTTGGGGATCATCGTGGCCGCCGTGATCATCGCCGTCGCGCTCGCCACGAACAACTCGTAACCGGGGCGGCGTCACTCCGGCGGCGTGAACGTCGAGGTCCGGCTCATGCCGGCCGCGCGGCCCTTGGCGGCGACGACGACCGCCATCTTCCGGGACGCCTCGTCGATCATCTCGTCGCCGAGCATGACTGCGCCCAGCTTGCCGCCCGCCTCCGACGTCGAGTACTCGTACGCGTCGAGGATCAGCTCGGCGTGGTCGTAGTCCGCCTGAGACGGCGAGTACACCTCGTTCGCGACGTCGATCTGCCCCGGGTGGAGCACCCACTTGCCGTCGTACCCGAGCGCGGCGGATCGGGCCGCCACCTCGCGGAACCCGTCCACGTCCCGGATCTGCAGGTACGGGCCGTCGATCGCCTGCTTGCCGTGCATCCGCGCGGCCATGAGGATCCGCATGAGGATGTAGTGGTAGGGGTCGCCGGGGTAGTCCGGGTGCAGCGCGCCGACCGCGAGCGACTTCATGTTCAGCGACGCCATGAAGTCAGCCGGCCCGAAGATGATCGTCTCGACGCGGGGCGAGGCGGCGGCGATGGAGTCCACATTGACCAGTCCGGTCGCGTTCTCGATCTGCGCCTCTATGCCGATCCCGCCGACGGGGAGGCCAAGCGTCTTCTCGAGCTGGGTGAGCGTGAGATCGAGCCACTCGACGTGCGAGGCGGACTGCACCTTCGGCAGCATGATGCAGTCGAGGTTGGTGCCGGCACCCTCGACCACCTCGATGACATCGGCGTACGTCCACGGGGTGGTCAGGTCGTTGACGCGGACCACCCGCGTCTTGGCGCCCCAGTCGCCGGTGTTCAGGGCGGACACGATG
This sequence comes from Micromonosporaceae bacterium, assembly GCA_036506795.1. GTDB lineage: Bacteria > Actinomycetota > Actinomycetes > Mycobacteriales > Micromonosporaceae > DASXRC01. The sequence goes on from DASXRC010000071.1 coordinate 4,231, forward strand.
TTCTTGCGCGCCTCCGGTTTGGCCAGGGGCGCGACCGCGTCCTCCAGGTCGAGGAAGACCTGGTCCGCCGGCAACCCTTGCGCCTTGTCGAGCATCTTGGTGCTGGAGCCCGGAACCGCTAGGCACGACCGGCGGGGACGTCCAGCGGCACCCTGATACGCGGCCATGGGGCACGCTCCCTGGTAGAAGGCTTGGTCCCTGGCCGACACGGTAGCCTCACGTCGTGACCGCGGAGAACGGACCTGTGGAAGATCTCACTGGCTCGACCGTCGTCATCACCGGAGCGAGCTCGGGCATCGGGCAGGCCGCCGCCGAGGAGTTGGCGCGGCGTGGTCACCGGGTCGCCCTGGTCGGGCGGCACAAGGCCCGCCTGGAGCAGGCTCTCGCTCTGGTACGCGCGGCGGCGCCGCCCGGAGCCGCCGAGCCGGCCGCGTTCCGCGCCGACTTCGCCGTCCTCGACCACGTGCGGGCGCTCGCCGAGCAGCTGCGCTCCGCGTACCCCCGGATCGACGTGCTCGCCAACAACGCGGGCGGCGTGTTCCGGCGGCGGGTGACCACAGTGGATGGTTGCGAGCTGACCATGCAGGTCAATCATCTCGCGCCGTTCCTGCTGACGAACCTGCTCCGGGACCGGGTGTCCCGGGTCGTGAACACCGCGTCCGGCGCGCACCAGCAGGGCCGGCTGGACCCGGACGACCTGGCCTCGACGCGCCGGCGCTACGTGCCGCTGATCTACAGCGACACCAAGCAGGCGAACATTCTGTTCGCCGCCGAGGCGGCGCGCCGGTGGCCGGACGTGCTGTCGACGGCGTTTCACCCGGGGACGGTGCGCACCCGGTTCGGCGGCGATAGCGGGTTGGTCGCGGCGTACTTCAGGTTCGCGCCGTGGCTGCGCAGCCCGGCGCGGGGGGCCCGGACGCTGGTCTGGCTCGCCGAGGTGGCCGCGAGCGGGGTGGCCAACGGCGGGTACTACGTGGATGAGCGGCTGCGCCGGCTGTCCGCGCACGCGGCCGACCCGGCGCTCGCCGCCCGGCTGTGGGAGGTCAGCGAGCGCGCGGTGGGCCTGGCCTGAGCACCTCCCCAGCCGATCATGGCCTTCCGCGCCGATCATGGACTTGTTGTCGTGCATCAGAGATCGAGTCACGACGATTACGCCATGATCGACGGACTGGTGCTTGATCGATGGCGTAGCGGCGGGCGTCCCGTGCGCCGGCGAGCACGACGACGGCGACGCCAACGACCAGCAGCGCCAGGCCCGGCAGCGAGCCCGGACGCGGCGTCTGGCCGAGCCACGCCCACGCGAGCAGAGCCGCTCCGGGCACCTCGAGCAGGATCAGCACGCTCACCGTCGTCGCGGAGACCTTATGCAGCGCATAGTTGAACATCGAATGGCCCAACAGCTGGGCACCGGCCACCAGCGCCACGATGGCCAGCCACGTGCTCACGCCAAAACCGGTCAGCCGTACGCCACCGAGCAGACACACCGCGAGCAGGGCCAGCGCGCAGGTGCCGTAGCAGACGGTCGTGTACGCGGTGGTGCTGACGCTGGCTCGGACCCGTTCTCCGAACGCGGTGTATATCGCCACCGCCACCCCACCAGCCACGGCCAACAGATCGCCCGCCACAGCGCGGCGTGACACACCGAAGTCGGCACTGGTCGCGAGCGCGGCGCCGGCCACCGCGAACGCGATGCCCAGCCACGTGACGCCCTTCGGCCGCCGGCCCTGGCCCCACGCGATCAGTCCTTGCCAGACCGGTTGGGTGGCGCCCAGCGCGGTGGCCGCCGCCACCGTCGTGAGCTTGACGCTCGACACCCACGCGCCGAAGTGGACGGCGAGCGCGAGTCCGGCGAGTACGCAGAAGAGCCCGTCCGTCCGGCCCGTCCCGCGGGTGAGGGCGACCAGCTCGGGACGGCGCCGTACCAGGGCGACGGGAGTGAGCACGCCCGCGGCCAGGGCGTTGCGCCAGAACGCGATCGCCAGCGCGGGCGCGGCCGCGTACACAATCAGCGGCCCCGACGAGGAGACGGCCAGCACGGCGATGGCGATCGCCGCCGTGGTGACCGGGTCGACCGGGCGCATGCGAATCATCCTCACACGTCGCTTGTTGTGTCCATCTGCGGCTACGAGCTGCCCGAATTCCTGCCCTCGCCACCCGTGGGCTCTGCAGGACGGATATGCCTTCTCCGTCCACGTCGGACAGAGCAAACCGCGCCCCGCGGTGTACCCGTAGCGCGCGACCGGCTCCGCCCGCGGCCGCGGAACGCCCGTGCCTCGGCGACGCCGGCGGCCGGGAGCCGACCGGCGCCACAGGGCCTACCCTGGGCTGATGGGCCTCGTCGCGAGCTCGTCGCTCGCCGTGCCGTTGACCGTCGAGGACGGCGCGGCCCTGGTCCGCCGAGCGGCCGCGGGGGTCCGCGCACGGCTGGCCGGACGGCCGCTGGACGGTCGGCCGCCGGCCCGGTCGGCACTGCGGGCGCTCGGCGCCTCGTTCGTGACCCTCGAGCGGGGCGGGGCGTTGCGTGGCTGCATCGGCAGTCTCGAACCGGTCCGCCCGCTGTTCGTCGATGTGGTCCGCAACGCCGTCAAGGCGATGACCGACCCGCGGCTGCCTCCGGTCCGCCCCGGCGAGTGGCCGGGGCTGGATGTGAAGGTCTCCGTGTTGTCCTACCCCGTGCCGCTGCCGGTCGTGGACCGGGACGGTCTGCTCGCGGAGCTGCGCCCGGGACTGGACGGGCTGATCTTCGCCGACGACCGGCTGCGGGCGACGTTCCTGCCCGCCGTGTGGACAAAGCTGCCCGACCCTGCGCGGTTCGTCGCCGCGCTGCTCGACAAGGGTGGCTGGCCGCCGGACGGCTGGCCGGCCGGCCTTCAGGTCTACCGGTACGCCACGACCGAGTTCTTCGACCGCGCCGAGGATGCCGCTGTAGATAGGCTCGCGCTATGACGCACCCGGTGATCGACGAGGCGATGAAGAAGGCCGCTGTGGCCTGGGTGGCGGCCGGCGACCACCCGCCCGTCGTGCTGTGGTGCCTCTCGCTGGACGGCGCCCTGTACGTCGTCAGCGGCCCGGGTGAGCAGACCGCGCCCGGGCTGGCACACGCGACCGACGCGATCGTGTCGCTCCGCGGCGACCACGGCGGCCGCATCGTTCGCTGGGTCGCCGACGTGACCCAGGTCGACCCGCGCAGCGAGGAGTGGGAAACGGTCGCACCGCAGCTGGCCAGCAAGCGTCTGAACGCTCCCAGCACGGCCGACGAGCTGGTCGCGCGGTGGGCCCGCGAATGCGTCATCAACCGGCTCGTGCCGGTCGGCGATCCGATCGAGCCGGACGGCGCGGTCGTGACCGGCGAGGCGTCCGAGGCGGGTCTATCGGTCGAGGCCGGCGCCGGGCCGACGGCCGGGTCCGAGGCCGAGCCGCCTCGGGAGACGCCCGCCGCCCGGCGCACCCGCGCGCCGTTCCGGCTGCATCGCGTGCGCCGGCGGGCCTGAGGGCTCAGCCCACGAACGGCGGGATCGCTATCTCGCCGCGCGCAATCGGCACGACCTGTCCGGTAACCGTGGCACGCACGGCGGCGCCGCCGGAGGCCGCAACCTTGCAGTCCAGAGTGGAAGGACGGTGCAGCTCGGCGCCCTGCCGGATCCGGTACGCGGACTCGCCGTCGCCCGGCATCAGCCCGGTCGCCACGAGCCACACGCCGAGGCCGAGCGCCGCCGAACCGGTCGCCGGATCCTCCGGTACGCCGAGGCCGGGACAGAACACCCGCGCGTGCGCGGTCCGCGTGGCGGCATTCCAGGAGAACACGCTCACGTCACTCACCTTGTGGCGCGCGGCCGCGGCAGGGTCGACGCTGGCGGGAGCGACCGCCTCTGGGCGTACCGACAGATAGCTGAACTCAAGCCCGCAGCCGGCGCGGCGCGGCGCCGGCCCGGCATAGTCGTCCGCCGTCAACCCGGCCACCTCCAGCAACGGCGCGGGATCCAGCTCCGGCCCGATGGTCGGCTGACCGCCGGTCAGCGTCGCCCGACCATCGTGGACCTCGATGGGCAGCAGCCCGGCGCCGCACTCCTGCACGACGGAGCCCGGCGCGAACCGGCCGAGCCGAGCGCCGGTCACGGCGGCGCCGACGCTCGGATGGCCCGCGAACGGCAGCTCCTCCTCGGGCGTGAAGATGCGGGCGCGGTAGGTGGCGGCGGGATCGGTGGGAGTCAGCACGAAGACCGTCTCGGAGAGGTGGAACTCCCGGGCGAGCGCCTGCATCTGCTCGGCCGCCAGGTTCTCGGCTCCGAAGACGACCGCGAGCGGATTGCCGGTGAACGGTCGATCGGTGAAGACATCCACGATCTCGTACGCCAACGTCGACATGTGGAACAACATACGGCCACTACGCTGAGACCGTGACCAGGGTGTACATAGCCCGCCTAGCCGATCTCGCCATCTTCGACCCCAACGGCGACCAGGTCGGCCGGGTACGCGACGCGGTCGCCCGGCTCCAAACCGCCGGCCGGCCACCGACGGTCGTCGGGCTGATCGCGGAGATGCCGATGCGCCGGCGCATCTTCATGCCCATGGGCCGGGTCACCTCGCTGGACGCCGACGCGGTCGTGCTGAACACCGGCACCCTCAACCTACGCCGATTCTCCAAGCGGCCCGGGGAGGTGCTGGTGCTGGCCGACCTGCTCGACCGCCGCGTGAGGATCGTCGCCACCGGGCAGCCGGCCACCGTGGTCGACGTGGCGATGGAGTCTGACCGCTCGGGCGAATGGACGCTGAGCAAGGTGGCCGTACGCGAGCAGACGGGCCGACTGTCCCGGCGGGGACACCTCCACCAGCTCGACTGGGATGAGGTCGCCGGGCTCGTCGGCCTGCCGGCCGCCCAGGGCGCGGAGAACCTGCTTGCCGTCCTCGAGAAGATGCGCCCGGCGGATTTGGCGAACGCGCTGCAGGACCTCCCCGACGCGCGGCGCAACGAGGTGGCCGCCGCCCTCGACGACGAGCGGCTTGCCGACGTGCTCGAAGAGCTGCCTGAGCATGATCAGGTCGAGATCATCGCGGCGCTCGACCGGGAGCGGGCCGCGGACGTGCTCGAGGAGATGAATCCGGACGACGCGGCCGACCTGCTCGCCGAGCTGCCGCAGCCCGAGCAGGAGGTGCTGCTGGACCTGATGCAGCCCGACGAGGCCGACCCGGTCCGGCAGTTGCTGAGCTACCTGCCCGGCACGGCGGGCAGCGTGATGACCTCCGAACCCGTCATCCTCACACCGGACGCCACGGTAGCCGAGGCGCTGGCCCGGATCCGGGAACCGCAGCTGGCACCCGCGATCGCCGCGCAGGTGTTCGTGACCCGCGCGCCGATGGCCACACCGACCGGGCGTTACCTCGGCATCGCACACTTCCAGCGCCTGCTGCGCGAGCCGCCGGCCGCGATGCTCGGCGGAGTCATGGACAGCGACATCGACCCGCTCGCGCCGGACACGCCGTTGCCGGAGATCACCCGGCGCATGGCCACGTACAACCTCGTCGCCATGCCGGTGGTCGACGCCTCGGACCGGCTCGTCGGTGCGGTGACGGTCGACGACGTGCTGGACCACTCGCTGCCGGCGGACTGGCGGGATCGGGACGCGGAGGCACAGTTGGCGCTCGCCTCGGTGCCGGACGAGAGTGACCGATGACTGAGCCGCGCCGCCGGCTGGACCAGCCGCGCGAGCCGCGCCGCATCACGCTACCCCGGTACGACCAGGAGGCGTTCGGCCGCTGGTCCGAGGCGATCGCCCGGTTCATGGGTACGGCCAGGTTCCTCGTCTACCTGACCGTGGTGATCGTGGTGTGGATCGCCTGGAACACGCTCGCTCCCGCGAAGCTGCGCTTCGACCCGTACACGTTCACCCTGCTCACACTCATGCTGTCGATACAGGCGTCGTACGCCGCGCCGCTGATCCTGCTCGCCCAGAACCGGCAGGCGGACCGGGACCGACTCGCCCTGGAGGAGGACCGCCGGCGGGCTGCGTTGCAGAAGGCGGACACCGAGTACCTGACCCGGGAGATCGCCGCGCTGCGCATCGCGCTCGGCGAGGTGGCGACCCGGGACTTCCTGCGCTCCGAGCTGACGCGGCTCGCCGAGGAGCTGGACGAGGCCCAGCACCGCCGGGAACGGCGCGCCCGCAAGCAGCACCAGAGGGATCTTCGCAAGGCGGCGCGGCGGGCCGACGCCGCCGGGTTCGACGACCCCTACGACGATTACGAGGACGGCGACGCGGGCCAGCCGGACGGAACGGACTCCGGGCGCAGCCAGTCTTCGGGGCGGGATAGGCGGGCATGATCTCGCCGCGCGCCTCAAGGGGCCAGGCGCGCGGCGTTACGAACGATCGTCGCATCCGGCCCGGTTGGCGGTCCAGCCCCCAACCCGACCGCCGCCGCCCGTTCGGCACCGACCCTCGACGTAGCATGGGCTGCATGTCAGCCCCCGCCGGCACGATTGAACAGGCCATCCAGGCCGCGCTGGCCACTGTCAACGACCCGGAGATCCGCCGGCCCATCACTGACCTGGGGATGGTGCGGTCCGCGGTGGTCCGTCCTGATGGCGTGGTACGCGTGGACGTGCTGCTCACCGTCGCCGCGTGCCCGCTGCGGGACACCCTGCGGGCGGATGTGACCAAGGCCGTCGCGGCGGTGGCCGGCGTCTCCGGGGTAGAGGTCGAGTTCGGGGTGATGACCCCCGAGCAGCGCCGGGAGCTGCAGACCTCGCTGCGCGGCGGTGCCGGGCCCGAGCCCGTCATCCCGTTCTCCCAGCCGGGGTCGTTGACGCGGGTGTACGCGGTGGCCAGCGGCAAGGGCGGCGTCGGCAAGTCGAGCGTCACGGTCAATCTGGCGGCATCCCTGGCCGCGCGCGGCCTGGCGGTCGGGGTCGTCGATGCGGACATCTACGGCCACTCGGTGCCGAGGATGCTCGGAGCGTCGGGCCGCCCGACCCAGGTCGAGGACATGATCATGCCGCCGCAGGCGCACGGCGTTAAGGTCATCTCGATCGGGATGTTCACCGCGGGCAACGCCGCCGTGGTCTGGCGCGGGCCGATGCTGCACCGGGCGCTGCAGCAGTTCCTTGCCGACGTCTACTGGGGCGACCTTGACGTGCTGCTGCTTGACCTGCCGCCCGGTACGGGTGATATCGCGATCTCGCTCGCCCAGTTGCTGCCCAACGCGGAGATCCTCGTGGTCACCACTCCGCAGCCGGCCGCCGCCGAGGTGGCCGAGCGGGCCGGCGGGATCGCGCTACAGACGCACCAGCGGCTGGTCGGCGTCGTGGAGAACATGTCGTGGTTGTCGCTGCCGTCGGGCGAGCGTATGGAGATCTTCGGGTCGGGCGGCGGCCAGACGGTGGCGGACACCCTCACGCGCGTGGTCGGCGCCCCCGTGCCGCTGCTCGGTCAGATTCCGCTGGACACCCGCGTCCGCGAGTCCGGCGACGCCGGTACGCCCATCGTGCTGACCGACCCGAGCGCTCCGGCCGCCGTCGCGCTGGCCGCGGTCGCCGACCGGCTCGCTGTACGCCGCGAGTCGCTGGTCGGCAGGCCATTGGGCCTGAGCCCGGCCCGCCGCTGAGCGTCCTCACCGCAGCCGGGCCCGCACCGCCCTCCGCCGCGCCGACCGCCCCAACTCGGTCAGAGTCGGGCGGTCGCCGCGCCATCGAGGCCCCAATTGTGACGGAGATGCGGGACGAGCAGGGCGGGAGGAGCGGCCGGGACCCCTACGTCGCGTCGGTGTCGAAGCCGGCCGACGTGGGAGCGGGCGGGGCCGACTGGCCACCGGGCGAGCCGTTCACCGGAGTCGCCGCCCGGTCTGCGCGTACCGCTGGCTTGCGAGGATCGACCGCGGCGGCGGTCTCCTTGATCTCAGAGCTGACGCCCTTGAGATCGGTCTTGAGTGACTCGAACGCGCCCTGTAGCGGTTTGCGCAGTGCATCCTCGTCGGCCGCGCTGAGCACGTGCTTGCGGATGAACGCCTTCGGGTTCAGGTCCTCGAGATCGATGTCCGTGCCGAGCTCACGGCTCAGGTCGCTGGTGGCATTGCGGGCCATGGCGCGCAGGTTGCGAAGCATCCGCAGGCCGTCCGAGATCACGCTCGGCAGCTTGTCGCCAAAGATCAGCAGGGCGAGCAGCAGGAGGACGCCAATCTCCCACCAGTTCAGGTTGTCGAACATCCGCGGTCGCCCCTCTCGCTTCCCGGCAAGAGTACGCAACTCCCTCGTGCTTCCGGGAGGGACCGTCCAGGTGGGCGCCCTGCGCCCCGCGCGCTACTGCACGTCGGCGGCGAGCGTGACGGACGCGGTCTGCCGCGCGCTGCCGCGGCGGAACTCGACGTTGACCACCGAGCCGGGGGCGTACTTACGGACCAGAGCGATCAGGTCGGCCGGTTCCTCCAGCGGGTGACCGTCGAGCTTGGTCACGACGTCGCCCGCCCGAAGCCCCGCCCCACCGGCGGGACCCTCCGAGTCGACGCTCGAGAGTCGAACGCCGCCGTTGGGGTTGCGGAACGCGGCCTCGAACTGCGCCCCGATCACGGTTCGGCGGGCCTTTCCGGTGTCGATGATGTCCTGAGCCACCCGCTTTGCCTGGTTGATGGGGATCGCGAACGCGAGCCCGATGTTGCCCGCCTGCTCGTCCTCGGCCCCCAACGATTTGATCACGGAGTTCACGCCGACGACGCGGCCGCCACCGTCGACGAGCGGGCCGCCGGAGTTGCCCTGGTTCACGGCCGCGTCCGTCTGGATGGCCGCGTAGTAGCGCACCGGTCCGCCCGGCTCGTCGGACTGGATCGTGCGGTCGAGCGCGCTGACGATGCCCGAGGTGACGGTGTTCGCCAGCGCGAGCGGGGAGCCGAAGGCGAGCACCGGGTCGCCCACCGCGATCGCCTCCGAGTCACCGAACTGGACCGGCGCCAGGCCGGTCCGAGAGACCTTGATGACCGCGATGTCCGACTCGGTGTCCTGCCCCACGACCTTGCCGGCCGCTGTTGAGCCGTCGTTGAATACGATCATCGGCGACCCGGACACCTCGGACACGACGTGATCGTTGGTGATCACGTAACCGTCCTGGGAGACGATGAATCCTGAGCCGACGGCCGACGAGCCGCCGCCAGCCACCTTGACGGTGACCACACTCGGCAGGACGCGTTCGGCGACGCCGGCCAGCGTATCGGGCGGACGCTTCGCCGCCGCCGGCACCTGCCGTGAGCCGGCGCCCTGCAGCGCTCCGCCGCCATCGTGGCGGGTCGCGAACGTGTAGCCGAGCGCACCGCCGAGCAGGCCGGCGAGCAGCGCCGCGACGACGGTGATGAGCAGCAACGGGCCGAGACCTCGACGCGGGGCGGCGTCCGGATCTGGGACCGGCTCGAGCGCCGCTCCGTCGTCCTGAGGCTGGTGCTGCACGACCACGGCACTCGGCGCATGCGGGTCGCGCCACGGGTCGGCGAGCGCGTCAGACCACCAGGGCGAGGCGCCGCCGGGCCGCCGCGCAGCCGATGCCCGCGGCGGACCCGACGTTGGCGGACTGGCCGGTGGCGGACTCGCCGGAGGCAGACTGGCCGGTGGCGTTTCCGCCGGTGGCTGCGGCGGATACGCCGACGTCGGGGACCCGTCGGGCGGGCGCACGTCCCAGCCGTCGGTCACGTTCGGTGCCTCCACTCCGTCCCCCGGAACACCGGCCGTCGGCCACGCCCGCCGGCGGCGTCCCGCATCCAGGATTGCACGGATACGGGCGGTGCATTCAATGGTTGTCACAAGCGGCATCTGTCGCTCTGGTACCGCCGGCAATTCCCGTACCGTCGCGTTCTGAACCGAGCACAGCCGATTCACAGCATTGACCAAGGCTGGAGACAGCTACGCACGCGACGATGACCGCATGACGACGACGAAAGCCGACCCTGTGCGGGTGCTGGTCGTCGACGACGAGGCGACCCTGGCCGAGCTGTTGTCGATGGCGCTGCGCTACGAGGGCTGGCAGGTGCGCACCGCTGCCGACGGGACGAGCGCCGTGCGGCTGGCCCGCCAGTTCAAGCCCGACGCGGTCGTGCTCGACGTCATGCTCCCGGACGTCGACGGGCTCGAGGTGATGCGCCGGCTGCGCGGCCACGTGCCGGACGTGCCGGTGCTGTTCCTGACCGCCCGGGACGCCGTGGAGGATCGGGTCGCCGGCCTGACCGCCGGCGGCGACGACTACGTGACCAAGCCGTTCAGCCTGGAGGAGCTCGTGGCCCGTCTGCGCGCGCTGCTGCGCCGAACCGGCGCGGCCGAGACCCGCACCGAGGCGCAGCTCGTCGTCGGCGACCTCACGATGGACGAGGACAGCCATGAAGTACGCCGCGCGGGCGAGCCGGTGTCGCTGACCGCAACGGAGTTCGAGTTGCTGCGGTACCTGATGCGCAACCCGCGCCGGGTATTGAGCAAGGCGCAGATCCTGGACCGGGTCTGGAACTACGACTTCGGCGGGCAGGCAAACGTCGTCGAGCTGTACATCTCGTACCTCCGAAAGAAGATCGACGCCGGCCGGCCGCCGATGATTCACACGCTGCGCGGGGCCGGCTATGTCCTCAAGCCGGCCGACTGACGCCCACGGGCCCGCCGTCCGACGATGGCCGGCGCGGCCGTGGTCGCTGCGCGCCCGGCTGTTGGCCGCGATCCTCGCCCTGGTCGCCGTCGTCTGCCTCGTGATCGGCGTGGTCACGACCGTGGCCCTACGTCAGTTCCTCATCGGCCAGCTCGACACGCAGCTCGCCGCCGCGTCCGCCCGGACCGCCGGCCCGCCGCCGCGGCACCAGGCGGACGACGACGGCGACCTCTTCCCGCCGGGCCAGGCCGCCGGCACGGTCGTGGTGCGGATCGCCGACGGCCGGGTCCAGGCCCAGGGCGTGCTGGACCCGGACGGCGTCGAGCGGTCGCTGACCGCCGGTCAGCTCGCGGTGCTGACCGCGCTGCCGACCGACGGCGAGGCGCACACCCGCGGCCTGGAGGACCTTGGCGACTACCGGCTCATCGCCACCCAGGCGCCCGACGGGGACGTGCTAGTGACCGGGCTGCCGATGTCCGGCGTACGCGACACGGTCTGGAACGTGGTCATGATCGAGGCGGCCGTGGCCGGCGGCGGGCTGGTGGTCGCGGGTGCCGCGGGCGCCGGCATCGTACGCATCTCGCTGCGCCCGTTGCGTCGCGTCGCGGCCACCGCGAGCCGGGTGGCGGAGCTGCCGCTCGACCGCGGCGAGGTAGCGCTGTCCGTGCGGGTGCCCAACGGGGACACCGATCCGCGCACGGAGGTCGGCCAGGTCGGTTCCGCGTTCAACCGGATGCTGGGCCACGTCGGCGCCGCGCTGTCCGCGCGGCAGGCGAGCGAGATGCGGGTACGCCAGTTCGTGGCCGATGCGAGCCATGAACTGCGCACCCCGTTGGCCGCGATCCGGGGGTACGCCGAACTGACCCGGCGCGGGCGCGAGAAGCTTCCGCCGGATATCGCGCACGCGCTGCACCGGGTGGAGTCGCAGAGCAACCGCATGACCGAGCTCGTCGACGATCTGCTGTTGCTGGCGCGGCTTGACTCGGGGCGACCGTTGGAGCGGGAGAAGGTCGACCTGTCGCGGCTCGCGGTGGATGCGGTCGGCGACGCACACGTCGCCGGGCCCGACCACCGCTGGCTACTCGACGTGCCGGAGGACGAGGTCTGCGTGCCCGGGGACGCAGCACGTCTGCACCAGGTGCTTGCCAACCTGCTGGCCAACGCGCGCACCCACACGCCGCCTGGCACGAAGGTCACGACCGCGCTGACGGTGGACGGCGACGACGCCGTGCTGTCCGTTGTGGACGATGGGCCCGGGATCGCACCTGAGGCACAGCCAGAGGTGTTCGAGCGGTTCGTTCGCGGGGACAGCTCGCGGTCGCGGGCCGCGGGCAGCACGGGACTCGGGCTCGCGATCGTGGCGGCCGTCGTCGACGCGCACGGCGGCACCGTCGAGCTCGACAGCCGGCCAGGCCACATGGCGTTCGCCGTACGCCTTCCGCGCCACGCCTAGCTCCCGGCGAGCTACCGCCCGGCCGGTCGAGCGGTCCCGACCACCGGCGACCGCGCATGGACCTGACTGCCTGTCCGCGACGCTGACCGCGATGACCGAGCTCATCCGCAGATCTTGGAGAGTTTCCGTTCGCGGCTAACGGAAACTCTCCAAGATCTCGCACGACGGTGACCGCACGACGGTGACCGCACGGCGCGTCAGCTCAGCGTCGCCAGCCACCGCAGCAGCGTGCGGGCTCCCCAGCCCGTCGCGCCGGTGGCCAGCTCCGCGTCGGCGGAGTCGACCCAGGACGGCGCGGAGAAGTCGATGTGCGCCCACCGGTCGTGCAGATCTCCGGTGAACTCCCGCAGGTAGAGCGCGGCGACGACCGAGCCCGCCCCGCGGTCGGGTGAGCTGTGGAAGTCGGCGATGTCGCTGCCGAGGTACTCGACGTAGTCCGCCGGCAGGGGCATCCGCCACACCTGTTCACCCGCCGCCGTCGCCGCGGCGGAGAGCGCACCGGCCAGCTGGTCGTTGTCGCTGTACAGCGCCGCGGTGCGCCTCCCGAGTGCCACCGCGTTGGCGCCGGTCAGCGTCGCGAGGTCGACGAGCAGATCCGGGGACAGCTGTGCGGCGGCGTACGCGAGCGCGTCCGCCAGCACGAGCCGGCCCTCGGCGTCGCTGTTGGTGCTTTCGGTGGTCAGCCCCCCGTAGTGCCGGATGACGTCGCCCGGCCGGTACGCCGACCCGCTGACCATGTTCTCCGCCAGGGGGGCGAGCGCGGTCACGCGTACCGGCAGATCCATCGCCGCAGCCCCGAGCGCAGCGGCCGTCACGACCGCTGCTCCGCTCATGTCCTTGCGCATGAGCTTCATCGCATCGCGTGATTTGATCGAGATTCCGCCGGTGTCGAACGTGATGCCCTTGCCGACCAGGGCCACGTGGATGCGCGCGCCCTCGGGCCGCCAGGACGTCTCGACCAGGCGTGGCCCGCTCGCGGACCCGCCGCCCACGGCGAGGATCCCGCCGAATCCGTCGGCGGCGAGCTCCTCGGGGCCGCGGACGCGCACCGTCAGCCCGTCCCGGCCGCTGGCCGCGCGGGTGATCTCCTCCGCGAACCACGCCGGATTCTTCGTCGAGGACGGTGTGTTCGTCAGGTCCCGGGCCAGGAAGGTCGCCTCCGCCGTCGCCCGCGCCGCGGCCAGCGCGTCGCCGTACCGATCCGGCTCGGCCACGGCCAGGACCACCTCAGCCAGCCGCGTGGCGCCGCCGTCGTCCGCGATCCGGAACCGGTACGACGCGAGCCATGAGCCCTCGGCCACCCCGCGAACGGCATCCGGCGCGGCGTCCTCCGGCAGCGCCACCGTGATCGAGGTCTCACGCGCGGACGCCCTCGTCAGCCCCGCGCCGGCGGCCCGCCAACCGGCCTCGTCGCCACCCTTCACGCCTACCAGGAGCAGCCGGCCGGGCTCGCGCAGCGGACGCGGCAGCGGCTGCACAGCGCCGGCGTCCGCCGGGTCGTCGGCGGCCGCGAGCAGCGCATGTGCCTCGTCAAGAACATCCGGGGGTACGCGGAGAGCCGTCGCCGGTACGCCGGCCGGGTCCCCGAGCACCGGTAGCGCGAGCACGGCGGGGAGCTCAGCAGGTGTGGCTAGACGGATCGTGAGCAAAGAGTGACCTCCCGACGATCAAGCTCGCCCGAGGGTGCGCGTAGGGCCCGCCGGCCAGGCAACCGGGCCGGCGAGCCCTGCGTACGGGTCGAGCCGGTCAGACAGCGGCGGCCTTCAGCGCGTCACCGAGCGCGTTGGCCTCGTCGGGAGTCATCTCAACGACGAGCCGCCCACCACCCTCCAGCGGAACCCGCATGACGATGCCCCGGCCCTCCTTGGTGACCTCCAGCGGACCGTCGCCCGTCCGCGGCTTCATCGCCGCCATTTTTTCTCCCCTCACAGGCTCTACCAGCGGTGCCGACCAATGATTTTCCCTGATGACCACCGCTGAGCCCAAACTGCGCCCGGATTGATGTGACAGCACCTAGCTAACGGTAGTTAGGGCTGTCACAATGTGCGGTCATGCAGGCACGGTCTGCCCTCTTTGACCTGTACGGCGATTACCTTCGGCCACGTGGTGGCCGGGCGCCCGTGGCCGCGCTGGTCAGGCTCCTCGCGCCGCTTGGCATCGCGCCGCCGGCGGTGCGTACGGCCGTGTCGCGGATGGTTCGGCAGGGCTGGCTGCAGCCCTTGAGGCTGGCCTCCGGCCCCGGCTACGCGCTCACCCCGAAGGCGGCGAGGCGGCTCGACGAGGCGGCCACCCGGATCTACCGCACCACGAGGGTTGGCTGGGACGGCCGGTTCGACCTGATCGTCCTCGAAGCGCGGACGTCCCGCCGGGAGCGGCTCCGGCTCGCGGCCAACCTGACGTACCTCGGGTACGGCACGCTTGACGATTCGACCTGGGTCGCGACGCGGCCGGCCGAGGACGTCGACACGCTGCTGACGGAGGCCGGCGTGCGGTACGAGCGCTTCAGCGCCAACCACGCCGCCGGACCCCAGGGCGCCATGAGCCTGGTTCGGAGGGCATGGGACCTCAAGGAGATCGGGGACGCGTACCAGCAGTTCGTTGCGGAGCTGCGACCCGTCGTTTCGGGCGTCACGGCCCGCAGCGACGACGAGGAGGCGTACGCGGCGCGATTCCGGCTTGTACACGCATGGCGCACCTTCCTGTTCCGGGACCCGCAGCTGCCGCAGGCGCTGCTGCCCGAGCGGTGGCCGGGCGCCGGCGCGGCGGCGTTCTTCGACCGGCACGCCGCGCGGCTACGGCCGGCCGCCGACCGCTTTGTCGACCTCTGCCTCGAACACCCGCGGAACAACTCCGGCGAGCCGCAGCCACCGGCCGCGCTCCGGTTCGCGCGCACGAGCGACCGCCGGCCCCGTCGCGAACAACAACTAGCCCTCGAGAAAGGCGCGGTACCGTGACCGAACCGCTGCTCGTTGAGCACGCCGACGGCGTCGCCACGCTGACCCTCAACCGGCCCGACTCGCTGAACTCCCTCGACCTGGCGTTGAAGGAGGCGCTGCGGGATGCGCTCGCCCAGGTCGAGGCAGACCGCGGCTGCCGGGCGGTGGTGCTCACCGGGGCGGGCCGGGCCTTCTGTGCCGGGCAGGACCTACGCGAGCACGTCGCGGCGCTGGAGTCGGGCGACGGGCCGCCGCTGGACACCGTCCGGGTGCACTACAACCCGATTGCCCAGCGGCTGGCCGGCCTGGGGAAGCCGGTGGTGGCGGCCGTGCGCGGGATGGCCGCCGGCGCCGGGGCCTCCCTCGCATTTCTCGCCGACTTCCGGGTGGGCGGCCCGAAGACCAGCTTCCTGATGGCATTCGCCAACGTCGGCCTCGCCGCCGACACCGGCGCGTCCTGGTCGCTGCCGCGCCTGGTCGGTTACGCCAAGGCCGTCGAGCTGCTCATGTTCGCCGAGCCGGTCCGTGCGGACGACGCCCTCCGGCTGGGCCTGCTGACCAGGCTCGTCGACGACGACGAGCTGGTCCTCCCGTCGGCGCAGGAACTCGCCGCTCGGCTGGCGGTCGGGCCGACCGTCGCGTACGCCGCGATCAAGCGCGAGCTGTCGGTCGGCACGACGGGTTCGCTCTCCGATGCCCTGGCCGCGGAGGCGGAGGCCCAGGCGGTCAGCGGCGCGACCGCGGATCACCGCAACGCCACGAAGGCGTTCGCCGCGAAGGAGAAGCCGATCTTCGAGGGGCGCTGAGGCCGCGCTCCCTACTCCTTGTCCTCCTCCGGGTCGAGGTTCGTCTGCTCGCCGAGCACGTACGCCTGCATCGACAGCTCGTCGTCGGCCGGAGACACGAACGCGGGCAGCTCCCGCGGCCCGAGTTCCATCACGTACGACCAGAACTGGCGCACCGCCTCGGCCGCCGAGTCGGCTTCGATCGGCAGGTCCACGCTCACGAACCACCTCCGCGGAGCGGCCGCAGGTGGGAGTGCGTCGGCGAGGCGGCGGTAGTCGGCCGCGTCTACCGGGATGACCGGCCCATCGAGCGCCAGGCCGTCCGCCGGTCCCGGAGCGTCGAAGGACCGTTGGGTGTACGCGACGGTCAGCGGCCCGGCATCCGCGTCGGACTCCGGGTCGTCGTGATCCGGCGTGTCCTCCGGATCACGGGCGGCGCCCGGCGGGGTCACCCGCCCCAAGGCCACCACGACCGGCGTCGGCGCCCTGGCTACCACGAGCACCTCGTCCCCCGGCCGCGGACGGCGGGAGCCGGCGTCGAGCCCGGTGAGCTGCAGGGCGTCGTGGTGGAAGAGTCTCTCCGCCTCGAACCGCTCATCACCGATGACCACCGCCCAGTGCGCCATGGCCTCATCTCACCACGTGGCACCCGGCCAGATGGTCGTCGACCATGCCGGTGGCCTGCATCAGCGCGTACGCCGTGGTCGGGCCGACAAACCGGAAGCCACGCCTGCGGAGATCCTTGGCCATGGCGGTCGACTCCGGGGTGACCGACGGCACCTCACCGAAGCTGCGTGGCCGACGCGGTCGCGGCGCCGGCGCGTACTGCCAGAGCCACGCGGCAAGGCCGTCGGGCAGGTCGGCGGCCGCCCGGGCGTTGGCGATCGCCGCGTCGATCTTGGCTCGGTTGCGGACGATGCCCGCGTCGGCCATCAACCGGTCCACGTCCTTCCCGCCGTACCCTGCGACCGTTTCGATGTGGAACCCGTCGAACGCCGACCGGAACGCCTCACGCTTGCGCAGGATCGTCAGCCAGGACAGGCCGGACTGGAACGCCTCCAGGGTGAGCCGCTCGAACAGACCGTCGTCCGCGCGCAGCGGCCGGCCCCACTCGTCGTCGTGGTAGGCGATGTACTCGGGCGCGCGTGCGGCCCACGCACAGCGCGCGAGCCCGTCCGCGCCGGTCACCAGGTCACTCACGCCGACCAACCTATGCGGCGGGTGCGACACGGCCCGATGCCGCCGACCCCCCCCCGTCGATCATGGACTTGTTGCCGTGATTCGATCGACGATGCACGGCAACAACACCATGATCGACGGCGAAGTGCATGATCGGCGGGAGTGCCGCGGGAGTGCTGTGCCGCTACGGCAGTTGGCCCGCCTCGACGAGCCGGCCGAACCGCTTCAGCGCCTGGGTGAGCCCCACCTTCGAGCCCTGCCACAGCAGCGGCCAGGCGAGCCGGCCGGCGACGCCGCCGGGAAGCTGGAACCATTCGTGCCAGACCACCTGCGTTCGGTCGCTGCCCATCGCGGTGCAGCGCAGCACGCCGGGCCCGCGCAGGAGCCGACCAGTGTGTATGACCCGTACCTCGTACGGCGGATCCACCCGGGTCACCTCCATCTCGTCGCGGAGGACCGCCGGACCAACCGCCGTGACCGCCTCGATCCGGGTGCCCTCGCCGCCGTCGCCGGACACGACCCGCACCGTGGTGAACGGGATCCAGTCGGACTGTCGCTCCCACGCGGTGAAGGCTTCGAACACCCGCCGCGCGGGCGCGTTGACGATCACTGTCGCGGTGACCTCGGCCGCGCCTGCCTGTGCCGCCTCGCGAAACTCGCCTGCATCCCCGCCCGCATCCCGGTCGGTCATGCCCGCTCCGGCGGGCTGGCGGCGGCGTCCACGGCCCGCGCTGAGGTGTCCGGCGCCGGCTCGTCCGCGACGGGCGAGGCGGGCGCGGCGTCCGGCGGGGACTCCTCGTCGCCGGAGTCGGAGAGGTCGGCGGACGCGTCCGGGTCGGCATCGGACGTCGCCTCGGCACCGTCGGGCGCGTCGATGGCGGCCGGTGGCTGCCCGGCGTACCCGTCGGTGGGCAAGGACCCGGCCGGCGCGAGCGCGGCCTCCCGGGCGCGGCGGAGCACCTCCGCGTCGGACATCCGTCCCTCGCGCAACGCAGCGACCTCCGCCTCCAGCACGCCGATCAGCTCGTCCTTGTAGCCGATGTCGTACGCCGCGCGGCGCAGGGCGGCGTCGACCTGGGCCATGCGGTACCCCCGCCAAGCGGTATCGAAACGGACATCGTCGATATCTCGCTCCGCCAGCGGACGCGTGCCCGGCAGCGGGGTCGCCCGACTGTCGGGTTCGACCCGACCCAGCCCGGAGTCCGAGCCGGTCACGAGCACGGCGATGCCGAAGATGACCGCACCGACAACCAACGCCGCGACGAGTGCGAGCAGATACTGGCCCATGGGGCGATCGTGGCATGGCGGCCCGGGCCCGGCTAGCGCGCCACCCGCGGACCAACGCCCACCCGCGTCCGGAGAGGAAGCAATGGAACGATCTCAGGGGCCGCTGCGGCTGGGCAGGCGGACGTTTGAGCCGCGTGAGCTGGCCGTGATGGCGATCGTCAACCGCACTCCGGACTCGTTCTTCGATCGCGGTTCGACATTCGCCGCCGACGCCGCGCTCGGGGCCGTGGAGCGGGCGGTCGCGGCCGGCGCGGACATCATCGACATCGGCGGCGTCAAGGCCGGACCGGGCGTCGAGGTGGACGAGGCGGAAGAGGTACGCCGCACGGCCGGCATCGTCGCCGCGGTGCGGGCGGAGTTCCCCGACCTCGTGATCTCCATCGACACGTGGCGGGCCCGAGTGGCCGCGGAGGCGGTGGCCGTCGGCGCCGACCTGATCAACGACACCTGGGGTGGGCCGGACCCCGGGCTCGCCGAGGTAGCTGCCCGCACGGGCGCCGGGCTCGTGTGCTCGCACGCCGGCGGGCTGCCGCCGCGGACCCGACCACACCGCGCGGCCTATGCCGACGTGGTTGCGGACGTGATCGCGACCGTGACCGGCCTGGCCGATCGGGCGCTCGACCTGGGCGTACGCCCGGACGGGATCGTCGTCGACCCAGCGCACGA
Source organism: Micromonosporaceae bacterium (assembly GCA_036506795.1). Classification (GTDB taxonomy): domain Bacteria; phylum Actinomycetota; class Actinomycetes; order Mycobacteriales; family Micromonosporaceae; genus DASXRC01. The sequence continues at coordinate 23,138 of DASXRC010000071.1, forward strand.
CTTCGGGAAGAACACGCGACACTCACTGGAGGTCACCCGGCGCCTGGACGAGCTCGTGGCCACCGGCTGGCCGGTCCTGGTGGCCGTGTCCAACAAGGACTTCGTTGGCGAGACCCTGGACGGGCCCGTCGACGACCGGCTCGAGGGGACGCTCGCCGCGACCGCGCTGTCGGCGTGGTGTGGAGCCCGGCTGTTCCGCGCACATCAGGTGCGCGAGACGCGACGGGTGCTCGACATGGTGGCGTCGGTGCGTGGCGACCGGCCGCCCGCCGTGGCCCGCCGGGGGCTGGTTTAGGGCCCGACCGCCGGTATTCAGGTCCAGCGCAGGACGCGCTTGCGCCACGCGTACAGGATCCCCAGCGCGAGCACCGCGACGAAGATGCCCATCTCGACCACTGTGGCGAGGCCGAACCCGGGCCGGTCGAACACCACGGCCCATGGAAACAGGAACACGCTCTCCACGGCGAAGAGCACATAGAGGTACGCGTACACGTAGTAGCGGATCTGAGCCTGCGCCCAGTCGCCGCCGACCGGGTCGACGCCGCACTCGTACGTGGCGCGCTTGCCCGGCGGCTCCGCCGGCCGGGCCGGGCGAAGCAGCCGGTTCGCGCCGAACGCGCCGCCGAAGAACGCCGCGCCGACCAGCAGGAGCAGGCCGAGCGTGGCATACGAGCCGAGGTAGCCGCCCACGGCCGCAGCCTACTGCGACCGCTGGCGGCTTGACGCGGGGCGGCATACTCGATGGCCCGGCATTCGCGACCGCGGCCGCCGGGTCGGAGGTGGGGGCAATGAGCGTGCTCGCTCTCGAGCGCCCGCACGGGACCGCCGCCGATGCCGCGGCGACCGCCGCCGACGCCGCGGCCGTCGAGTTCGACGCCTTCTACCAAGCCAGCTTCGCGGCTCTGCTGACGGTCGCGTACGCGCACACCGGCGACCCGGCCGAGGCCCAGGACCTGTGCCAGGAGGCGTACTGCCGGGCCTGGCAGCGCTGGTCGGCGGTCGCGCGGTACGACAACCCGGCCGCGTGGGTGAGCCGCGTGGTGGTCAACCTGGCGCGGTCTCGTTGGCGGCACGCGAAGGTGGTGCACGCGCACGACCGCCGGACGCGGCACTTCGACGTGCCCGGGCTCGGTCCCGACCACGTCGCGATCGTGGCGGCGCTGCGGGCGCTGCCGGTGGAGCAGCGCCGGGCCGTGGTCCTTCACTACATCCTTGATCTGGCAGTCGCCGACGTTGCCCACGAGATGGGCGCCCCCGCCGGTACCGTGAAGTCGTGGCTATACCGCGGGCGGGCCGCCCTCGCGGCCCACCTCGAGGAGATAGACCGACCGGACCGGATGACCTTGCGCACTGGCGGGTCCTACTTCCGGTGATGATCTAGCAAACGGTCGGCCCCGCGACAGGGCTGGCCGGGCCTCCCGACGTAGGCTCATGAGGTGTAGGAAGAAGCGGGGCCGGCCCACCGCGTGCAACCCGCAGCCGCCGGCCGCCAAGGAGGACAGCACACGTGACCAAGAAGGTCCGTCAACTGGATCGAGTGGTCATCCGATTCGCCG
>DASXRC010000072.1:0-10532 GCA_036506795.1 Micromonosporaceae bacterium
GGGCCGCGTTTGGATGGCTGCGGCCCGGAAGGGGGTGTTGACGGTGGCGGGGTTGGTCGACGCCGAGCACGGGCGCACCCCCTTCGGAATCGACCTGGCGCTCGGGACGGTCGCGATGGTCGCGGCCGTCGCCGTGGCCGCACCGTTCCCGGGTATCCCGGCCCGCGTGGTGATCGTCTCACTCGCGCTAGGGGTGTTCACGGCCTTCGTCGATGACCCGCGCGCCGCCGCCCCGGTCGCCGTTCTCGGCTACCTGCTCTTCGACGGATTCCTCGTGAATCGATTCGGCGACCTCACCTGGAGCGGTACAACGAGTGTGTGGCCTGTCGCCGCTTTCCTGGCGGCGGTCGGTCTCGGGCTGGGGTGGCGATGGCTCCGCCGCGCCAGGGCGCGTGCGGCATTCGCCGCCGACCTGGCCGAAGTACTCGGAGCCGAAGACAGCGATCGCTCGGGTCATCCGTGAGCCGGGTGTGAACGTGCTCGAGCCCAACCAGGCGGTGGATCGCGACTGTCCCGGGCGCACCTGACGGCCATGAGCCGGCCCCGAGAGAGGATCTAGTCATGGCACGTGGCCAGCTGCGCATCTATCTCGGGGCCGCCCCCGGCGTGGGCAAGACCTTCGCCATGCTCGAGGAGGCCCACCGGCGCAAGAGCCGGGGCACCGACGTGGCGGTCGGTTTCGTGGAGCCGCACGGTCGGCGCCTCACCGAAGAGATGATCGGCGACCTGGAGGTCGTACAGCGGCGCATCCTGGAATATCGCGGAACCTCCTCCACCGAGATGGACGTCGAGGCGGTGTTGGCACGACGGCCCGAGGTCGCGGTCGTGGACGAGCTGGCACACACCAACGTGCCCGGCTCCCGCAACGCCAAGCGCTGGCAGGACATCCAGGAGTTGCTGGACGCCGGCATCACCGTGCTCTCCACGGTGAACATCCAGCACCTTGAGTCGTTCAACGACGTCTTCGAGCAGATCACCGGCATCGCCCAGCGGGAGACCATTGCGGATCAGTTCGTGCGCGAGGCCGACCAGGTCGAGCTCGTCGACATGACCCCGGAGGCGCTGCGCAGGCGGATGGTGCACGGCAATGTGTACGCGGCGGAGCAAGTCGACGCGGCGCTCGGTAATTACTTCCGCATCGGCAACCTCACCGCGCTCCGGGAGCTGGCCCTCCTGTGGCTCGCCGACAAGGTCGACGAACAGCTCGTCCGATATCGCACGGAACACCGCATCGGCCAGGCGTGGGAGGCCCGGGAGCGGGTCGTGGTCGCGCTGACCGGCGGGCCGGAGGGCGAGACGCTGATCCGCCGGGCCGCCCGGATCGCGGCCCGGAGCAGGGGGGCCGATCTGCTCGCGGTGCACGTGGCGCGCTCGGACGGGGCGGCCGGCGCCGACCCGGCGCTGCTCGCGAAGCAGCGAGTGCTCGTCGAGAGCCTCGGCGGCACGTACCACCAGGTTGTCGGCGCGGACATCCCGGCAGCTCTGCTGGACTTCGCTCGCGGCGTCAACGCCACGCAGCTCGTCCTCGGCGCGAGCCGCCGGGGTCGGTTCGGGCAGATCCTCGCGCCCGGGGTCGGGGTCACGACGACCGCCCTATCCGGCGCGATCGACGTTCACCTGGTCACGCACGAGCAGGTCGGTCGCGGCCGGCGGCCGGCACTCCTGGCCGGCACGACCGCCCTGTCCCCTCGCCGGCGGACGGTCGGGTTCGGCCTCGCCGTATTCGGGCTGCCGCTGCTGACGTACGCCTTGCACCTGCTCCGCCACGAGCTGACCCTGCCCAGCGACATCCTGCTGTTCCTGGCCGCCGTGGTCGCGGTCGCCCTCGTCGGCGGGTTGTGGCCGGCGCTGGTCGCGGCCGTCGGCGGGTTCATGCTGCTCAACTTCTTCTTCACCCCGCCGGTCCACACGTGGACCATCGCGGAGCGCGAGAACGTCCTCGCGCTCGTTGTGTTCGTGGTCATCGCCGGGGCGGTCAGTGCGGTGGTCGACCTGGCCGCGCGCCGCACCCGGCAGGCCGCCCGAGCCAGCGCGGACGCCTCGACGCTCGCCACGGTCGCGGGCAGCGTGCTGCGCGGCGCCCGGCCAGTGACCGCCCTGCTGGAGCGGCTCCGGGAGACGTTCGGGCTGGAGTCGGTCACGCTGCTCGAGCGCCGCCCGGACGCTCCCCGCGGCCCCGACCGGCAGGGCGATCCCACGGTGTGGCGGGTGGCGGCGACCGTGGGCGGGACCCCGTCCTTCACGCCGGGCGAGGGCGATGTCGTCGTAGCGATCGACGACGACCTCAGCCTGGCGCTGAAGGGGCACACGCTGGCCGCGGCCGACCGGCGCGTGGTCGAGGCGTTCGCCGCCCAGGCCGCTATCGCGCTGCGCCAAGAACGGCTGGCCGAGGAGGCCGCGAAGGCCCGGCCTCTCGCGGAGGCGGACAAGATGCGGACGGCGTTGTTGGCCGCCGTGAGCCACGACCTGCGCAGCCCGCTCTCCTCGGCCAAGGCCGCCGTCGACAGTCTCCGCAGCCAGGAGGTCGCGTTCAGCGAGGCCGACCGCGACGAGTTGCTGGCCACCGCGGACGAATCGCTGGACCGGCTGGCCCGGTTGGTCGACAACCTGCTCGACATGAGCCGCCTGCAGGCCGGCGAGCTGGGCGTGTCCGCCACCACGATCTGGCTGGAGGACGCCGTTCCCGGGGCGTTGGACGAGCTCGGCGAGCCCGGCCGGAACATCTCGGTCCGCATCTCCGACGACCTGCCCGCGGTGAACGCCGACCCTGGCCTGCTCCAGCGGGTGCTGGTCAACGTGGTCGGCAACGCGCTGCGGTTCAGCCCGCCCGAGCGGCCGCCGCTCATCACCGCGAGCGAACACGACGACGTCGTCGAGCTGCGCGTGATCGATCACGGCCCGGGCATCCCGGAGGACCAGCGCGACCAGGTATTTCTACCCTTCCAGCGGCTCGGTGACCGCGACAACGACACGGGTGTCGGCCTCGGCCTCGCGCTGTCCCGCGGGCTGACCGAGGCGATGGGCGGCACCCTCAATCCCGAGACCACTCCCGGCGGCGGGCTGACGATGGTGCTCGCCCTGCCGGTCATCGAACCCCCCGACCCCACCGCCGCGCATGCCGCCGAGGCCGCCGACGAGGCCATCCTCCACCGCCTGCACCGGCGCCCGGTCAGCTAGGAGCATCCGCACCCGTGACCCGCATCCTGGTCGTCGACGACGAGCCGCAGATACTTCGTGCGCTGCGTATCAACCTGCGGGCCCGCAAGTACGACGTCGAGGTCGCGGCCGACGGCGCATCCGCGCTGCGGGTTGCCGCCACGCAGCGGCCCGATCTCGTCGTGCTCGACCTGGGCCTGCCCGACATGGACGGCGTCGAGGTGATCCGCGGCCTGCGCGGCTGGACTCCCGTGCCCATCATCGTGCTCTCCGGCCGGGCGGGCAGCGGGGACAAGGTCGCCGCCCTCGACGCCGGCGCGGACGACTACGTCACCAAGCCCTTCGGGGTCGATGAGCTGCTCGCGCGGATCCGCGCGGTCACCCGGCGCGTGGCCCACGCTGGCAACAGCCCGCCGACCGTGCGCATGGGACAGTTCACTGTGGACTTCGCGAACCACGTTGTCGAAGCCGGTGACGGCGACCAGGTGCGGCTGACGCCCACCGAGTGGCACCTGCTGGAGATCCTCGCCCGGAACCCCGGCAAGCTGGTCAGCCAGCGCCAGCTGCTGCACGACGTGTGGGGTCCGCAGTACGAGCGGGAGAGCCACTACCTGCGCCAGTACATGGCCCAGCTGCGCCGGAAGTTGGAGGCCGACCCCGCGCGCCCGCAGCACCTGCTCACCGAACCCGGCATGGGCTACCGCTTCCGCCCCTAACCCCGCCCTGACGCCGCCCGCCCCTCACGCCGCCCTCACACCGTCGATCATGGGCTTGTTGTCGTTATTCGATCTTCGTTTGACGACAACAAGCCCATGATCGGCGCACAAGTGCATGATCGGCGGGCTAGATTGGCCGGAGTCGCCCGAGCCGACCGCAAGCGAGGAGCGCAGCCGTGCGAATTGCCCGTTTTGCCCACGCGAGTGGGATGTCGTTCGGCGTCGTCGAGGGAGACCCGGCCGTGGGGCCGGGCGCCGCCACCATCGCGGAGATCGACGGACTCCCGTTCGGGCAGATCCGGTTCACGAGCCAGCGGTGGGCCCTGGCCGACGTGCGGCTGCTCTCGCCGATTCTGCCCAGCAAGGTCGTCTGCGTCGGCCGCAACTACGCCGACCACGCCGCCGAGCACGGGGCGGAGGTCCCGGCGGAGCCGCTGCTGTTCCTCAAGCCGTCCACGGCCGTGATCGGTCCACGCGACGCGATCAGGCTGCCGCCGCAGTCCAAGCAGGTCGAGCACGAGGCGGAGCTCGCCGTCGTGATCGGGCCGCCGGGCGCCCGCCGCGCCGACCGGGCCGCCGCCCAGCGCGCGATCTTCGGCTACACCTGCGGGAACGACGTCACCGCCCGGGACCTGCAGCGATCGGACGGCCAGTGGACGCGGGCGAAGGGCTTCGACTCGTTCTGCCCGCTCGGACCGTGGATCAACACAGACCTCGACGTGTCCGACCTCGAGGTGCGATGCGAGGTGAACGAGGAGGTACGCCAGCTCGGTCGCACGAAGGACATGGTTTTCGACGTGCCGACCCTCGTGTCGTACGCCTCACACGTGATGACGCTCCTGCCCGGTGACGTGATCTTGACAGGCACGCCGGCCGGCGTGAGCCCTATCGTCGCGGGCGACACCGTTTCGGTGCGCGTCGAAGGCATTGGCGAACTGGCAAACCCGGTGCTGGCATTGGAGTGAGGCGCCCGAATGCGGCCGCGCCCGAGGCGCGGTGGTTTGGCCGGGCGCAGCGCGGTCGGGTATCGTTCTCTCCCGGCGCTGAGCGCCGGTGGGGTATGGGGTAATTGGCAGCCCGACGGATTCTGGCTCCGTTAGTCTAGGTTCGAGTCCTGGTACCCCAGCCACCGTTGCCCATCGGAGCAGCGGGCTGGTCTCTGGTAGAGTTCAGCACCGTTGCCCACGGGTAGTGGGAGTCCTGGCCCCGTCGTCTAGCGGCCTAGGACGCCGCCCTCTCAAGGCGGTGGCGCCGGTTCGAATCCGGTCGGGGCTACAGACCGAGGTCCACGTCAATCGACGTGGACCTCGTTTCGTCGGGGTCTACTTGATGACGACGCGCAGCATGGCGACCGTGTCCGGGCCCTCGTGGCCGGACACCAGGCCCACCGACTTCAGCGGCGCGATCTCCCGTCGCTCCTGCTCGGACGCCCCACCCTGCTCCGCCAGCCGCTGAATATCGAGGTACACGGCCGCGATCGCGCCACTGGACATGCCCGCCATGGTCTCGCGATAGGTCGCCGATTCGGACAGCTTGCCCTGGGGCGCGTAGCCGCGCGTGCGGAGTTCGACACGGGCACCGTCCCGCGTGACCGTCACCTCGTCCCCAACGTTTCGGAGTGCCTTCGTCAGGGATGCCGCGAGGTCGGTTCCGGTGAGCTCGGCGACCGCTCGCAGCTCCGGTGTCGTCGCGTCGGTCAGCGCGAACGTGAGCGAGGCACCGGAGAGGGCCCGCATCGCCTCGGAGACGGCCTTGAACTCGGCCTGTGCCTTGGCGTACTCGGGGTCCTTGGCCAGCTCCGCGGCGACGTCCGGCGGCAGATCGGCGAGCTCTGGCCCACCGAGGAACTGACCGATTCCCGGCAGCCCCGTGTCTCCGAACTCCGGGAGCCCGATCGCGGCGGCGACGGCCGAGTTGGCCGGCTGCTCGCCCAGGCGGGCGAGCGCGTCGGTGGCCTTCACGGCGGGCGCAGGCTGGCTGAGACCCGACGCCCGCATGCGTACCTCGATCCCGTTGTCCGTCGCCTGGCCGGCGAGCACGATCCGGCCGGTCAAGGCCTCGAGGTCGGGCGGCTCCGAACCGCCGACGGTCATCCCGGACCGCATGGCCCCGACGAACACGGCCGCGACCCGGCCGAGGTCTGCCCAGCCCAGCAGCGGTTGGTGGCCGGGCAGCGGAGCGACCGCGTCCCGGAACGTGTCGGCGGCCGCCAGAGGCGCGGCATTCGCCTGGGCCGCGGCGCTCGCCGCCGCGTCCTGAGAGGACGTGTCGCCGACCGCGACCAGCGCCCAGCGGTCGTCCACGGCGAAGCCGAATTTGTTCGCCCCGCGCTTGCCTTGCAGGGCCTTCAGCTCGTTGGCCGCCCGCCGGTCGTCGCTGCTCGCGATCGCGGCCAGCAGGTATGGCCGGTCCGCCTTGTCCTGCCACACGGCGAGGCCGAACCGGTCCGCGAACCAGGGCTCGACGTGCGCGTGGTAGTCGGCCTCGTCGATGTCGACCGCGCCGAAGAGCCCGGCCTTGAGCTGGTCGATCGCGTCTTCGCCGCCCGTGCTCTTGGGGAACTTGCGCAGCAACGCATTGAGCTTGAGGCCGTGGCCCAGTCCGGGGGACAGGTCCAGGCGGGCGAACGCGGCGACGGAGGCCGGCACGGCCTCCTCCGGCTGCGGGCCCGAGCCGTTCCACAACCGGACCCCGGCGAACGCCGCGCCACCCAACAGCAGCGCGACGACCACCCCGATCGAGAGAAGGATTGTGGTACGCCGGCGACGCGGTCGCCCGTCGTCGGTCGACACCGGCGCGCCGAACTCGATGACGGTGGGCTGGGCTGACCACGGGTCGGCACCCGGCGGCACGTACGGCGGGCGGTCTGGGTTGGTCGGGGGCGGCTGCTCGGTCACGGAAGTCCCTTCGATTGGCGAGCCGGCCACATCGTAGTCATCGCTCGCCAGTCCCGGGGGACCACCGTTACAACCCGGACAGGCGCTGACCGGCGCGGACGACCGCCATCGCGTGCCGGTCACCGGGGCGCCGACCCATCCGCTCGATCGGCCCGGAGACGCTGATCGCCGCGATGACGCGTCCGGTCCGGTCGCGGATCGGCGCCGACACGCTGGCGACACCGGGCTCCCGCTCCGCGACGCTCTGGGACCAGCCGCGCCGTCGGACCTCGGCCAGCTGGCGTCCGGTGAACTTGCACCGCGGCAGCAGTGGCATCACGGCCTCCGGCGGCTCCCACGCAAGCAGAATCTGCGCCGCCGAGCCCGCGGTCATCGGCAGGACGGAGCCGACCGGCACGGTGTCCCGCAGGCCGCTCGCCCGCTCCGCGGCGGCGACGCAGATCCGCTCGTCCGCGCGGCGCAGGAACAGCTGTGCGCTCTCTCCGGTGGCGTCGCGGAGCGCGGCGAGCATCGGCTCGGCGGCGGTGAGCAGCACGTCCGGTGCGGCGTTCGCGAGCTCGCCCAGGCGGGGGCCCGGCCGCCACCGCCCCTGGGTGTCGCGCACCAGCATTCGGTGGATCTCCAACGCCTGCGCCAGCCGATGCGCGGTCGCGCGGGGTAGCTTGGTGCGTTCGACGAGCTCGGCCAGAGATGCGCCGTCCACGCAGGCGGCGAGGATCACCACCGCCTTGTCGAGGACGCCGACACCGCTCATACTGTGTCCCACGAAGCGAAACTTACCTCCCAAAATTTAGGATGTCCAGATGGTGGGAGTCACTCCGGCGACCGCGGCGGGCCGTACGCTCGCCGAGAAGGTATGGGACGCGCACGTCGTGAGGTCCGCGGCGGGCGAGCCGGACCTGCTCTACGTCGACCTACATCTGCTGCACGAGGTGACGAGCCCGCAGGCGTTCGACGGATTGCGCGCCGCCGGCCGGAGGGTCCGCCGCACCGACCTGACCATCGCGACCGAGGATCACAACACCCCGACCGACGATCTGGCGACGATCCGGGACCCCGTCTCGCGTACGCAGATCGAGACGCTCCGCCGCAACTGCGCCGAGTTCGGCGTCAAGCTGCATCCGCTCGGCGACGCCCAGCAGGGCATCGTTCACGTCATCGGGCCGCAGCAGGGCCTGACACAGCCGGGCATGACGATCGTCTGCGGCGACTCGCATACCGCGACGCACGGCGCCTTCGGGGCGCTCGCGTTCGGCATCGGCACGAGCGAGGTCGAGCACGTCCTCGCCACGCAGACGCTGCCCCAGATCCGACCCCGGACGATGGCGGTCACGGTCTCCGGCGAGCTGCCCGCCGGCGTCACAGCGAAGGACCTGATCCTCGCGCTCATCGCGCGGGTCGGCACGGGCGCCGGCCGCGGCCACATCGTCGAGTACCGCGGCGAGGCGATCCGGCGGCTCTCCATGGAGGGCCGGATGACCATCTCGAACATGTCCATCGAGTGGGGCGCGAAGGCCGGCATGATTGCGCCCGACGAGACGACCTTCGGCTGGCTGGAGGGGCGACCGTACGCGCCGCGTGGTGCCGCGTGGGAGGCCGCGCTGGAGCGGTGGCGGACGCTGGCCACCGATGCGGACGCCGCGTTCGACACCGAGGTGGCGCTCGACGCCGGCCGGCTCAGCCCGTTCGTCACCTGGGGCACGAACCCTGGCCAGGGCGCGTCCCTGGACGGGGCGGTGCCCGATCCGGACGAGTTCGCCGAGGAGGCCGACCGGGCAGCGGCCCGGAGGGCGCTGACGTACATGGACCTCGCGCCCGGCACCGCGCTGCGCGACGTCGCCGTCGACGTCGTGTTCCTCGGCTCCTGCACGAACGGGCGCCTCGAGGACCTGCGAGCCGCGGCGGAGGTGCTGCGGGGCCGGCGGGTGGCCGACGGCGTACGCATGCTGGTCGTTCCAGGCTCGGCCGAGGTACGCGCGGCGGCCGAGCGGGAGGGGCTCGACGCCGTGTTCACCACGGCGGGAGCGGAGTGGCGGTTCGCCGGCTGCTCGATGTGTCTCGGCATGAACCCGGACACGCTCAAGCCTGGGCAGCGTTCGGCGTCCACCTCCAATCGCAACTTCGAGGGTCGGCAGGGGCGTGGCGGGCGTACGCATCTCGTCTCGCCGCCCGTCGCCGCCGCCACGGCCGTCGTCGGCCGGCTGGCCGCGCCGACCGACCTGAACTAGGAGGACGGCTATGGACAGGTTCACCGCACACACCGGTACGGCGCTGCCGCTGCGCCGATCCAACGTGGATACCGACCAGATCATCCCGGCCGTGTATCTCAAGCGAGTGACCCGAACCGGCTTCGCCGACGGGCTGTTCAGCGCGTGGCGCGAAGATCCGGAATTTGTGCTCAACAACCCCGTGTATTCGGGGGCATCGATTCTCTTGGCGGGTCCCGAGTTCGGCACCGGTTCCTCGCGCGAACACGCCGTGTGGGCCTTGCGCGACTGGGGCTTCCGCGCCGTGATCTCCCCGCGCTTCGGCGACATCTTCCGCGGCAATGCCCTCAAGGAGGGGCTGCTGCCGGTCGAGCTGGAATTGACGGCGGTGGAGGCGTTGTGGGACCTCGTCGAGCACGTTCCGGCCACGCCGATCACCGTCGACCTCACCGCCCGAGAGGTGCGCTCCGACGGCTCCACGTGGGCGTTCCAGCTCGATGACTTCAGCCGCTGGCGGTTGCTCGAAGGCCTTGACGATATTGGTCTGACGCTCCGGCACGAGGTCGAGATCAGCGCGTACGAGCACTCCCGGCCGCCCTTCCTGCCCGTCGTGCGATAGACCTTTCGCTCGCGCCGGCGCGTCGTGGCGGGCGAATCCGTTGCGACGCAAGGACTTTTTTGCGCCAGATGTTTGTGTCCCGCTGGCAGAGGGCATACGGTGCGCGCAGAATGGCTCGCGTGAGTCCAGTTGTGTGTACGGGAGGGAAGTCGTGAACAAGGCCGAGCTCATCGATGCGCTCTCCGCACGTCTGGGGGACAAGAGGACGGCGACCGCTGCGCTCGACGCGGTCCTCGCCGAGGTCCAGGCTGCGGTTACTAAGGGCGACCGGGTCGCCATCACCGGATTCGGTGTCTTCGAGAAGCGGGTGCGCGGAGCCCGGACCGCGCGCAACCCGCGTACCGGTGAGGCCGTCAAGGTGAAGAAGACGTCCGTCCCGGCATTCCGTGCCGGCGCCGGGTTCAAGGAGATGGTCGCCAGCGGCCGCGTGCCGAAGGCCGCCGCCGCGAAGAAGACGGCAACGAAGAGCACCGCGAAGAAGACGGCTGCGAAGACGACGCGCGCGGCCAGCAAGAGCACCGCTCGGGCTTCCGCCACCGCCAAGGCCGCAGCCAAGAAGGCGCCGGCCAAGAGCGCACCGGCGAGGAAGTCCGCGACCAAGCGCGCGCGCTGATTCCGACCGCGGACCACGCACGGGGGCGTCCACCACGACGGTGGGCGCCCTCTGCTAGCTGGCCCTCGCTGAGCTAGCTGGCCCTCGCTCCGCTCGGGCGGCTCGCGCTGTGCTGCTGGCCCTCGCTCCGCTCGGGCGGCTCGCGCCGCCGTCGGGCGGCGCCTTCGCCCTCCGGGCGCCGGCGACTTCGTCGCGGCGTCCTCGGGCTCCAGGCGCCGCCGCGGCGCGAGCGACCGGGGTGGGCGCCGGCGACTTCGTCGCGGCGCCGGAGTTGGTGATCAGCCGACCAGCGGGAGGCGGTCGGAGCCGGCCACGGCGGCGCCG
>DASXRC010000073.1:0-8098 GCA_036506795.1 Micromonosporaceae bacterium
GCCGCGGCGGCATCGGCAGGAACAGCGCGACGACGTCGCCGGCGCGCCACTCGCGGGCGATCTCCACATAGCCGGGCGCTCCCGACGCGGCCGGGACCGAAGTGCCGTTGACGCTGACGGTCGCGCCCCGGCACCAGGCCGGCACGCGCATGGATAGCGTCCACTTGGCGCCGGGGGTCTCCCGGACCGTCACCTCGACGGCGCCGTCGAGAGGGTAGCGGGTGTCCACCGCCAGGCGAACACCGGCGTCGGTGGCGATCGTGGCCGAAGCGTACTGGTGGATCTGCACACCGGAGTCGGTGTTCGTCGCAAGGTAGGTGCCGAGCGAGGCGACGGTGCGGATGATGTTCGGAGGGCAGCACGCGCACTGGAACCACGGCGGCCGCGTGCCCGGAGCCTCGGCGCGCTGCGGCCGGGCGTTGACGGGCGCCGCCGGCCGCGCGGCGCGGCGCTGGGCGGGATTGTTGTAGAAGAACGCGTCGCGACCGAGCGAGGTGGACGCGGATAAGAGGTTGACCAGGGCGCGCTCGATGGCGTCGGCGAACCTGCCCTCTCCGGTCGCGAGCAGCAGGCGCCAGGACACCATGATGCTCGCGATCGTGGCGCACGTCTCGCCGTACACGAGGTCCTGCGGCAGCTCGTACTCCTCGCCGAAGGCCTCGCCGTCGAAGCGCGACCCGACCGCGCCGTTGAGGTACGTCTTCGTCGCCGTCATCGACTCCCACAGGCGCAGCGCGCTGTCCAGCAGCGCCCGTTCCCCGGTCTCGAGGTACACGTCGACGACCCCCGCTAGCAGGTACAGCGCACGCACCGCGTGGCCGACGACCGTTGTCTGCTGCCGGATTGGGATCTCGTCAAGAGGTTGCTAACCGTGTTCCCGAAACGCCCGCGCGACGGCGCGGATACGTTGCCGGCAACAGCCCCGACCGTGGTCTGCTCGCTGCCGGGACCGACCGTGCATGCGCCGCCGGTATCCATCCATGGAGGAGGAGGAAGTATGCCTGCCCCACCGACTCGCGCTCTCGGCTGCACCGGCATGCAGATCACCACCGTCGGCCTCGGTGCCTGGGCGATCGGCGGCGAGGGTTGGGAGCATGCCTGGGGACCGCAGGACGACGCGGAGTCCATCGCCACGATCCGTGCGGCGGTCGCGGCCGGCATCAACTGGCTGGACACCGCGCCGATCTACGGGTTGGGTCACTCCGAGGAGGTCGTCGGCGCGGCTCTGGCCGGCCTCCCTCGGGACGAGCGGCCGTATGTGTTCACCAAGTGCGGCCTGCGCTGGGATCCGGCCAACCCGATGGGACCACAGCAGCGCGAAGCCCGCTGGATCCGGTGGGAGGTCGAGCAGTCGCTGCGCCGGTTACGCCTCGAGCGGCTCGACCTGCTACAGGTCCACTGGCCGCCGCTGCACGGACCCACGCTGGAGGCGTACTGGCAAGTGATGGTCGACCTGAAGGCGGCCGGTACCGTCCGGGCCATCGGACTGTCCAATCACGACACGGGTGAGCTCGACGCCGCTGAGAAGATCGGCCACGTAGAGAGCCTCCAGCCGCCGCTGTCGCTGTTGCGCCGCGAGGCCGCCGACGTGATCGCCTGGTGCGTCGCACACGCCGCCGGAGTCATCGTGTACAGCCCGATGGAGTCCGGGTTGCTGTCCGGCTCGTTCAGCGCCGAGCGGGTGGCCGCGCTGCCGGCGAACGACTGGCGGCGCACCGCCCGCCAGTACACCGGCGAACGGTTGGCCCGCAATCTGCGCCTGGTCGACGCGCTGCGCCCGGTCGCGGCCCGGCACGGGGTCACGGTCGCGGCGGTCGCTGTCGCCTGGACGCTCGCCTGGCCCGGCGTCACCGGAGCGATCGTGGGCGCGCGGCGCCCGGCCCAGATCGACGACATGGTGGTCGCCGCCGGGCTGACACTGTCCACCGAGGACGTGGACGAGATCGCGGCCGCCCTCGACACGACCGGTGCCGGTTCCGGACCGAGCAGGCTGGCGTCATGAGGATCTCGAGCCTTCGCGCCACGGTCGTCGGTAAGCCGTGCCGCAACCTCACCGTTGTCGACCCGACCCGGCTGGTCCGCCCGCTTGACGTCGGGTCATGTGAACGTTCACAATTGTGGCACCTGATTCAGGATCAGACCACTGCCGCGCTCGGCTCCGGCGGAGGTCCATGCACGCGGTGCTGCGGCGGCGGGGCGCGCGATGAGTGTCGAAGGGGCCGGGTGGTGTTGACGTGAGCGCAGAACCGTGCGTGGTCGGGGTCGACTTCGGGACTCTGTCGGGCCGCGCAGTGGTGGTCCGGGTGCGCGACGGTGCCGAGCTGGGCAGCGTCGTTCACCCGTTCCGGCACGGCGTGATCAGCGAGCGGCTGCCGGCCACCGACGCCCCCCTGCCCCCGGACTGGGCTCTCCAGGACCCGGGCGACTGGCTCGAGGTCCTCCACACGGCGGTCCCGCAGGCCGTTGCCGCCGGGGGCGTACGGCCCGAGGACGTCATCGGCATCGGCACCGATTTCACCGCGTCCACGCCGTTGCCGGTGCTGGCCGACGGCACGCCGCTGTGCCGGCTCGACGACCTGCGCGGCCGGCCCCACGCGTACCCGAAGCTGTGGAAGCACCACGCCGCCCAGCCGCAGGCGGACCGGATCAACGCGGTCGCGGCCGAGATGGCCCAGCCCTGGCTGTCCCGCTACGGCGGGAAGATCTCCTCCGAGTGGCAGTTCGCCAAGGCCCTTCAGCTGCTGGAGGAGGATCCGGAAGTCTACGACCGCTGCGTGCGGTGGATCGAGGCGGCGGACTGGATCATCTGGCAGCTGTGCGGCCGCGAGACGCGCAACGTCTGCACGGCCGGGTACAAGGGGATCCACCAGGATGGCCGCTACCCCGCGGCGGAGTATCTACGGAAGCTCGATCCGCGCTTCGCCGACGTCGTCGCCGACAAGATTGAGTTCCCGCTCTCCCAGCTCGGCGACGCGGCCGGGACCCTCACGGCCGAGGCGGCGGCCTGGACCGGGCTGCCGGCCGGCATCACGGTCGCGGTCGGCAACGTCGACGCCCACGTCACACCGGCTGCTGTGCAGGCCACCGGGCCTGGGCAGCTGGTTGCCATCATGGGGACCTCGACCTGCCACGTGATGAGCGCCGAGTCGCTCCACGAGGTGCCCGGCATGTGCGGTGTGGTGTACGGCGGCATCGTGCCGGGGCAGTGGGGCTACGAGGCCGGTCAGAGCGGCGTCGGGGACCTCTTCGCGTGGGTCGCCGACCACGCCCTGCCGGAGGCCTACCGGACCGCGGCTGCGGAGGCGGGGGTGAGCGTGCACGAGCACCTCAGCCGGCTGGCCGCCCGGCAGGCGGTGGGCCAGCACGGCCTGCTCGCCCTGGACTGGCTGAACGGCAACCGCTCGATCCTCGTCGATCACCACCTTTCCGGGGTGATCGTCGGGCTGACGCTGGACACCCGGTCCGAGGACATCTACCGGACGGTGGTGGAGGCGACGGCGTTCGGGGCCAAGACGATCCTGGCGGCGTTCGGCGAGGCGGGCGTGCCGGTGCGGGAGTTCGTCGCGGCCGGCGGGCTGGTCAGGAACCCGTTCGTGATGCAGGTGTACGCCGACGTGCTCGACCGGCCGATCAGCGTCGGCTCGGATCAGGGCTCGGCTCTCGGCTCGGCGATCCACGCAGCGGTGGCGGCCGGCGCGTACCCGGACATCCACGCCGCCGCGGCCGCGATGGGCTCAGTCCGACGCGCGGCCTACGCGCCACGGCCGGCCGCCGCGGCCGCCTATCGCGAGTTGTACGCCGAGTACCGCAAGCTACACGACCACTTCGGTCGCGGCGGCTCGGACGTCCTGCACCGGCTGCGGTCGATCCGCAACGCGGCGCGCGCCGGGGGTCACGATGGCTGATCTGTGGTCGGTCCGGGAACGCGTCGCCCGGCTACACGCGGAGCTGGTCCGCAACGGCCTGGTGGCCTGGACGTCGGGGAACGTTTCCGAACGCGTACCCGACAGCGACCTCGTCGTGATCAAGCCGAGCGGCGTGAGCTACGACGACCTGACTCCCGAGGCGATGGTCGTCGTCACCCTGGACGGCGTCGTCGCGGAGGGCGACCTGACGCCCTCCAGCGACACCGCCTCGCACCTGTACGTCTACCGGCACATGCCCGAGGTCGGCGGCGTGGTCCACACGCACAGCCCGTACGCCACCGCCTGGGCGGCCCGGGGCGAGCCGATTCCATGCGTGATCACCGCGATGGCCGACGAGTTCGGAGGCGAGATCCCAGTCGGGCCGTTCGCGCTCATCGGCGGCGAGGAGATCGGGTGGGCGGTCGTCGACACGCTCCGCACATCCCGCTCGCCCGCGGTGCTCATGCGCAGCCACGGCGTCTTCACGATCGGGCCGGACGCCCGCGCCGCGGTACAGGCCGCGGTGATGTGCGAGGACGTCGCCCGCACCGTGCACCTGGCGCGCCAGCTCGGCGAGCCGCTCCCCCTCGCGGCGGAGCACGTCGACAGGCTGCACGAGCGGTATCGCAAGGCGTACGGCCAGCGACGAGGCGTAGACAGGGAGGGCAGCCATGACGGATAACGAGATCTGGTTCCTGACCGGAAGCCAGGAACTCTACGGCGAGCAGACGCTCCAGCAGGTGGCCGAGCAGTCCCGCGAGGTCGTCGCGATGCTCGACGGCGCCGCCGAGATACCCGTACGCGTGGTGTGGCAGCCGGTGCTCACCGGCACCGACGCGATCCGCCGGGCATGCCTGGCCGCCAACGGGGACGACGCCTGCGTCGGGGTGATCACGTGGATGCATACGTTCTCGCCGGCGAAGGCGTGGATCGCCGGCCTGGCCGCCCTGAACAAGCCGCTGCTGCATCTGCACACCCAGGCCAACCGCGAGCTGCCCTGGTCCGAGATCGACATGGACTTCATGAATCTCAACCAGGCCGCGCACGGCGACCGCGAGTTCGCGTTCCTCGCCACCCGGATGGGGCTGCGACGGACGACGGTGGCCGGGCACGGCAGCGATCCGCAGGTGCGTCGCCGGATCGGTCAGTGGGCGCGGGCGGCGCTCGGCTGGCAGGCGGCGCACGACCTGCGGCTGGCCCGATTCGGCGACACCATGCGCGGCGTCGCCGACACCGAGGGCGACAAGGTCGAGGCCCAGATCCGGCTGGGCGCCGCGGTCGACGCCCGCCCCCTGGCCGACCTGGTGAACGCGGTGGACTCGGCCGACGAGCACGACGTCGACGACGTCGCCGCGCAGTACGAGAAGAGCTACCAGGTCGTGCCGGAGCTGCGCCGCGACGGCGCCCGCCACGACTCCCTGAGGTACGCCGCGGCGATAGAAGTCGGGCTGCGCCGCCTCCTGGACGCGGGCCGGTACACGGCCTTCACCACAAACTTCGAGGACCTGGCCGGGCTACGCCAGCTGCCCGGGATCGCGGTGCAGCGGCTGATGGCCGACGGGTACGGCTTCGGCGCGGAGGGGGACTGGAAGACCTCCGTGCTGTTGCGCATCGTCAAGGCGATGGGTGAAGGGCTACCCGGCGGCACGTCGTTCATGGAGGACTACACATACCACCTCGGGCCGGGCACGCCGAAGATCCTCGGCGCGCACATGCTCGAGATCTGTCCGTCCATAGCGGACGGTGTGCCGCGGGCCGAGATCCACAAGCTGAGCATCGGCAACCGCGAGGACCCCGTGCGTCTGGTGTTCGACGCGGCCCCGGGTCCGGGCATCGTCGTGGGCATGGTCGACCTCGGCGACCGGCTCCGGATGGTGGCCAACCGGGTCGAAATCGTGCCGCCCGACGAGCCGCTGCCCCGGCTGCCGGTGGCGCGCGCCGTCTGGCTGCCATCGCCCGACTTCGGCACGGCCACCCAGGCGTGGCTGTCCGCCGGCGGGCCGCACCACACGGTGCTCACGACGGCCGTGGACTACGAAACGCTCGCCGACCTCGCGCAGCTCGTCAACATCGAGCTGATGATGATCGACGAGAACACCACGCCGGCGGCGTTCGCCGACGCGCTGCGCTGGAACGCGGCGTACTACCGCATCATGCAGGGCCGGTAGACGGCCGCGGCGGCGTCGGGCACATGCAAGATCACGCGGGCTACGATCAGGCAATGAAGCGGGAGCCGAAGCCCGCCCGGGCGGTCATGCACGACGTCGCCCGGCTCGCCGGCGTGTCCCACCAGACCGTTTCGCGTGTGATCAATGGGCACCCGCACGTGCGCGAGGCGACCCGCGCGCGTGTGCTGCAGGCGATGCGGCAACTCGACTACCGGCCGAACGCGCTGGCCCGCGGCTTGGCCACGCGGCGTTCCCGCACGATCGGCGTGCTCAGCTTCGATGCCGACCTGTACGGCCCGTCGTCGACGCTGCTCGGCATCCAGCGGGCGGCCCGGGAGGAGCAGTACGCGATCAGCGTCGTCGCGCTGTCCGAACAGGACACGACCGGGTCGGTCCGGCGCGCGGTCGACATGCTCGCCGAGCAATCGGTCGACGGCGCGATCGTGATCGCCCCATCCAACGCCGCCGCGCATGCCGTACGCGACCTGCCCCGTGGGATGCCGGTCGTCGCCCTCGAGGCCAGCTTTGGCAAGGACATGCCCGTCGTGGTGGTCGACCAGTTCGCCGGTGCCGAGCTGGCCACCCGGCATCTGCTCGAGCTCGGTCACCGGACCGTCTGGCACGTCGCCGGCCCCGCCGACTGGCCCGAGGCGGTGCTGCGCATCGACGGCTGGCGGGCCGCCCTGGCCGCGGCCGGTGTGCCGGCACCGCCCATCGTGAGCGGTGACTGGAGTGCCCGCTCCGGGTACGCGGCCGGGCGCCGGCTTGTCGCGACACCCGACCTCACGGCCGTCTTCGTGGCGAACGACCAGATGGCGCTCGGCGTGCTGCACGCCCTGCACGAGGCCGGAATCGGGGTACCCGAGCGGGTCAGCGTGGTCGGCTTCGACGACATGCCGGAGGCCGAGTTCTTCCTTCCGGCGTTGACCACGGTGCGGCAGGACTTCGACGAGGTCGGTCGCTGCGGCCTCCGCACGATGGTCGAGATGATCGACGGGTCGGAGACGTTCGCGGCGGAGACCCGCGTCGCGCCCAGCCTCGTATTACGCGCCAGCTCGGGACCACCGCCCTGATCCGCCGCGCGAGCCCGGAGCGGAGCCACCGGAGATGCAGATTCGTACCCGTATGTGCATGAGCGCGGATGGCTATGTGACGACGCCAGACGGGCGGCCGGCGCAACTCGCCGATCCAGCCTGGGACCCTCAGACCTACGGATTCGTCGAGTTCCAGGCGGGCTGCGATGCGGTGCTCATGGGTCGCACCACGTTCGAGCCCGCAATCGGCGCTAGTTCCTGGCCGTGGCCGAACCTCGACGTGTTCGTCCTCGGCTCACGTCATCCCTCCGGGACGCCCGACCACGTGGTCGTCGAGAGCGACCCGACGCGGCTGCTGGACAAGGTCCGGGCGGCGAATCGCGGCGGTGACGTCCATCTCGTCGGCGGTCCGCGCACAATCGAGACCTTCCGGCGACTGGGAGCACTCGACGAGCTCGGTCTGATCGTGTTGCCGCTGCTGATGGGCGAGGGGATGCAGCTGACACCGTCGGTCAGCACCGGCGCTGGGTTGACCCTCAAGCGTGAGCACACCCTGCCCAGCGGCGCAGTGGAGATCGTCTACACGTGCTTCTGAGGCTCCGCATCACACGGCGTTCGAGCGGCTGGTCGGGGCGGAGGACCAGACCGGATCCGGACCGGCCAGCCACTCCGTGTTGAACCGACCGGCCGCGTGGATCGCGATCAGCCGGAGCTCACCGGGCCCAGTGTTCACGAAGCCGTGAGCCTCGCCCGGGGGGCTGACGACGACGTGGCCAGCCGGAATGACCAGTCGCTCCTCGCCGATTTGAAATGTCGCCTCGCCCGACTCGACCAGAAACACTTCGGCGTACGGATGTCGATGGAGCTTCGGCCCGACGCCCGGCTGCGAGTGGACGAGGATGATCGAGAACGGGACATCGCCGTGGTCTGCGCCGACGAACTCATGGGAGTGCGGCTCATGTGGCAGTTCGTCTAGGTCGAGGATCCTGGC
>DASXRC010000074.1:0-6732 GCA_036506795.1 Micromonosporaceae bacterium
GGTGTCGCGCGGCATCGGCGGCCCGTGCGACTCGTGGCGCAGCGCGGCGGCCGTGGCCCGGTGCATGGCGGTGTCGCGGTGGTCCTGGCCCTGCCCGGGGTTAGCGGAGTACTGCCAGCTCGACGGGTCGTAGGTGGCCGTCTCCGGGTGGTAGCCGGAGAACAGCCCGTCGAGGTCCTCGGCGTCGCGGTAATCCTCGGCCACGATGGTCGCCGCGTTGGTGTAGGCGAGGACGTACTCCCGGAAGTCCAGCTCGTTCTCGAGGATGTGGTTGATGATGCCGCCGAGGAACGCAATGTCGGAGCCGGCCCGAAGCGGCACGAACAGATCGGCCAGCGCGCTCGTGCGGGTGAACCGTGGATCGACGTGGATGACGGTCGCGCCGCGGCGCTTAGCCTCCATCACCCACTGGAAGCCCACCGGATGGGCCTCGGCCATGTTGGAGCCCTGGATGATGATGCATTCGGCGTTGGCCAGGTCCTGCTGGAACCCGGTGGCGCCGCCGCGGCCGAAGCTGGTCCCCAGACCGGGGACGGTGGAGGAGTGTCAAATGCGGGCCTGGTTCTCGATCTGCAGCGCGCCCAACGCCGTGAACAGCTTCTTGATGAGGTAGTTCTCCTCGTTGTCCAGCGTCGCGCCGCCCAAGCTGGCGATGCCGAGTGTGCGGTTGAGCGGGCGGCCCTTGTCGTCGACGTCCTCCCAGGTCGCCGCCCGGGCCGCGAGCACCCGGTCGGCGATCATGTCCATCGCGGTGTCGAGGTCGAGGTCCTCCCACTCGGTGCCGTACGGCCGGCGGTAGCGAACCGTCGTCTGGCGCAGCGGGCTCGTGACCAGGCTCTTGCTCGCCGAGCCCTTCGGGCACAGCCGGCCGCGGGAGATCGGGCTGTCCGGGTCGCCCTCGATCTGGGTGACTCGGCCGTCCTTAACGAAGACGCGCTGCCCGCAGCCGACCGCGCAGTACGGACACACCGATCGGGCCATCGAGTCAGCGGTGTTCGTGCGGGCGGACAGCTCGGCCGAGCGCCGTGACTTGACCGCGGCCCCGCGCCCGAGCGGATCGTCGCCGGTCAGCTGCCGGTAGACGGGCCAGCCCTTGATAACGGTGCGGACACCCACGACGCGACCATATCCCTAGGCTGAACGGCATGCTCGCGATCCGCGCGACCCGCCTCTTCGACGGGGTGAGCGGGGCCCTCGTCGCGTGGCCGCTGGTCCTGGTCGAGGCCGGCCGGATCGTCGCGGTGGGGTCGGGGGGCGACCCGCCGGCCGAGGCGCGACTGGTCGACCTCGGCGACGTCACCGTGCTGCCCGGGCTCGTCGACGCCCACGTGCACCTCGTCTTCGACGCGAGCCCCGACCCCGTGGGCCGGCTCGCCGGCGTGGACGACGAGGAGGCCTTCGCCGGGATGCGCCGGGCCGCGGCGACGGCGCTCGCCGCGGGCATCACCACCGTCCGCGACCTCGGCGATCGCGGCTATCTGGGCGTACGCCTGCGGGACGAGCTCGCCGTCCACCTGGGCCCGCGAGTACTCGCGGCCGGTCCCCCGATCACCGTGACCCGCGGCCATTGCTGGTTCCTCGGCGGCGAGGCCGACGGGGTCGACGGCGTCCGCGCGGCGGTGCGCGCGCACGCCGAGCGTGGCGTGGACGTCATCAAGGTGATGGCCACGGGCGGCGAGCTCACCCCGACCACGCGTCCGGACGAGGTCTCCTACGGGCCGGCCGAGCTGCGCGCCGCGGCGACGGAGGCACACCGGCTGGGCCTGCCCATCACCGCACACGCGCACGCCGTCGCCGGGGTGCGCAACGCGGTCGAGGCCGGCTTCGACATGGTGGAGCACGGCACGTTCATGGCGGCCGGCGGTGACACCGCCCGCGCCGACGACGCGGTCATCGACGCGATGCTGCGCGCGGGCGTCGTCGTGTCGGCCACGATGGGCGCGGTTCCCGGGTCCCCGGTCCCGCCGCGGATCGCCGCGATCGTCCCGCAGCTCGTCGCGGTCTTCGAACGGCTGCGGTCGGCGGGCGTCCCGGTCATCTGCGGCAGTGACGCCGGGATCGGGCCACACAAGCCGCACGACGTGCTGCCGCACAGCGCGGACATGATGGTCAACCTCGACGGGTACGCCGCGGTCGAGGCCCTGCGGGCGGTCACGTCCTTGGCGGCGGACGCCTGCGGCGTCGGCGATCGAGTCGGCCGGGTCGCGCCCGGCTACGACGCCGACCTGCTCGCCGTGGCGGGTGACCCGCTCCTCGACATCGCCGCGCTGCGCGACGCCCGCGCGGTGTTCCGGGCCGGCGAGCGGGTGCGTTGATCGTGCTTCGGCCGCACGGCGGCATGTCGTGCAGGCACCTGCATTTCTGGATCAGGTCACGTAGGCGGTTGCGACATACGGTAAGAGGTTTTGAAGTTGATGTTGGGAGGGCGAGGTGACGAGGCGAACGCCCGCGCGGCGGCGGGCATGAGGCCTTCGGCGACGAGCTCGTCCCACAGCGCCGCCGGGGGCGGGGCGGCCGCCAGCAACCCCGCGTTGCGACGCACCTCGGCCGGCGAGGCCGCGCCGATGAGGACCGCCGCCACGGCGGGATGAGCCGCCGCGAACGACAGTGCCGCGGCCGGCAGTGACGTGCCGTGCCGCCCGCAGACCGCCGCAATCGCCACGGCGCGATCCACCACATCGGACGGTGCCGGCCCGTACTCGTATGGGAGGCCCGCGTGCGGCGCGTCCACCGCGAGGATCCCGCTGTTGAACACCCCGGCGTTCACCACGCTCACCCCGCGCCGGACGCAGGCCGGGAGCAGCTCGTCCAGCGCGCTCTGATCCAGCAACGTGTACCGGCCGGCCAGCAGCACCGCGTCCAGCTCGCACTCGACCACGAACCGGTGCAGGACCCGCCAGTCCTTCGAGCCCACGCCGATTGCCCCGACGGTGCCCTCGGCCCGCATGCCGTGCAGCACGGGGTACGCCTCGCGCAGCGCGACCTCCGCGTGGTCCTCCGGATCGTGGATCAGCACGAGGTCCACCCGGTCGAGGCCGAGCCGGTCGAGGCTGTCGGCCAGGCTGCGGCGTACCCCTTCGGCATCGAAGGCCCACACCCGGCGGTGGTCGGCCGGCACGTCGAAGCCCGCCGGGTCGCGGTGGCCGACGCCCGCGGGGTCCGGCACGAGCAGGCGCCCCACCTTGGTGCTGATCGTGTACGCGTCGCGTGGCAGCCCGCGCAGGGCCGCGCCCAGCCGGCGCTCGGACAGGCCGAGGCCGTAGTGCGGTGCCGTGTCGAAGTACCGGATTCCGACCGCCCACGCGGCGTCCACCGTCGCCGCGGCGGTCTCCGCGTCGATCGCGGAGTACAGGTTGCCCAGCGGGGCGCAGCCGAGCCCGAGGCGGGTCATCACGGAGTCCGCGGCCGGAGCGTGCGCATTCCGCCGTCGACGTCGAGCACCGTGCCGGTGGTGGCCGACGCGAGCGGGCTCGCCAGGTACGCGATGGCGGCGGCCACCTCAGCCGCGGTCACCAGCCGGCCCGTCGGCTGGCGGGCCCGCAGCGCCGCGAGCTCCGCCTCCGGGTCGGCCGCGGCCGCGAGCAGCCGGCCGATCCAGGGCGTGTCCACCGTGCCCGGCGCGACGCAGTTGACCCGGATGCCGTCGGCGACGTGGTCCGCTGCCATCGCGAGCGTCAGGGCGAGCACCGCGCCCTTCGACGCGCTGTACAGGGCTCGGTTGGGCAGCCCGGTGTGCGCCGCGACCGAGCAGGTGTGCACGATCGCCGCGTGCGCGGAGGCGCGCAGGTGCGGCAGCGCCGCCCGACTGACGCGCACGATGCCGAGCACGTTCACGTCGAGCACGCGCCGCCACTCGTCGTCATCGTTGGCGTCCACCGCGCCCTGGGCACCGATGCCCGCGTTGTTGACGAGGATGTCGAGGCCGCCGAGGACGCCCACGGCCTCGGCGACGCCGGCGCGCACGGAGTCGTCGTCGGTGACATCGCCCCGGATGCCGACCAGGCCCGCCGGCAGGCCGTCGGGTACCAGGTCGAAGCAGGCGACCGAGGCACCGCGCTCGGCCAGCAGCCCCGCGGTCGCTAGGCCGATGCCGGACGCGCCCCCGGTGACGAGGGCCGAGAGGCCGTCAAGCTCGCCCATGTGCCGGTCCTCGCCACGCGGGGCCGTCGGGGAACGCGTACGCGACGAGCGTCTCCGGCCGCATGGTGGCGCTGAACCCCGGCGCCGTCGGCGCGACGTAGCGGCCGTCCCGGATGACGACCGGGTCGGTGAAGTGCTCGTGCAGGTGGTCAACGTACTCGATCACACGGTTCTCGAGCGACCCGGAGACCGCCACGTAGTCGAACATCGACAGGTGCTGCACCAGCTCGCACAGGCCGACCCCGCCGGCGTGCGGGCACACCGGAACGCCGAACTTCGTCGCCAGCAGCAGGATCGCGATGTTCTCGTTGACACCGGCGACCCGCGCGGCGTCCAACTGGAGATACGAGATCGCGCCGAGCTGCAGCAGCTGCTTGAACACGATGCGGTTCTGTACGTGCTCGCCGGTGGCCACCGGGATCGGAGCGATCGCGCGGGCGATCGTCGCGTGACCGACGATGTCGTCGGGGCTCGTCGGCTCCTCAACCCACCACGGGTCGTAAGGTGCGAGTTCGCGCACCCAGTCGATGGCCGCCGGCACGTCCCATCGCTGGTTCGCGTCGATCGCGATGCGGATGCCCGGGCCACACTCCTCCCGCGCGATCTTCAACCGGCGTACGTCCGTCGGCAGGTCCGCGCCCACCTTCAGCTTGATCTGGGTGAAGCCCTGAGCGACCGCCTCCCGGCACAGCCGGCGCAGCTTGTCGTCGTCGTAGCCGAGCCACCCCGGTGACGTCGTGTACGCCGGGTAGCCGTTCGCCAGCAGGTCTCGCTCACGCGCCTCGCGACCGTCCTGCGCCGAGCGCAGGATGGCCAGCGCCTCGTCGGGCGTGAGTTCGTCGGTCAGGTACCGGAAGTCCACCAGGTCGACGGTCTCCTCCGGCGACATCCGCGCGAGCAGCTTCCACAGCGGCAGGCCGGCGCGCTTCGCCTTGAGGTCCCACAGCGCGTTGACGACGGCGGAGATGGCCATGTGCATGACGCCCTTCTCCGGTCCCAGCCAGCGCAGCTGCGAGTCGTGCACGAGCTCCCGCCAGAACCCGCCGAGGTCGTCCAGCAGCGCACCGACCGGCCGACCCGTCACGTACGGGGCGAGCGCCCGGATCGCGGCGACCTGCACGTCGTTGCCGCGACCGATCGTGAACGCGAACCCGTGGCCCTCGTGGCCGTCGTCGGCGTCGGTGCGCAGTACCACGTAGGCCGCCGAGTAGTCCGGGTCCGGGTTCATCGCGTCGGACCCGTCCAGCTCACGGGACGTGGGGAACCGCAGGTCGTACGCGTCGAGCGCGACCAACCGCGCAGACCCAGCGCTCACTTCGGTCCCTTCGCTCCGTCGCCGGTGCCGATGATACATAGGATGTCTCACGCGGCAATAGGTGCCCCCTGCCCTGAGGCGACGCGCCGCTCGGCCTATTCATCGGATGTCTCCTCAGAGCATCCGGCGCAGCCAATCCTCGACGCCGGCGATGTGCACCGCGGCCCAGGCCTTGGCGACGTCCGGCTGCCGGTTGTGGATCGCCTGCAGGATCGCCTGGTGCTGCTCGTGGGTGCGCGCGGTCGCCCCCTCCTGCGTCAGTCCGCGCCACACGCGCGCCCGCAGTGTCGGCGCGGACAGGCTCTCGATGAGCGACGCCAGCACCGGGTTGCCGGACCCGGCCGCGATGCGCCGGTGGAACTCCAGATCGGCCGCGATCAGCTCCTCGAGGCCGGTCGTGCCGTCGATCGGCTCGAGTACGGCGCGGAGTTCGGCGATCTCCGCGTCGCTCATCTTCGTCGCCGCCATCGCCGTCGCGGGCGGCTCCAGCAGGCGGCGCACCTCCAGCAGGTGCAGCACGCTGTCGTCCCGGTGCAGATCCACGACGAAGCCCATCGTGTCGAGCAATACCTCGGGCTGCAGGCTCGTCACATAGGTACCGTCGCCCTGCCGCACGTCCAGCACCCGGATCAGGGAGAGCGCCTTGACGGCCTCGCGCAGCGAGTTGCGCGACAGGCCGAGCCGCTCCGCGAGGTCGGCCTCCTTGGGCAGCCGGTCGCCCGCACGCAGCTCGCCAGAGACGATCATGTCTTTGATGCGCTCGATGGCCTCGTCGGTCAGCGCCATACTGCCAGGATAGGTGGGACCACCCCCGTGCCGGTCCCACCCATCCCGGTGTGGCGCCCTCGGCAATTCATCCAATGAATCTTGCCGATTCGATCTAATCCGAGTACCGGGGCGTTGACTTGGGGAGCAAACATCCTATCTAATTTCCGTGGGCACCGCACTAACATCCGACCCCTGGCGGACGCCAGAGCGACGGAAAGGTTGGCTCAATGAGGAGAACGTTCCTGGCGTACGGGACGGCGGCCCTCCTCGCTGCCGCGACTCTCGGCGCCTGTTCGGTCGGCGAGGAGAAGTCGACCAACACGACCAAGAAAGAGATCACGTTCCTCGTGTTCGAGACGCCCAACCTGACGCCGCAGTACTGGGACGCGGCGATCAAACGGGTCACCGACAAGTATCCGGACATCACGGTCAAGAAGCTGGTCTCCCCCGACCAGGACCGCACGACGTACGCCAAGCAGCTGCTCACGTCCGGCCAGTTCCCGGACGTG
>DASXRC010000075.1:0-2329 GCA_036506795.1 Micromonosporaceae bacterium
GCATCCAGGCGGCGAGAGCGGACGGCGAGTCCAGCAGCGCGTACCCGATCGTCTGCGGCCGGGTGGCCATCTCCACGAAGTAGCCGTTCCCGCTGGTCTGGAAGGCCTTGATCGCGGCGAGCGCCGCGCGTTCCGCGTCCCCGTCGTTGGGCAGCGACGCTGGATCGTTGAGCGCCGGCACGAGCAGGTTGGTGTGGATACCGGCCAGCCCCCCAGGGCCCAGCCGTCCCATCGCGTCGGTAACGCCGGCGCCGACGTCACCGCCCTGGGCCACGTAACGGTCGTAGCCGAGCCGGCGCATGAGCTCCGACCATGCCCGCGCGGTACGGACGAGATCCCACCCGACCTCGGCCGGCTCTCCCGAGAAGCCATACCCGGGCAGTGACGGCAGCACCAGGTGGAACCCGTCCGCGGCGGTGCCGCCGTGCGCGGTGGGGTCGACGACCGGCGCCGGCGCCACCTGGCTGTTCGCCGACCGGCGAGCTTTTGTCTGCCCAGGTCCAGGTGGTTCACTCGATCGGTCGACGCCGTTGGCGGGTGGCGGGGACGCGACGGCGCTGGAACGGCTCCGTTTCCGGGCGCGGTACGGGACATCCGAGCGCCCCGGGAGCGCCGGCCCGCCACTCGGGACCGGACGAGTGCTTGAATTCGTAATCGGCTGTCGGGACGGCTGCGAGCAGGGCGGTGTCGTTGGCCCCGGGGATGAAGCGAATGGAATCGCCGGGCACGGCTGTCTGTGCGGTGGTGGGGTCGGCGTCGATGATGTCGAGCCGGCTGCGGGGGAGCCGCTCATGGAGGAACTCGGCGTTGACCGGTAGCACCACCGGGTCTCGCGCGCCGGCGATGATCTGCACAGGTGTCTGGATCCACGGCAGCAGATCGCGCAGCACCGCAAGTTGCGTCGGGTAGGCGCGAACGTAGCGCATCGACTCGACGTACCGGTCGCCGTCGTAGGACGACAGGTAGTCCTCGCGAACGCCGTCGGGCAGCGCGTAGCGCTCGATACCCGCCAACGCGCCGGCGACCAACTCCCCCGGGTCGGCACCGCGATACCCGTCCAGGTCGACGGCCTCCACCCAGTCCCTGAGCACCCCACCCAGCCGCAGCGGATACGCCGTGCCGCCACCGCCGACGACCAGGCTGCGCAGCCGGCCCGGATGCAGGGCCGCGGCGAACAGCGCGGCCCCGGTGCCGACATCGGGCCCGATCACGTGCGGGTTCTTCAGCCCGAACGCGTCGGCGACACGGATCACGAAATCACCCATCGTCCGCGGCGACAGCAACGCGTCGCGGCGCTGGGAACGACCGAACCCCGGCAAGTCGACCGCCACCAGATGGGTACGTTCGGCCAGCCGCACCCACATCGGCTCGAATGCGAACAGACTCTCCGGCCACGGACTCAGCAACAGCGCGTGATCGGTACGGTCCTCACTCCCGGCGAAGCGGATGGACAACCCGTCGACGACCCGAAACCGCGTCTGGATGGGTGTGTCCGACCAGATGGTCACGGTGTCGCCCCTCGTTCTCGTGGTCGTACCCGTTCGGCGAGTGCATCCCCACGAGTGTTATTTCGCCCGGGCCACGCTCGCATCCGCCACGGGACAGTGCGAGTGGACAGCCGTGACCTGGAACGCGCCGACCGGGACGACGGCAGGCGCGCGGCTAGCGGGGCCGTACGGTGGCCGGGTCGCCGGGCAAGACGCGGTCGAGCTCGTTGCGGGAGCTGATGTCGAGTTTGGTGAAGACCTTGCGCAGGTGGTACTTGACGGTGCGGGGGCTGATGAACAGCCGGGTGCCGATCTCCGGGTTGGAAAGCCCGTCGCGGGCCAGCCGCGCGACATGAGCCTCCTGGGCGGTGAGCTCACCGCTGGTTTCGGCCATCGCGCTACCGGCGATACCCGCCGCCGCGCACGACGACCCGCTCGCCGCCGCCGTCGACACCACCTACTTCGCCGCCCTCGCCCACGGCGACCGGCACCCCGACCTGCTCTCGGCCGTCACCGACCTGCTGATCGTGCTGTACGGGTCAACCTCGTGACGGCGGAACGGCTCGAGCGCCGGCCCGCCGGCCTGGTGGATAGGCTGTCGCCCGTGTTTCCCTCCCTCCGACGAGTCACGCGGCGGCGCGCGGGTGCCGGCGTGCTGGCCGCCGTGGTCGCGGCCGCTGTCGCGGGCTGCGACCGACCGGGCGACGCCAGCAGCCACCGGGCCGACCTGGAAGAGATCGTCGCGGCTCGCGTGTCCACCATGTCGCCGAGCGATCCCTATCGCGATCCCCAGGCCACGGAGCGCACGGCGGCCCGGGACGCGACCGGGATGCTGCTGGCCG
>DASXRC010000076.1:0-2161 GCA_036506795.1 Micromonosporaceae bacterium
GGGTCCTGGACGTACTCGCGGTGTGCGGCGGGTCCGCGGAGCATGTGCTCCTGGACGACGTCGCCGACGACCTGGTCGCGGGAGTCACTGCGCTGCGTGCCGCCGACCTGGTCGTGGAGGACACCCGAGGTGGCAGCGTCTGGTACCGGGTCGTGCACCCGGTGCTCGCCGAGGCGGCGTACGACCTGATCCCGGTGGTGGTGCGGCAGCGGTTGCACACCCGGCTCGCCCGAGCGGTCGAACGCCACCGGCCCGACGACGTCCGGCTGCTCGCCGCCCACATCCGTGGGGCCGGTGACCAGATCGATCCCACCCCCGCCCTGGACGTACTCGCGGCGGCGACCCGCGCGGACCTCGACCGACGGGCCGGCGAGGAGGCGTGCGCGAGCGCCCGCGCCGGCCTCGACCTCGCCCGACGGCTGGGCCGCCGGGACGTCGTCGACGAGCTGGCCGGAGCCTACGCCGAGGCGTGTGAGATCGCCGGCCGGGTCCAGGACGCACTCACGGCGTGGCTGGAGGCGGCCGACAGCGCCGCAGACCCGCGGACGCAGGCACGGCGGCTGACCCGTGCCGCGATCGTCGCCTGGGATCTCGGGCTGTTCACCGACGCGTACGCGTTCCTGGAGACCGCGGATCGCGCGCTGGCTGCCGTCGCGCCCGGCCCCGAGCATGTCGGCCTCGAGGAGACCCGAGTCCGGTTCGCCGGTCGAGCCGGTGACTTCGGCGCTCTCGACCAGATCATCGCGCGGCTGGCGGCGCTCGAGCAGGCCACCGGCTCAAGCCGGCCCCGGGCGGTCATGCTGCTTGCCCGGATGGGCCTTGCCATCCACGGTGGACAGTACGCCGACGGTTTGCGCGCCGCCGATACATTCGTCCCGCTTGCCCGCGACCAGGAGTCAATGCTCGTCGGGGAAGCTCTATGGCGCCCACTGACCCTGCTCCGCCTATGTTGGGGCGACCTGCCCGGCGCCCGCGCGGCCGCCGAGGAGGGAATCCGCCTGGCCCGGCAGACCGGCGTACCCGCACTCGAGATCCTCCCCAGCGCCCAGCCTGCGTTCGTCGACAAGCTTGCCGGCGAGTGGCCGGCCGCCCTGCGACGCACGTCGGACGACATCGACCTCGCCCAACGCGTCGGCGCCTCGCGGGGAGCCGCCCTGGCCCTCGCCATCCAGGGCATGCTCCTCGTCCACCGAGGTGACGTCGACGAGGCCGCTGACCGGGTCAGCGACGCCCGGCGGCTGTTCGGCAGATGGTCCGGGGCGGACCGCCACGTCTTCGCCCTGGTCGATCTCGTCGAGGGCATGGTGGCACTGGCGCGGCACGACGTGGACCGCGCGCTCGACATCGCGGCCGGGAAGGCGGCGCAGCGCCCGACCGTCCCGCCGTTGGCATTGGCGCTGCTCGGGGAGGCACAGGCCGCGGCGGCTGACGGGGCGGGTGCCTGCGACACCGCCGCGCGGTTGGCCGGCCTGGGGCCCGGCGCCCCGTACCCCGCCGCCCTGGCCGCTTGGGTTTCTGGCCTGGCGGCCGGAGCCCGGCACGATCCGCCCCGCGCCGTCGACGCGCTCGACCGGCTCGACGCGGCGATCGGCGGGTTCGCCCACCTCGGGATGCCCTATGAGGAGGCCGTCGCCCGGCTGGACCGGGCTCCGGTACGGTCCGCCGCCGGACACCCCATCGACGACATCGCGCAGGACGTCGCCGGTGCACTGCGGGTACTGGACCGGCTGCAGGCCAAGCCGCAGGCCGACCGTGCCCGGTCGCTGCTGCGGGAGTTGGGCCGGCGGCCCGCGCCTCCGACCCGCGACGAATCGCGCCGGCTCAGCGCGCGCGAGGAGGAGGTGGCCCGCCTGGTCGCGCGGGGCCTGTCCAACGCCGAGGTCGCCCAGCGCCTGTTCATCAGTACCCGCACCGTGACCACGCACCTGCAGCACATCTACCGGCGGCTCGACGTCCCGTCCCGCGCGGCGCTCATCAGGTATGTCCTCGAAACGTCGCCTGTGTCGGACGGTACGTCACGACGCCGCGTACATACGTAGGCCGACGGATGCCGCCGCCCCTACGTACCCGACGACTGTGGAGAGCACCGACCAGGAGGTGCCCGCCATGACCACGACCAGGCCGACGACCGGCAGGGTGCTGCCGCTCGCCGCGGCGACCG
>DASXRC010000077.1:0-1743 GCA_036506795.1 Micromonosporaceae bacterium
CGATCGCGATCAGCAACGCCACATCCAGCCCGCTCATGACCGCCTCCCCTCCACCGTCTGGCGCCTCGCGGCGCCGCCGTGCGGCTGCGGAGACGCCCGACCTAGGCGGCTGGCCGGCGGGTACGGCGCACCCGCGCCGTCAGTGGCGACAACGCTGGCGACCGATCTCTATGACGAGCCGTCGGCGCGGCCTCGCCGGCGGCTGATGTATCTCGGCGGACTTCGGGTGCCGAAAACTGATGCCGTACTGTTACGCGATCTATGTTGTGCGATTTGCCTACTGTGGTCGGACGTTCTCGTCTGATACACGCGAGGCTAGGTCTCGGGGCCCGGTTCGGTCAAGGAGCTCATGATCGGGCACCTAGTGGGCGCCGAGCGCGATGGCCGCGGCGACCAGCTTCGCGTTGCCGTCGGCCACTGCGCCGTCCGGCGTTGTACGCGTGTCTTCCAAACCGATGCGGGTGTCCAGGCCCTGGCGTACGGCCTCCCGCAGCACCGCCCACGCGGCCGGGCCCTCGCCGTGCAGCAGCACGGGTGGACGGAGCGGCGGCAGGGCGGCCAGCAGCCTCGTGGCGTGCGCGACGGCCTCGTCCGGGTCGGCATCGGTGAGCTCGAGCAGGACGCGTAGGCACGGCACGGGCCACGCCGTGAACGCGTCGACCGCCTCGAGCGTCCAGAGCCCGGCCTCGACACCGATGCCGTTGTCGTGTAGGGCCTGTGCAACCCGTTCGGCGCCCGGCTCGTGGGCGTTGACCGACGCAAAGTCCGGCAGCGCATGCCAGCCCCGGATGGCGTGCACCCGCTCGTCCGGATCGGGCTCGATCCACTCTCCGGTGCTCACGCCGACCGGCAGGTGAGGCGCGGCCGTGCGCAGGGCGTCGAGCGTGTCCGCCACGACCGCGGGATGCAACGACTCGCGGCCGTCGACGTCGCGAGGATGCACGTGGGCGGCCTGGGCACCGGCCGCCTCGGAACGCACGGCGTCGGCGGCGACCTCCGCCGGTGTGATCGGGACCGCGGCGTGTGCATCCCGCGCCAACCGGCCGTTGAGACACACCTTGAGCATCTGTTCAGTGTGGGCGGGTGGCGCGGCCGCGCGGCACACGTAACTTTCCTTTCCACGTCTCGGCAGACGTGGACGACATCCGCGGAGACCTGGATTGCGCGCGCGATGCCCGCGCCGAGCAGACCGGCGATGAAGCCACACGGTCAGTCCGCGCGTCGTTCCTCGAGGTCTGGGTCTTCGACCGCGTCGGCGAGCGCGTCCGGGTCGACCCGCTCCGCGAACGCGGCCGCCGCGGCGCTCTGCGCGGCCACCGCATCCCGCACCACGGTGATCGCCAGGCCGGCCGGATAGCCCTTGCGGGCCAGCATGCCCACGAGCCGACGGAACACCGCCTCGGGGTCGGCTTTGCCGCTCGTCAAGCGCAGCTTGCGCTCGACGAGGGCCCGCGCGGTCGTGGCCTCGGTGTCGGAGTCCAGCTCGGTCAGCGCCTCGCCGACCGTCTCGGCGTCGACGCCACGCTGGCGTAGCTCGCTGGCCAGCGCCCGGCGGGCGAGACCGCGGCCGTGATGCCGGCTGGACACCCAGGCCCGGGCGAACGCGGCGTCGTCGATGATGCCGACCTCGTCGTACCGCTCCAGCACCGCGGTGGCTACCTCGTCGGCGATGCCGCGCTGGCGCAGCGCGGTGGCGAGCTCGGCTCGGGTACGCGGGCGGATCGCGAGCTGGCGCATGCAGAT
>DASXRC010000078.1:0-3511 GCA_036506795.1 Micromonosporaceae bacterium
GAAGATCTCCGCCCAGGGTCGGTCGTTGCCGATCACGCTGAAGCCGCCGGCCCCCGCTGTGAGCATGAAGATGATGCCGAAGACCACGTGGTGCACGTGCGTCCCACCGGACGTGACATTGCCCGGCCACCAGGAGACCCCGGCGCGGATCATCCGTACCGAGAGCCGGATGATCAGGAAGGTGACCACAAAGGACAGAAACAGCACGGCCAGCGGCTGCTTGCCCGCGTCGAGGATCTCGCTTCGGTACCAGGCGATCATCGCGCGTTCCACAGCGGCTTCACCAGCGGGAACAGCACGGTGTACCGGAACTCGAGCGCCGGGAGGAAGTCTTCATCGATCTGCATGGTCTCCGGGTCGCCGTCGGCCACCAGGAGCGAGTGAGCGGTGAGCCGCCGCCGCTGCTCGACCGGGTCGACGAGTTCGGAGTAGGCGGTGCCGAGCTCGGCCCCGAGCGCGACCACATCCCACCGCTCGGCCGTCCGCGGGTCACCCCGGTGCAGAAGGTGGGCAGCACGGTCGTGGCCTCGACCAGGTCGGGCGCCGCCAACCGGGCAGGCGTGGTGCGGTTGCGTAGCAGCGGGACCAGTGCGAGCAGCGCGCGGGCTGAGGGCAGGACGCCGAAGATGGTCGACATCAGGCACTTCACACGCGCCAGCACCGAATTCCGTCTGCGACTCGTCTGCCCGCGCTCTCCATGGCCCTTGCTCATGGCCGTTCCGGGCGCTAGAAGGGCGGGGCCGCGTGCTCGTGCCCATATCCCACTGTCCCACCCCGCCCCACCGGGCCGAGTGGAACGGGTGAAGTCAGCGGCTGCGCCGGTTGGCCCACATCCGCTCCGTTTGGGTGGGCCCGTGGCGACCAGTGATCACGACCGGAGTCGTGGGCCGGCCCTCGGGCGGGTACGCCAGAGAAGGGCAAGGCAGCGATGGACAGCCGGCTGAGCTGGCCCTCAGACGAGATATCCAGCAGGACGCTCACGATGAGCGGTCCGGGTTGCGGCCGGTCAGGATTATGCCGGCGCCCCTCGGCACGGGCCCGGCGGGCGGTCTCGAGCCCAATGCCGGCGGCCATGGCGATCATCGCGGGCTGGTAGCCGTGCGCGAGCGCATGGGCGTAACTGCGCCCGCTGGTCGCTCCGATCGGCGCGCCGGCCGTCGCCGCGACCGCGCGCAAGACCGAGGACAACAGCATCACCACCAGCCCGATCACGAGGGCCGAGACGCTCGCGCCCAGGCTGCGTCCGATGGCCGGCACGGCCACCTCGACGACGTTGACGTCTCTAGAGGTGACGCCTCGCCCTGGTACTTGCCGACGTGGGTCAGCAGCCGCAACCCGGTGACGTCACCGATGGCCCACAGCCGCTCGCCCGCCCTCAGGTGCGCGTCCACCCGGACGCCGTGCTCGTCGAAAGTGGCGCCGGCCGTCTCCAGGCCGAGCCCGGCCACCCGCGGGCGTCGGCCGGTGGCGACGAGGAGCCGGTCGCCGCGCATTTCGCGCCCGTTGTCGAGCGCCAGGAGGTAGTCCGCGCCGTCGCGCCGTGCGGCGGTCGCGTGCGCGCCGAGGAGCATCTCGACGCCGTCGGCTCGCAGGGCCTCGCCGAGCGCCTCGCCCAGTGGCGCGGGTTCGCGGGCAAGCACGTGCCCGGCTCCCTCAGCGAGGGTCACCTCGCCGCCCAGGCGGCGCACGGCCTGGGCCATCTCGGTGCCGACGGGCCCGCCGCCGAGGATGAGCAGGTGGCGCGGGACGGCCTTCATGCCGGTCACCTCGCGGTTGGTCCAGATGCCGTCCAGGTCGCGTAGGCCCAGGATGGGCGGCACGATCGGATCTGAGCCGGTCGCCAGCACCACGTGCGCCGC
Organism: Micromonosporaceae bacterium; assembly: GCA_036506795.1. Taxonomy (GTDB): domain Bacteria; phylum Actinomycetota; class Actinomycetes; order Mycobacteriales; family Micromonosporaceae; genus DASXRC01. Next base: position 1,860 of record DASXRC010000078.1, read on the forward strand.
GGTGTAGCGCGTGCCGTCGACCTCGACCGCGCCTGGCCCCGCCAGCCGGCCGGTTCCGCGTATCAGGTCGATGCCCTTGCCCGCGAGCCAAGCCTGCTGCCCGGCGTCGGAGTAGTCCGAGACCATGAAGTCCCGCCAGGCCAGCGCCGCCGCAACGTCTACTTGCCCGGTTGCCCCCGGCCAGCTCCCGCTCGACCACTGCCACCCGCAGGCCGCCGTCGGCCAGCTCGCCGGCGCAGTGCTCACCCGGCGAGCCGGCCCCGACGATGATCGCGTCGTACTCATAGCCGTTCATGCGCGGGCCGCCTGCGCGTTTCGCTCGTCCACCATGTACTGCGCGTACCAGTCGGGCCAGTCCGGGTCGGCCTGCCCGGTGTCCTCCTCGTGTTTGCCGTGCGCGGCGGCCGCGCGGCGCAGCGCCCCCGCCAGGTCGGCGGCGGAGTCGTACGCCGCAGGCGCGGGCGTCACCCGGCCAGGCAGGCGCGTCGTGACGTCCTGGATGAGCCAGTTGTTGCCGTCCGGGTCGCGGAACGAGGCAAACGAGCCGTAGCTTTTATGGTCCGGAGCCGGGCCAGATACCCGACCCTCGGTCCCGGCATGGTGGAATACCCCTCCCGCGTCGTGGAACACCTCGCTCACGTCGGCGCCGCGGCTCTCCAGCTCGGCCCGGGCCGCGTCGATGTCGGTCACGACGAGGTGCAGGCCCTGTGCCGAGCCGGGCGCGGCCGAGGTGACTCCGGTGCCGAAGATGACCGAGCACGCCGAGCCCGGAGGTGTCAGCTGCACCACCCGGAAGTCCGCACCGGCGGTGTAGTCGGCGTCCTCTCGCCACCCCAGCGCCCGGTAGAAGTTCTTGGCCCGGTCCACGTCTGCGATCGGCACCACGATGACCTCGAGCTTCATGTCCACGACTTCGGCTCCTCTCCTGTTGATGCCCATGGCCTGTGCCAATGCCACCGGGGTGGCCTCCACACTCGCGTCACACATCTTCGAAATCCAGCAGCGCATAGCGCATCGCCCGAAAATGGCGAGTGGTCGACCGGTGCGCGCGGGCCAGCCCGAGCCCAGCCGTGGTCCCAGTACCAACTAGTAGATGCGCGGTCCTTTGTGCGCGGTCCTCGGCGGGAGGCACTGCCACCGCGCCGAGGTACAACATGACGAGACTCTATGTGTAGCAACGCATGTAGCGACGGCCGCGCCGCATGATCTCGCATCCGGATGTCGTCGCTAACGTCGTGCGGACCGCATGGCAGGCGGTCAGCTGAGCGCTTCCGGTCTCGGCGCACGGGCGGGATGGCTCCAGAGTGGACGGCGGCTGTAATGCACGGCCGGACCGCGGACTGGTGTCTTTCGCCCCAGACGAGGAACCGACCTACAGCCCGTGGCCGACGTTACGCAAGCGACCAGAAATCGGCAGTTTCGTCGGCGAGCGCGTCGCGTTCAGGGCTTGCTCGCCGCGCGACGAGGCGAGCGCACGCCGCCATCTCCGAGTCCTGCTCCCACTCTGGATCACCCCCGCGGTCAAGCCCGACAGCCGCACGCACCACCCCCGCAGCCAGGTAGACGCCGATAAGCCTTCGGTCCTGCAGGCTCCCACGCACGACGAAGTCGTCCCAGGTCGTGGCGTGGCCGACGTACTGGAGTGTGTGCTC
>DASXRC010000079.1:0-5219 GCA_036506795.1 Micromonosporaceae bacterium
TGCCTTGACCGCGTCAGACGGCAGAGTCCAGACGCTGATCTCGCCCGGCCGATCGCATCTGAGCAGCACGTCCAGCTCCACAGGAAGCCGCAGGCCGGGGGCGTGCTGATCGCGGAAGGCATTGAACCGGTCGAACTGAGACGCACACGCAGGGTCTACGTTCACGCCTGCCCTGGGAACTTCGTCGGCCCTAAGCCAGTGTCTGTGCTGCTTCTGCAGGTCCTTGTGTCGAGGACGGCGCGGGCGACGCCGAGGAAAGCCTCGCTTCACATGAAGCCTCCGGCTTCGGCCTTCCTGCCATCGCTCACATCCGCATCATTCCGGATCTCGACCGAACGCGCCCTTCCTCGACATGTACAGCCCCTCTCGGTCAGCCGTCATGGGCCTTCGGTGATCTTCTCCCAGTCGGTCGCGTGCTGGTATCCGGTTGCTTGATCGATGTCCGGCAGCGACTGGTCGTCACCGGGATCGTCCTCTTGATCGCGATCCTTGTGACGTTTGCGCTGATCGTCTTGCGACCCGACGTCAAGGCAAGTTTGGTACGAGCAAGTCGGTCGCATGACTTGGCAGACGACGAACTGCGTGGCCGGCGAGTGCGTACGCCGAACAACCACGGCACCGGCTGCAAGTTCGCGTCGGCCACCGCTGCGGCGCTAGCCGCGGATCCGAGGTACCGGAGGCGCTGGCGCAGGCGGAGGCGTACCTGACGCGGGCCGTCCTCGGTGGAGCGTCGTGGTCACTCGGCCACGGCAACGGACCACTGGACCACTTCGGCTGGGCCGCAGGCCGAGGCCTGGACCGCGGACAATGAGCAGCGTGGGGCCGGATGTGATCATCGTGTGCATTGGTGGTGGGATGGCGCCCACCGGGAGTCCGCCACCAGGCCGGCACCTTCGCGCCGGAACGGCACCGGTGAACGGCGCGAACGCGGTCGGACTCGTCGCCGGCCACCCGCTCCTCGGCGATCCGCGACCGTTCCACCCGGTCGCCGGATTCGGGGCCGCGGCGGTCCTGGGCCAGCGCGTCACCCGTGCCGCGCTCACGGCGATGACGACCCGGGCGATGCTCGGCGCGCGTACGCTCCGGCACCAGCCGGCAGTCATGGCCGGCGTGGGAGAGGCGACCGACTTGCCCGGTGCCCGGCAGCGCCTGTCCCACCTGTGCGGGCCAAGTCCATCCACATTGGATTCGCCCGAGCTGGCGCGGCCCACGGTCGAGTCGGTCGTCGAGAACACCTCGGACGCCGTGGTGGCGCCGTTGTTCTGGGGCGCCACGGCCGGGCTCACCGGGCTCCTCGGCTACCGCGCGGCGAATACGCTCGACGCAACGGTGCGCCACCGGTCGGCGCGCTACGCCCGGTTCGGCACCGCCGCCACGATCAGCCGATCCTGCGTTCGTCAAGGCCGGGCGTCCCGAACGCCACCTGATCAGCGCGAGATCGACGGGGGCGAAGGCCGGAGGAGCCGGCGGCGGGCGAGGTGGTGGCGGTGAGCCGCGGGCTGTTGGTGGCCGGCACCACCTCCGACGCGGGCAAGAGCGTGGTGACCGCCGGCATCTGCCGCTGGTTGCACCGGCGGGGGATGAGGGTGGCGCCGTTCAAGGCGCAGAACATGTCCAACAACTCGGCGGTGGTGGTCGACCACGCGGGCCGCGGCGGCGAGATCGGTCGAGCCCAGGCGATGCAGGCGGCCGCCTGTGGGCTCGCGCCGGACGTGCGCTTCAACCCGGTGCTCCTCAAGCCGGGCAGCGATCTGGCCAGCCAGGTGGTGCTGCTCGGCGAACCCGTCACCGCGGTCACGGCCGGCAAATTCCGCGCCCTGCGGCCACGGCTGGCGCAGATCGTTTTCGATACGCTCGACACGCTGCGCGCCGAGTACGAAGTGGTGGTCTGCGAGGGCGCCGGAAGCCCGACCGAGATCAACCTGCGCGACGGCGACTTCGTCAACCTGGGCCTTGCCCGGCACGCCAGCCTGCCCACGATCGTCGTCGGAGACATCGACCGTGGCGGCGTCTTCGCCTCGCTCTTCGGCACGGTCGCGCTGCTCGCGCCCGAGGACCAGGCGCTGATCGCCGGGTTCGTCATCAACAAGTTCCGCGGCGACGAGAGCCTGCTGCAGCCGGGCCTGGACATGCTGGCGGCGGTGACGGGGCGACCCACGTTCGGGGTACTGCCGTGGCACCTCGACCTCTGGCTCGACGCCGAGGACTCCCTCGCCTACGGCCGGGTGCTCGGCCGCCCAGCCCCGCCGCGCGGCGATCAATGGCTGCGGGTCGCTGTGGTCCGGCTGCCGCGCATCTCCAACGCCACCGACCTCGAGGCCCTCGCGACCGAGCCCGGCGTGCAGGTGCGGTTGACCGTCGAGCCGGCCGAGCTCGCCGACGCCGATGTCGTCGTCCTCCCGGGCAGCAGGTCCACAGTGGATGATCTGGAGTGGCTGCGGCGCACCGGGCTGGCCGGCGCGGTGATTGCTCACGCCGCGGCCGGCCAGCCGCTGTTGGGCATCTGCGGCGGCTTCCAGATGCTCGGCACGGCGATCCACGACGACGTGGAGAGCCGGCGCGGCGCCGTTGCCGGCCTCGGGCTGTTGCCGGTCGACGTGACGTTCCGGGCCCGCAAGACCGTGGCCCAGTCGGTGGGCACGGCCTTCGGGTCGGCTTCGGTGCGTGGTTACGAGATCCATCACGGGTACGTCTCCCGGCGCGACCCGGCGCTCGAACCGCTGCTGCACTACGCCGACGGGCGCCCCGAAGGCGCGATCGCCGGCAACGTGTTCGGCACACACTGGCACGGGGCCTTCGAGTCGGACGAGTTTCGCCGCCGGTTCCTGACCGAGGCGGCCCGGCTCGCCGGAAGGCACGGTTTCCGCGTCGCGCCGGACACGAGCTTCGCCGCCGTCCGGGAGCGCACTCTCGACCTGCTCGGCGACCTGGTCGAGGAACACCTGGACACCGAGGCGCTGTGGCGACTCGTCGAGTCGGGCCCGCCCGCCGGGCTGCCGTTCGTCGTACCGGGGGCGCCGCCGCTCGCGTCTCGGCGGTGAGCCAGCTGGGCGGGGCGTCGAGGCGGTGGAACCCCAGGCATCAACCACTCGACGCCGCGCTTCCGCGTCGGTGGCCCGCCAGGTGTCTCACGACTCCTTGGAGTCCCGGAAGGAGACGCCAATCACCTCATGCTGGTCCTCCAACCAGTACGCGTAGGCGTGGCGCATGCCCTGCGGAATCGGGTCCGGTCGCCAGGCCCGTTCGAACTCCGCCAGTGCGCCGGGCCTGATCCGCCGTGTGGTCATCCAGACGAAGTATTCCGTCATTTGCCGCCTCCCTGGAAGGCCGACCCTGCGCAGCCCGCGGGCGAATGCGGCTCCGCCTGCTGCGATCATCGCAGACCCGGGTCACGACGCGAGCTCGGCTGAGGCGTACCGCGACTTGGCCACCACACTCGCCGCCGCCACCGGCCGCGCCTGGCGGCTCCCCGGGGCGCAGCGGCTACGCGACTTCGCCAACGGCTACCGGGACTGGGCGAACGCCCAGCCACGCCGCTACCGGCTACTAGCTCGCCCGCCCCACCACCCGGCTACGACCCGCAGTCCGCCCGGCTCGTCACCGCCTGCCAGGAGGTCATCAAGGTCCTCCTCGACGTCGTCACCGACATCACCGCGGGAACGGCAAAGAAGCCGGAAACACCAACGGTCGGCGAAGCTAGCCCGCTGCACGGCCAGCTCGACCAATAGTCGCGAAGCCGCGACCTTACCGACATCGGCCCCGCCCTGGCGCTGCGGGCGGTCACCACCTGGTCCCGGCTGCACGGTGTGGTCAGCCTGGAGATCGAGGGCAACTTCGAATCCATGGGCCTCGACCCCGGGCTGCCGTAGTCGAGCGTGTTGAGCGAGTCGCCGGCGGCCTGGCCGAGGTTGTTCACCTCGAAGACTTCACCCTTCGTGCCGGGGCCGCCGACGCCGTCCAAGACGCGCACCGATCCGGACCGGTCCCATAGCGCGGCGTGGAGGTGGAACACCTCGTCGGTGACGAGGTCGCCGTCTCCGCCGACGACACCCGAGTCGTTGATGCCCTTGGCGAACGAGGCGTTGTCCGGAGGCGCCGGCGCCTGGATCTGCGGGTCGGCCAGGGCGGACGGCCACCGCACGGCGTAGGTGACGCCGGCCGCGTTGTCGGCGGTGCCGGCGATCTCGCCGCTCGATTCAAGCCGTCAAGCCGGGGCCAGCCCAGGTTGTCACCGCCAGGGTAGCCGCGGTGATGCCGCAGGGACCGAGTCGGGCTCCTCCTTCGTCGAGCGAATCACAGTGAACACGGGAACCGTCCCGGTTCTGCCCACCGCCGCGCGTCCGGTATGGCTGGTTGGGCTGGGCGCCTCGACCGCCGATCGACCCGGGACGGGGCGGAGCCGCCGTAGTCTCCGAGCCGGGGAGAGCCCGTGCACATGGGGAAGGGCACCAGCGGTATCGCGAAGGGAAGGAGGCTGCAATGCCGCAAGACGCACCGCCGAATGGCGATGCTCCCGACCAGGCTCCGGTGGGGCCGGGGTCGCGGGTAGCGGAGATGCAGGCCAAGCTTCACCGTCGGGCGGCGGCCGATGCTGGCCGCCGGTTCGATGACCTGTTCAACTTCGTGCATCACCCGGCGACGCTGATCATGGCGTTTGGTCGGGTGGCGGGCAACCAAGGCGCGAACACTCCCGGCGTCGACGGTCTGACGGTCGCCTGGGTGGAGGAAGCCATTGGTGTGCCCGGGTTCCTGGACGACATACGGGCCCAGTTGAAGGCGGGGACGTTCCGGCCGCTACCGGTGCGGGAACGTAAGATCCCAAAGCCGGGGCGGATCGGGAAAGGTGCGGAAGCTTGGCATCCCCACCATCACCGACCGGGTCGTCCAGGCGGCGCTAAAGCTCGTGCTGGAACCCATCTTCGAGGCGGACTCCTGCCCGTCTCCTACGGGTTCCGGCCGATGCGGCGGGCGCACGACGCGATCGCCGAGATCCAGCGTTACGGAACCAAGGGATACCAGTGGATCTCACTGCCGAGGTACTTCGGATCCAGCGCTCCGCTACGGACCCAAGAACACACGCGTCGCTCCCTAGCCTTGAGGAAGTAGGCGGCGCAACCCATGCGGAAGCGCGAACGTTTGCCCTTCATGAGCCGTCTGGATCTCCTCGACATCTGCGAAGCCGCGCGCGGCCAGCCACTCGAGGACCTCGTCGATGAGTA
>DASXRC010000080.1:0-36189 GCA_036506795.1 Micromonosporaceae bacterium
GCTCGAGGCAACAATGCAGGGCCCTGGAACCGGCTCCCAGCGTCAGACTACTTGACGGTCTCATCGAACCAAGCCGCGACGACGTCGGCGGGCAACCACCCCGATTTTCCCACCCGCCAGGGCGTCCACAAAGGACACAGACGACTACTTGTTTCATTGCCCTAGGACCGCGGCTCGGCCAGGCTTCGGTCCAGGCGCCCGGCCCGTCGCTCTCACATCGGTTGCCCACGCTGGTCGTGTGGCTCTGTTTTGGCCTGCGTGGGCCGGGCGTCACCTAGGGCGGGGAGAGGCTCAAGAGCGCCTCTGTGTGTCATCCCTGAATGAGCGGCGCCGGTCAAGAGTCTGGTTTTGGTGTTGTGACGTTTCTTCTTGCCCGGTCCGGCCGGCTTCTGGCACGCGTCGTCTCGCTGTCGGGGTCAAGGCTGGCCGTAGGCCACCCGGGGGCTTGGCCTTGACGCCGGCGGGGACGACGCGACACTGTGTGGCCGCTGGAGCGGGTGTAGTTGTGGGGTGTCGTCTCCAGGTTCCACGCACTGGGTGGGGTGGCAGGCCCGGGGTGGGCCGCCGGTCATCCCTTCGCCGCCGGTGGCGGGCATGGAGCGATGCGGCTGCAGCCAGGCGGGGTCAATCAAGTCGGCGACCGCGCCGGGTGGGGGTCATGACACAGCACGACCACGCGCGCTGGCTGCGTCCCAACCTGCTCACGAGGCCCGGGCTGTGGCCAGCGAGCGGATGTGTCCGTCGCGCAGGCCGTAGTAGACCAGGGTGAGCAGCTTGCGGGCGGCGGCCACCTTGCCGATGTTGCGGCCCCGCCAGGCGATGATGGCGGCCTTGTCCGCGGCCAGCTTCGTGCCGGCTCGGGTCAGCTGGATGGCTTCGATGGCGGCCCAGCGCACCAGACGTGAACCCTGCTTGGTGATCGGTCCGCGGTGCACGGTGGTGTCGGACTCGCGATGCCGTGGGGTCAGCCCCGCCCAGGAGCACAGCCTGCCCGCATCGGCGAAGCGGGTCACGTCGTCGATTTCCGCGACGAAGATCGCGGCCAGTACCGGGCCGACGCCGCTGATCGACTGGATCGCCCGGTAGCCGCGGTGCCCGGTCAACGCCGCGGCGATCAGTACGGTGAACTCGGCCACTTGAGCGTCGTAGGCGGCGATCAGGGTGGTCAGCGAGTCGACCCGGTGGCGGTAGGCCTCATCCAGCGGCGCGGCCCGCAGCAGCTGACTACCGCCCACCCCGAACAGGTCCGATACCGGGATCAGGATGCCCTGCTTGGCCAGCACCGCGTGGATCTGCGCCTTCAGTCCGGTGCGTAGCGCCACCAGCTTGGCCCGGTGACGCACCAGCTCCCGAGCTTCAGGACCGACACCTGGCGCACGGCGCCGATCTGCAGGATCGCGGGCTGATCCTGGCTCGGGGACCGCTGACGGAGCAGGACGACGAGCGCTTCCGTGGATTCTCCATATGGTCGGTGGACGCGGCGACCGCCCGAAAGCATGCCGAAGCCGATCCGGCGGTGCGGACCGGCCGCTTGGCGGTCGAGGTCATGACCTGGATGATGCCCGCCGGCAACATCCAGTTCGCCCAGGTGCGGGCGCCGAGGTCGGTCGCCGAGGCGATGGCCGACTGGGCCGTGGCGACACGGAATCGCAGGTGGGTCACGGTCCCCGTGACGGGCTTCCCTTCTGGAATCAGCTCGCCTGCTCCCCGTCGAACAGTGGTGTTCCACCGCCTAGCAGGAGCGGAACGAGGTGGATTCGTACCTCTTCGAGCAGCTCTGCTCGCAGCAACTGCCGGGCGACATCCGCGCCCAGCACCAGGACGTCCTTATGCTGCGCAGCCTGCTTGGCGCGCCGGACCGCAGCATGCAGGCCGTCGAAGGCAAACACCCGCCGTTGTCGCCGAGCAGGTCCTGCCGCGCCCGATGGGTGACCACAAAGCTGGGAATACCCGGCCATGGCGTGCCACCCCACGGGCCCACGCCAAGATCGAACGTACGCCGTCCGATGACCGTCGCGCCAACGGTCGCGTCCACTTCTCGGCGTACGCCGAGGTCGATCTGGCCGTCGGGGCCGTTGCCGGCCATCCATTCGTGGAGGCGTTCGCCGCCGTCCCCCATCGGCTCTGCCTCCCGGACATTCGGACCGGCCGTGAACCCGTCACGCGACATCGACACGTCCAGCACGACCTTGCTCATCGCCAACCTCCTCCGCACCCTCGGCGCCGCCGTCCGCCGCCGTCAAAAGCTGGTCGGAGCCGGCCCGGCCGTCTCGACATCCACGAAAGCGCCTCCCGGACAAGGGTGGCGTGATCTGGACCACCACAGGCCGGCCAAGCCCCTGATGAAACGGGCCCTCGACCTACGGCTGGGCCTTGCGGCGCTTGATCGCCTCGTCCATGAGGAGGAGCGGTGGTTCACCATTCGTCTCTCGTCCTCCGCGCTCGGAGCTTCACGAACCGCCGAACAACTCATCACTCGCCCAGGGCGGCGGGCAGCTTCTGCCGGTGAAGGACGACGAGACCCGCGACGGCTCGCGTCAGCGCGACATAGAGCCGGTTCAGGCCACGCGTTTCGGCGGCCACGATGTCGGCCGGCTCCACCACGATCACCTGGTCGTACTCCAGTCCCTTGATCAAGCTGGCCGGCACCACGGCGACGTCGGGCACGTCGATGAGCGGGACGAGTTCTTCCGCCGCGTTGTCGGTGGCGATGACGGCGACCGTCGCGTCGCGCGGAGTCTGCCGGACCGCTTCCCGAACTGCGGCGTGGAGATCGTCGACCTGCCGCACCGACAACGTGCCGCCGGGTCGGTATGAGCGCGTCGGCGCGACACCGGGGGCGAGGAGCCGCGCCGCGTAGTCCGCGATGACCTGGGGCACTCGGTATCCGGTGTGCAGTTCCAGCGTCCGGACCTCGCGCTTGCCGAGGCGGGTGAGCAATTGCGGCCACGAACCGGCTGCCAGCGGATGGGTCGCCTGCCTGAGATCGCCAACGACCGTCATCGACGCGTACTCGGCGCGGCGGGCGATCATCCGACACTCCATCGGCGACAGATCCTGGGCCTCGTCGAGGATCACGTGGAGGTAAGGGGCGTCGGCGGATGAGTCGTCGTCGGCCTCCTCGACCGGCGATGGTTCGGCTAACACTGGCACGTAGCCATCCTCGCCATGCGGGTCGAACCCATCCATCCAAGTGACCACCCGGTGTCCTTCCCGGAGGATGACGGCTTCGGCCCAGCGTTGGGCGGCGGCGACCCTGTTGTTGTCGATCGCCGGTCCCGCCAGGGCGATCGGCGTCGGATGTCCGGGCGCGTACAGCTCCCATCCGTCCCGCAGACCGCAGCTGAGGACGAAGGTTCCCACATGCCGGGTGCCGGTGGTCAGCTCGCGCAGACGCCACTCGGGCTCGGGCGCCTTTGGTGCGGCGGGCGGCTCGCCGAGCAGTTCGGCCAGCTCGTCGAGGAGCGGCACGTCGTCCACGGACCAGTCGGGCTGGCCCGAGTACGAAGCGGCCAGCGTCTCGGCGGCCTCGGCGTCCAGGCCGACCACTCGAGTGGCGTCGGTGAGCCACGACAGTACCTTCGTCGGTGTCAGCGCGGGCCACCACGCCTGCAGGAACTGGCGGAACTCGCCGCGATCGCCAACGTCTTCGGCGAACATCTCCCGGCTGAGATGCGTACCGTCCACCCTGGTCCACAAAGCGTCCAGGAGGACCGTGGCGGCAGCCGTGCGTGCGGCGTTGGGCATTGTGCCGATCGCTTCGCACCGGGCGCGTATGCGACGGCGGACCGCCGACAGGTCGTCCGCTCCGAGCGTGAGCACTTGCCCCGCGTACACGAGTCGCAGCCGTTCCGGAGCCGTCGGCGGCGTCTGCCACATGAGCTCGATCAGCACGTCCCGCATGCGATCGCCGCCCTTGACCTGCGCCACCTCCGCAGTGTCACGGCGGGTAGCGGTCACCCCCTCGACGAGCTCGCCGAGAGCGCGAAGGTGCACGCTGTCCTCCCCGAGCGAGGGAAGGACCCGGCCGATGTAGTTGGTGAACACGGTCGAGGGGCCTACCACCAGGATGTGGCCGCCGGTGAACCGGGCCCGGTCGGTGAAGAGCAGATACGCCGCGCGATGCAGGGCGACCTGGGTCTTGCCGGTCCCCGGCCCGCCGGTGATGACGGTGACACCGCGGGCGGGCGCCCGGATGGCCCCGTCCTGTTCCCGTTGGATGGTCGTGACGATGTCGCGCATGTGCGCACCACGGGAACGCCGCAGTGCGGCCAATAGCGCCCCCTCGCCGAGCACACGCAAGTCGCCGACGTCGTCCGGAGACAGCACGTCGTCGTCGAGGTCCATCACCTTTTGGCCCCGGCACATGATGACCCGGCGACGCACCACGCCGAGCGGCTCTCCCGAGGTGGCCCGGTAGAACGGCTCAGCGGCGGGCGCGCGCCAGTCCACCAGGAGTGGTTCCAGACCGTCGCGCACGCCCAGCCGCCCGACGTGATAGGTCTCGCCGTCGTCGAAGTCGAGCCGGCCGAACACGAGGCCTTCCGCTTCGGCGTCAAGAGCCCGCAGCTGCGCGGCGGCCCGGTAGACCATCGCGTCACGCTCCACCAATCCGGTGACCGAGCTGGCCGCTGCCCGCCTGTGACCCTCACCAGCGAGCGCATTCGCCTGCTCTCGCATCCCTTCGAGCCGCTCGTCAACCCGGTCGACGACCTGCTGCTCAGCGGCGATCTCCTGCGTTCTGGCGTCGGGCACAGTGCTCCCCCGGTGAGTGCGAGCATTGGTCCCGACGAGCATATGTGCAGGTCAGGGTGCAGAAATCATCGTTCACGCCGATGTGATGCGGGTTGTCCCACCGATACAATGAAAGTGGTCAGCAGGGATCAAGCGACCGCGGCGCACGTGGTCCCAGGGTGCTGACTCGGCAGATGACCCGCCGGAGCCGGCCAAGCAGTCTCTGCGAGCGTCACGACCGAACTCGATACCGATCTGCGGCTCGGCGACGGCGGCGGCGGCGCCCTCCGGGGCACATCCGCGTCGACACGCCGGGGCGACACCGCCATCACCGCCTTCGACCCGGCCACCGGCAGGCCACTGTGGAGCGTCCCGGTCGATCCGGCCGGACGGGTGGGCGGCACGCCGTATGTCACATCCGGGCGCGCGTGCGTCGTGCTCGAAGCGGGCGGGGACACGGACTTGACGCGGTTCACGCTCGTGGCCCTCGACATGGCAACCGGCCGCGAGCTGGCCCGCACGCCCGTATCGGAGTTCTTCCGGCAGGACACCCCGAGAACCGACGCCCGCGCGTGCAGATCGACGCCGTCGCCGACGGGACGCTCGTCCTGCACATGACCACGGCCTTCCGCATCGGCGCCGGCAGCGCTCCCATCGCCGCGATCCTCGCCGCCGAGAGACCATGACGCGCTGCTGCCCGACGTGGCGGCGCGTATTAGACCGCGCGGTCCCGCATCAGTTCTCAGCTCACCGCTTTCTTAACGAGCGCGCCGATCCTTGCCTCGTCGTCGGCGGTCAACTCCGTCAGAGCGAAGGCGGTGGGCCACATGGCGCCTTCGTCGAGGTTCGCTGTGTCGTTGAAGCCGAGCGTCGCGTACCTCGTGTGGAACTTCTGCGCGCTTTGGAAGAAGCAGACGACCTTGCCGTCCTTGGCATACGCCGGCATCCCGTACCAGAGTTTCGGCGAGAGGGCTGGCGCGCTGGCTTTGATAACGGCATGGAGCCGCTCGCCCATGGCGCGGTCCGGTTCCTGCATCTCGGCGATCTTCGCGAGCACGGCGCTTTCCTCGTCCGCCTTCTTCCCGCGCGGGCCGCGGCGCGCGGCCGCCTTCAGCTCTTGGGCGCGCTCCTTCATCGCGCCTCGTTCCTCGTCGGTGAATCCCTCGAACTTCTTGTCGTTCCCGGTGGTGCTCTTGGCGGACCTCTGCGTGTCCTTCATTGCAGGTTCCTCCCCTGCGAGTCTTGATGGGGACGATCCTCATGCTAGGCAGCCGCCGCGGCGGCGGCTTCTCCGAAACTGATCGGGCGTTACCGGGTGGGGCCAGCGACGATATATCGAGGTGGTGGCCGACGACCTAGCACCCCTGCAACGACACGCCCGAGAGCTCGCGGAGATCGCGCTCGGGCTACTGGCCGTGCGGTCGGCTTCCGGTGCGGCCGGCGACGCGCGACGAATGAGCTAGGCCACGCCGTCACCCGGTGGATGATCACGCTGGCTCGCTTCGACCAGTCGGCTCGGGCGCTGGGCGATCCATCCGCGGCCCTCCCGGTCGCCACCGCGTTCCTTGGCCCGGACCAGCCGTCCAAACACGGCCGAGCAGGCGATGGCGCCGACCACGGTGCCGTCGATGGCTGGGACCACTGTGGTCGGGGTGGTTGTGCTGCAGCCACCCAGTCCCGATCCGAGATGGCGAGCCGGCGCTGGTCGGGCGTGCTGCAGTTGACCCGGTGTGGCCGAGAGGCACTTAACCCGCTGCGGGTGATGCGCTGGGGCACCGGTAGGTAAATCGTGGTTGGGTGATCGACCTGCCGGTCGTTGCCAGCCGACCAGAGGCGGAGCTGATCGTCAGCCGGCTGCCCAGCCACGGCGTGCGCGCAGCAGTGGCGGCGGACGATTCGGAGGCGAGCCACCTGCGGCTGCAACTGGATGGTGTTCGTGTTCGGTCGCTGGCTCCAATCAAGCCTCGCCCCGTTGGCTCATCGCCGCCGGCGGCACGGCCGGACGGGCGCGATGCGCCCGCCCGATGGGCGATCGTGAGGCATTACCAACTATTCCGCTGGCGCGGGGACTGGTCGTTGGCCTGGAACGTCGGGCCGGAGCCGACTGGTCCGGCCGTCCGTGGTCGCTAACCAATCCAGGGAGTGGAGATTATGTCCAACGAAACTGAAATCCGTCCCTTCCGGGTCGAGATGCCCGAAGAAGCGATGGCCGACCTTCGGGGACGCATCGCCGCGACGCGCTGGCCTCGCAGGGAGCTCGTCGCGGATCGGTCGCAGGGTGTGCAGCTGGCGACGATTCAGGAACTCGCCCGCTACTGGGCGACCGATTACGACTGGCGCACGTGCGAGGCGAAACTGAACGCGCTGCCGCAGTTCAAGACCGAGATCGACGGGGTGGACATCCACTTCATCCAGGTGAAGTCACCGCACGCGGACGCGTTGCCGCTGATCATGACGCACGGCTGGCCCGGCTCGGTCATCGAGCTGCTCGAGGTCGTCGGCCCGCTCACCGACCCGACCGCGCACGGCGGACGGGCCGAGGACGCGTTCGACCTGGTGCTGCCGTCGTTGCCCGGCTACGGCTTCTCCGGCGAGCCGACCGAGGTCGGCTGGGACCCCGGCCGGGTCGCGCGGGCCTGGGCGCAGCTGATGCACCGCCTCGGCTACACCCGCTACGTGGCTCAGGGCGGTGACGTGGGCGCCTCCGTCACCGACGCGATGGGCCGCCAGGCACCTGAGGGGCTGGTCGGCATCCACACCAACTTGCTCGTGACGGCGCTGGCCGGCCCCCAGCCGGCGGAATCCGAGCAGGAACGCGCGGCGGCCGACGCGCTCGCCACATTCCGGACGAGCGGCTTCGGCTACTTCCTGGAGCAGGCCACGCGGCCGCAGACGATCGGCTACGCCCTGCTGGATTCACCCGTCGCCCTGGCCGCCTGGATGCTCGACCACGACACCGACAGCTACGAGAAGATTTCCGGCGCCTTTCTCGACAAGCAGCCGGCGGGCCATCTGACCCGGGACCGGATCGTCGACAACATCACGCTGTACTGGCTGACCGGCACCGGGGCCTCGGCGGCCCGGTCGTACTGGGAGAGCGGACAAGCCGCAGCCCGTGCGGCCGGCCAGGCTCCTCCGCAGGTGTCGCTCCCGGTCGGCTTCACCACGTTCCCCGGCGAGATCTTCCGCGCCCCGCGCAGCTGGGTCGAGAAGGCCTACCCCAACCTCACCTACTTCAACGAGGTCGACAAGGGCGGCCACTTCGCCGCCTGGGAGGAGCCCGACCTGTTCGCGACCGAGATCCGGGCGGCGTTCAAGTCGCTGCGCAAATAGTGGAGCAAAGAAGCCTGCCCGGGCCGGAAGCGGACCATCCCTGCAAAGCTGCGGGCAGTCACGGCAGGTCGGCTTCGTGCAGGTGACGACCGACCCGGACCGGCTCGAGGAGTACCGCCGGGTGGCGGCGTTCGACCGGCTCTGCGGCGTGGACGTGCACGAGGTCGGCCCCGGCGAGGTCAAGGGGATGTGGCCGTTGGCGCGCACCGACGACATCCTGGCCGGTTTCTACGTCGCCGAGGACGGCCGGGCCAACCCGGTTGACGTGACGATGTCGCTGGCCAGGGGCGCGCGGATGGGCGGCGTACGGATCCTCGAGGGGGTGCCGGTCACCGGGGTGCTCAAGGCCGGCGGGACGGTCACCGGCGTGCGGACGCCGTATGGCGACATCGAGGCGGAGTACGTCGTCAACTGCGCGGGCATGTGGGCCCGCCAGCTCGGCGAGCAGGCGGGCGTGAACATCCCGCTGCAGGCCGCCGAGCACTACTACCTGATCACCGAACCGATCGAGGGGATGGACGGCTCGCTGCCCGTGCTGGAGGACCCGTCGTCGTACGGCTACTTCCGCGAGGAGGGCTCCGGGCTGATGATCGGCCTGTTCGAGGCCGTGTGCGCTCCCTGGCGGGTGGACGGGATCCCGGAGAACTTCTCCTTCGGCGCGCTGCCGCCCGACTGGGACCGGATGGCGCCCTACCTGGAGACGGCCATGGCCCGGGTGCCCGTGTCGCTGGAGGCGGGCGTCCGGACGTTCTTCTGTGGGCCGGAGAGCTTCACTCCGGACCTGCTGCCGATCGTCGGCGAGGCGCCGGAGCTGAGGAACTACTTCGTGGCGGCCGGACTGAACTCGATCGGCATGCTGACCGGCGGCGGCATCGGCCGGACGCTCGCACACTGGATCCTCGACGGCCGGGCCGACATCGACATCACCGGCATGAACATCGACCGGCTGCACGGCTACCAGCGGAACCCCGAGTACCGCGCGGCACGCACGGTCGAATCGCTCGGCACGGTGTACGCGTGCCATTACCCCGGCAAGTCCATGAAGACGGCCCGCGGCGCAAAGCTGTCCCCCATCCACCACAAGCTGGTCGAGCGCCGCGCGTACTTCAAGGACGTCAGCGGCTGGGAAGGCGCGGACTGGTACGCCCCGGAGGGCGTCGAGCCGACCATCGAACGGCTGTCCTGGGGGCGGCAGAACTGGTTCCCGTACTGGGAGGCCGAGCACCACGCCACCCGCGAGGGCGTGATCGTCATGGACATGTCGTTCATGTCGAAGTTCCTCGTCCAGGGGCGGGACGCCGGCCGCGCGCTCGAGCACATCTCGGCGAACCGTGTGGACGGCGAGCCGGGGGTGATCACGTACACCCAGTGGCTCAACGACGGCGGCACGCTGGAGGCCGACCTCACCGTGACGAAGCTGGACGACGATCGGTTCTGGGTGGTCGCATCGGACTCCGCCCACCGGCACGCGGAGACCTGGATGCGCCGGCACATCGGCGATGCCCACGCGGTCGTCACCGATGTGACGTCGGGCTACGGTCAGATCAACGTCCAGGGCCCGAGGTCGCGGGAGCTGCTCGCGTCGGTCACCTCCGCGGACATGTCCAACGAGGCCTTCCCGTTCCGCACCGCGCGCGAGATCGATCTCGGGTACGCCCGGGTGCTGTGCATCCGCATCACCTACCTGGGTGAGCTGGGCTACGAGCTCTACATCCCGGCCGAGCAGGCGGTGCACGTATATGACCGGCTGGTCGCCGCCGGCGAGGCGGTGGGCCTGCGGCACGCCGGCCTCAAGGCGCTGTCGAGCCTGCGGATGGAGAAGGGTTACCGGGACTACGGCCACGACATCGACAACACCGACTCCGTTCTGGAGGCTGGCCTCGGGTTCGCGGTCGCACTCGACAAGCCGGGCGGGTTCATCGGCCGCGACGCCGTGCTGGCCCGCAAGGCCGCGGGCCCGCTCACCCGGCGGCTGGTCCAGGTTCTGGTCACCGACCCGGAGCCGCTGATGTTCCACGCCGAGGTGGTGCGCCGCAACGGCCGGGCGCTCGGGTACGTCCGCGCCGCGTCGTACGGCTTCACGCTCGGCGGCGCGGTCGGGCTCGCCATGATCGAGGCGGGCGAACCGGTCGACCAGGCGTGGCTCGACGCCGGCGAATGGACGGTCGAGATCGGCGCGGGCGCGTATCCGGCGAGGGTGTCCCTGCGGCCCATGTACGACCCGAAGAACGAGCGCATCAGGATGTAGCCCCCCACTCACGCCGATCTTGCAGTCGTGGCGCCGGCAGAGCGGTCTATACCGGGTCGAAGCGCCCACCACAACCGCAAGATCGACGGGTGGGAGTGAGGGCCGGATCCGGCCCGGGTCATCGGCGGCGGAACACGAGGTCGACGCTCGTTCGCCCATCCTCGGCCGCGCGGGCCTCGTACCTGGTCACCGGGCGGGCGGCGGGCCGCGGCGCGAAGCCGTCGTACGCGTTGTCCAGATCCGGATCCGCGGTCATCGCGGCCAGCATCGACAACGCGTAGTCGGCCCAGTCGGTCGCGCAGTGCAGCGTGCCACCGGGTGCCAGCCGCGAGGCGAGCAGGCGTACGTGGGCCGGCTGGATGAGCCGTCGCTTGTGATGCCGCGCCTTCGGCCACGGGTCGGGAAAGAACACGTGGACCGCGTCCAGGCTCGCCGGCGCGAGCTGATGGCGTACCAGATCCAGGGCGTCGCCGTGCCCGACCCGCAGGTTGGTCAGCCCGAGCTCCTCGATGAGCGCGAGCAGGTTGGCGATCCCGGGCGTGTGCACGTCGGCGGCGAGGTAGTCGCACCCTGGCTCGGCGGCGGCCATCCGGGCGGTCGTCTCCCCCATCCCTGAGCCGATCTCCAGGACGAGCGGCGCGGAGCGGCCGAAGACCGCGACACGGTCGAGCGGGGCGTCCGGGACGCGCGAGATCGGCACGCCGTAGCGCGGCCAGAGGCGGTCCAGCGCGTCCCGATGGCGGGCGCCCTGCCTGCCCCGCCGCGGGTGGTATGTCCGGATCGGCGGGTGGGCGTCGAGGTCAACGTCGGTCACAACGGAGCCAAGGGTACGCGGCCCTCCTGGGCGCCCAACTCCGTCAGAGTTGGGGTGTCGGCGGCCCTCGTGACGCCCAACTCCGTCAGAGCTGGGGTACTGGCTCCCTGGCTTTCAGATCCACCCACGTGGTCTCGCCGGTCGGCGAGTGGCACCGGACCCGTTCGCCCGGATGCAGCCGCGGGTCGGCCGCGTACCGCTGGATGAGCTCGCCCTCGGCGGACTCGTCGCCGTCGTCGGCGGCGAGGAGGAGCGCGGCGACGTCGTCCACCAGCCCGACCTCGGGCAGCGGCACACCGGCGGCCGGGTCGAGGTCGGCGAGCGAGCCACCGGTGACCGCGTTGGTCATCGCCCCCCAGCCGTCCCAGAGCAGCAGCTCGTCGCGCCGCCGATGGGCGAGCTCGATCAGCACCTCGTCGTAGACGAACCACTCGCCGCGCAGCGGAAGCCCCGGATCCACGCCGTACGCGCCGACGTCGACCTCGCCCCGCCGGTACGCCGACCAGACCTGCGCCGCGGTCTCGAACGCCGACCCGCGCGGGACGTCGCACGTGTCGAACCCCCAGCCCGCGGCCGGGTCGAGTTGGGCGTCCACCCAGGCCCAGCGGTCGCCGTCCCAGTGCTCGACGACGACGTGGTCGTGGTGGAACGGCGGCTCGAAGTACGACGCGAAGCCGACCCGGCTGCGCGCTGGGACGCCGCGCTGGCGCAGCGCGGCGACGGTCAGCAGCGTGAAGTCGCGGCAGCAGCCGGCCACCCGCTCCGCCGTGGGCCGCGGGACATCCAGCGGTACGCCGAAACGAGCCTGGTCCGTCGCGAGGATGCGCTCCACCCACCGGTTGTTTATCTCGGCGAGGCGGTCGTCGGTGAACTCGATGCCCGACGCACGATAGTGGACGATCACGTTGCGGATCACCGCGGTCAGCTCGCGAATGTCGGTGGGCAACCCCTCGAGCAGCGGCGCGTACGGGCCGGGATCGGTGTACGCGGAGTGCCGGGTGTACTCCTCCTGGGGACTCATCGTGCATTCCTCTCGACGGGGGCGGCGACGGGCTGGGCCACGTGCACGAACGGATCGGTGCCCGCGATCTGGTCCCCGGCGGCGAAGTAGACCTCGCGGGGTGCGCCCAGGAACGGCATGCCGGAGCGGCGCACCCACCCCTCGACCGCGTCGTACGCCAGCATGATCTGCGGGTACCCGCATTCGTCCCGGCTGAGCGTGCAGTACGCCTCCGTGTGCGCGGGCTCCATCCGGATGACGATCGGGCCGGCCGGCTCGACCGAGCCGGTAAACGGGACGCAGACCTCGACCGGTGCGCGGTTGTCCGGCGTCACCAACCCGTGGTAAATCCACCACTCCTCGCAGGTCGTCGTCGCCCCGCTCGCGGCTAGGTGCTCGCGCACGGTGCGGCCGCTGCTCATCATGGTCTCGACCAGGTCCTGCTGGTCGACCTCGCGGCGGATGGTCGCGATCTTCGTGTCGGCGACGTCGCGAAGGCGGACGGCGTACCGCGCGGCCGCGGCCTCGGCCGTCCGGGTGAGCCGGGCGCGCAAATACTCGAGCGTCCCCCGCTTGTCGGCGGTCGACGCCTCCTGCGCGGCCCACCACCGATCGAGGCGGGCGACCGCCTCCGCGTCACCGCCGGCGAGCACCTCGGAGACGGTCGCGAGCGGCATGTCCAGGCGCCGCAGGAGGCTGATCCGGCGGGCGCGCTCCAGTTGGTCAACCGAGTAGAGGCGGTACCCGGTCGCCGGGTCCACGTGCGCGGGTGGGAGCAGGCCGGACAGGTCGTAGAGGCGCAGCGCCTTGTGGGACAGCCCGGAGCGGCGGCCGAACTCGCTGATCGTCAGCCGGGGACGACGAGCATCCTGCTCGGCCACCCGCGTCGCGTCCGTCCGGGCGCCGTCGGCGCCGCTCCTCTCGTTCACGGCGCCAAGTCTTCACCCTGCCCCAGGGGTCGAGTAAAGTCCGCGTCCCGGTCAGACCCTTCCGACGCTCATCGCAGCCACGGCCGCGAGCTTGTGCTCCCTGCGCCAGGGCGGACCGGCCGCTCGACCGAGGGCGCCGACCACGTCGGCCAGGTCACCGCGGAGCCGCGACTCGGCCCGCCGCCGGGCGAGTCCAACGCCCCGCAGCCCCAGGTTAGCGGCGGCGTCGAGAAGCGCGTCCCGGTAGAGCTGTCCCTCGGCGGCGTGCATCAGCGTGTGCGCCGCGAGGATCGCCGTCAGCGAGTCGGGCACCGGGTGGTCGCCGACCACGACGCCCACCGAGTGGACGGATCCGACCTCCGCGACCAGCTCGGACAGCCGGCGCGTGGCGACCTCCGTGACCACGTCGATGGCCTGGCGGACCAGCCTCTCCGCCTCCGCCGGTGGCAGTCCGGCGGCCACGTGGTACGCCTGGCTCGGCGCCCGCCCCTCGGTCAGGTCGAGCGCCCATCGTCCGATCAGGACCGGACTGCCGCCGCCATCGTCGATCGCCACGCCCACGGCCGACCCGGTCCGACTGCAGAGTCCGAGCACCTCCACGGCACCATGATGGCCATGAGCCTGCTGATCCGCGACGCGCGTCCCGATGAGGCGGCCGAGCTGACCGAGCTGGCGCTGCGATCCAAGGCGTACTGGGGGTACGGCGAGGAGTTTCTCGACCGTGCCCGGCCGGAGCTGACGGTCACGGCCGAGCAGATCGCCGCCCACCCGACGGTGGTCGCGGAGCTGGACGGGCGGGTGGCCGGCATGGTGCGGCTGACCGGGACGCCGCCCGCGGCCGAGCTGGACATGCTGTTCGTGGAGCCCTGGGCGATCGGGTCGGGCGTCGGGCGGGCGCTGTTCTCGCACGCCGCGACGCTGGCCCGGTTGGCCGGTCACACGACGATGCGTATCCAGGCCGACCCGGGAGCGGAGCCGTTCTATCGCCGGATGGGCGCGTTGCCGGCCGGTGAGGCGATCTCCCCCTCGACCGGCCGGTCGCTGCCGGTGCTGCGATACGAGCTCGTCAATCCGGCATCGGCAGCTGAAGGTAGCGGAGGCCGGTGAGGTCCAGCCAGGCCCGGTCGGGTCCGCGGACCACCCGCAGCACCACGTCCTCGCAGTTCAGGCACCGCGCCACCAGGCCGGGCGCGCGGTCGTAGACCCGCACCTCGGCCAGCATCGAGACCGTCCCGCAGCTCGCACAGGCGCCCTGCGCCATGGTCACGTCCATGGTGAAGATCTCCCCCAGCGTGCCCGCCAGGTCGTTGCCGTCGACCCAGGTATCGGTCATCTCAGCCTCCGGTGGGTCCGAAGCGTTCGGTCTTGACACGCCGGGGCGCGTGCCCGGCGTCCACGAGCTGGTTGGCGACCGCCTCCACAAACCCGGTCGGCCCGCACACGTAGCAGGTCGGCCCGAACTCCACAGGCCAGCCGGCCTCGTTCAACAACGCGGCGTCGACCCGGCCGGGTGGCCGCGTCGACCCCGGTGGGCGCTCGCGGGTGTATGCGACGGTCACGTCCAGCCCGTGGTCGTCGCGGTGGCGGCGGCGCAGCTCGTCGCCGTAGATGAGCGTCTCCGGCGTACGCGTCGAGTAGATCAGGCGGAACGGCGTCCGGCTGCCGGCGCCGGCCCTTGTCCGGATCATCGACATCAGCGGCACGACGCCGGACCCGCCGGCGACGAGCAGCACCGGCTCCCGGTCGGCGGGGTCCCACGTGAAGTAGCCGCCGACCGGGCCACGGAGCTCGCACTGGTCGCCCGGCTCGGCCACGTCGACGAGGTACGGGGAGACCTCGCCGTCGACGATCCGCTGCACGGTGAGCTCCAGCCGCCCGTTCGTCGGCGCGGACCCGATCGAGTAGCTGCGCTCCGTGGTGTACCCGTCGGCCGCCGTCAGCCGCACGTCGACGTGCTGGCCGGGCAGGTGCCCGGGCCAGTCGGGCACGTCGAAGGCGACCGTGCGGGCGGTTGGGCTCTCCCGCGTGGCGACCGCGACGGTCGCCACCCGCCAGGTCAGTCGCCCCAGTACCGCTGCTCGCGCCATGGGTCTCCATAGTTGTGGTAGCCGAGGCTCTCCCAGAACCCCATCTCGTCGTTCAGCCGGAGTTGGATGCCGCGCACCCACTTCGCGCTCTTCCAGAAGTACAGGTGCGGCACGAGCAGCCTGGCCGGGCCGCCGTGCTGCGGCTCGAGCTCCTCGCCGGCGTACCGGTAGGCCACCCAGGCCTTGCCATCGAGCAGGTCCTCGAGCGGCAGGTTCGTCGTGTACCCGCCGTAGGACTGCGCGAGCGCGAAATCCGCCGCGGTATCCACGTCGGCCATCAAGGTGTCCAGCGACACGCCCTCCCAGGTCGTGCCCAACTTGGACCACTTGGTCACGCAGTGAATGTCCAGGGTGACGGTCTCCGCGGGCAGCGCGCGCAGCTCGGGCCAGCCCCACCGGTGCCGTTGACCGGTCTCGGTCGTGATCACGAACTCCCACTGGCCCAGATCCACGCGTGGGGTCGGCCCGGCGGAGAGGACCGGGAAATCTTCGGTCAGGTACTGGCCGGGCGGCAGCCGGACATCGCTCCTGCCCCGCCCGGCGAAGCCACGCGAGATCACGCCCACGTCCTCGCCTCCTCCGTTCGCTCGCTCCGCTCAGTCAACACCCTCAGACCCTTTCCGAGGCCACCTTCGCCGATCCCGACTAGGATCTCGGTGCGTGATGGGCGCGCCGCACCTGAGCCTCGCGCCGTTCTCGGTCCACATCGGCGACGACGTGCTCGCCGATGTGCGGGCCCGCATCCGCAACACGCGGTGGCCGGACCCGGCGCCGGGCCCCGCCTGGTCGCAGGGCATGGACCTGAACTATCTGCGCGGGCTGCTCGATTACTGGGCCGAGGGCTACGACTGGCGCGCCACCGAGCGACGGCTCAACGCGCACCCCCAGTTCATGGCCGACATCGACGGCGCCCGCGTTCACTTCGTCCACCAGCGTTCCGCGGGCGGCGGCGTGCCTCTGATCCTCACGCACGGCTGGCCGAGCACGTACGCCGAGCTGCTGCCGCTCGTGTCGCGGCTGACCGACCCGTCGGCACGGGGCATCGACGGTCCGGCGTTCGACCTAGTCGTCCCGTCCCTGCCGGGCTACGGCTTCTCGCCACGGCCGGGGCGCATCGGTGTGAACTACCGGTACGTCGCGGCGCTATGGCACCGGCTGATGCGTGGCCTCGGGTACGAACGGTACGGCGCGGTCGGCGGCGACTTCGGCGCCGGCGTCACGACATACATGGCGCTGGACGACCCGGCCCCCATGCTCGGTATCTACCTCTACACGCCGGAGATCGATCCATACTTCGGCCCGGCGTCACCGCCCCGGACCGAGGCCGAGCAGACCTTCCTCGACCAGCGACGCCGTTGGGCGGAGACGGAACGCGGGTACGCCCAGATCCAGTCGACGAAGCCGCAGACCCTCGGGTACGGCCTCAACGACTCGCCCGCGGGGCTGGCCGCGTGGGTGCTGGAGAAGTGGCGGTCGTGGGCGGACACCGGTGGCGACCTCGACCGGCGCTTCTCCCGTGACGACCTACTAACCACCGTGATGATCTACTGGGTGTCGGGCAGCATCACATCGTCGATGCGCGACTACTTCGACAACCGCTGGCACGGTGAGCCCCTCGGCCCGAACGCGTACGTGCGGGTGCCGACCGGCGTCGCGGCGTTCGCGAAGCACTTCGTCGAGGAGGGAGATCCGCCGCGGGAGTGGTTCGAGCGCCTCTACGACGTACGCCGGTGGTCGCGTATGCCCCGCGGCGGGCACTTCGGGCCGGCCGAGGAACCCGACCTACTCGCCCGCGACATCGCCGCATTCTTCGCCGCGCTCACCTGACCCACCGCCGAGGCACGCCGCTCAGACCGGGCTCGGCGGCGCTGAGCTCACCGTGGGACGGGGCGAGCTCCGCGAGGGCGACGGTGACGGGCTGCGTTTCTTGCAATCGGACGGGCGGCACGACGGCCCTGTCGTCGAGGGGCTGGGCTGGGCTCGGGTCGGCGCCGGCGCCGGTGTCGTGCGGCTCGGCTGCGGGGCGGTCGAGGGCGTCTCGCCGGCGAACTTCGGTTCCTCGAACCGGTACTTGTCCTTGTCCAGCTTCATCGCCGCTGTCGCGTCCACCATGAACTGTCGCCAGATCGGCCCGGCGTGGCTCGCCCCGAAGATCTCCCCGCCGCCGCCCCGCGCCGTCAGCGGTGCCCCATCGGTGGTGCCGAGCCAGACCGCGGCCGCGAGCGCCCCGGTATAGCCGACCATCCACGTGTGCGCGTTCTGGGTCACGCTGCGCCCGTGCTGCCACGTGCCGGTCTTGCCGGCGGAGTCCCACCCGTTGTCCAGCCGCGCCGCGGCGACCTTGCGCAGCGTCCAGTCCAGATCGTTGATCTGCTCCCGGCTCAGCCCGACGTCGTGGCGAACCAGCCGCTCCTCGTACACCTTCTTGTCGTTCTTGCTGACCGACCGGACCACGTGCGCGTCGGCCCGCTGGCCGTGCGCGGCGAACGTCGCCATCCCGTTCGCGTGGTCCAGCACCGTGATGCCGTACTGCCCGATGCCGACCTCGGTCGAGAAGTTGCCCACCACGTCGGCGCCGGACTTGCCGCGCAGGTCGATCCGCACCGGTTGCGGCCGACCCGGCTTCGGCGCCCACATCGAGTCGATGCCCGCCTTGATCGCCATGTCGACCACGTTGGCCGGGCCGAGCTTCTCGGTGAGCCCGAAGAATGTCACGTTGAGCGACGCGACCGTCGCCTGCCAGAGCATGCAGTCGGGTTGGCACGGCGCGCTGCTGGCGTTGCGGATGGGGCCGGCCGCCGACTCGCGGGTTCGCCCGCTGGCGGGGAACTCCTTCGTCGCGGGCGAGTCCCAGCGGGACTTCACCGACACACCCTGATGCAGCGCCTCCGCGAGGTCGTACACCTTGAACGACGAGCCCGGCGGATGCTGCCCGAAGCCAGCCGGCCGGCCGTCGGCGTCGTAGTACCAGCCGGCGTAGTCGGCGCCGGCGCCGTTGTTGCCGCCGTAGTAGGCGAGCACCCGGCCGGTGCCGGGCTCGACCGCGACGAGCGCGGCCTGCCAGTTCTTCGGCTGGTCGCGTACCACGTCCGGGGCCGTCTTCCGGCGGATGTCCGCGGCCGCCTCGGCGGCGTCCTGTGCCCGCCTGTCGATGGTGGTGACGATGCGGAAGCCACCGTTCTCGACGTACCCTGGGCCCTTGTCCTGGAACGGATCCACGTGCCGCAGCTCGCTCAGCACGTGGTTGACGACCAGCCCGGTCGGGCGGTCGAGCCCGGACCGGCGGGTCCGCGGGTCGTACCGGCGGACGTTCTGCGGGAACGTGAGCGCCGCCGCCTCGTCGGGCCGAAGGTAGCGTAGCGCGACCATGCCGGCCCTCACGTACTCCCAGCGGGACCGCGCGTTCTCCGCCGCGATCGCGCCGCGGGTCGGGTCGTAGCCCGGTCGGCCCTCGGCGTCGTCGGGGTCGGGCTCGGGCTGCTTCACCATCGCGGCGAGCAGCATCGCCTCGGAGACGGTGAGTTGCCGATCGGGCGAAGCGTTGCGGTTGGCCGTCTTGCCGAAGAACTCCGCGGCGGCCGCCTCGATGCCGTAGCTGCCGCGTCCAAAGGGGACGGTGTTGAGGTAGAACTCGAGGATCTCCTTCTTGTTGTACTTGTCGTCGAGCTTCCACGCCATGACCGCCTCCCGCAGCTTCCGGGAGTACGTCACCCCCTTCAGATCGGCCGCGATCCGCGCGTACTGCTGTGTGATGGTCGACGCGCCCTGGGTCTTGCCGCCCGTCAGGTTGTTCCACGCTGCCCGCAGTACGCTGCCGAAGTCGACGCCCTTGTTTGTCCAGAATGTTCGGTCCTCGGCGGCGACGATGCTCTGCCGGGCCGCGTCGTTCATTTCGTCGTACCGCAGGATCGTGCGGTTCTGGGTGCCGAGCCGCGCCATCGGCGTCTTCCCGTCGGCGAAGTACACCGTGGTCGCCTCCGGCAGCTCCAGCTGCGCGGGCGTCGGAACGCTGTCCACGTACGTAACCGCCACCGCCAGACCGAGGCTGACGAGCACGAACAGCACCGCGGCGACGGCGATGAGCCGGGTCTGACGCCGGGTGTCCTGTTCCGTCCGTGGCCGCGCAGGTGGCTGGGGTGGTGGCTCCCTGAGTGGCGGTTGAGGCGGCTGCGGCGTCTGGGGCGGCTGCACCACACACCCGTTCCCATCGGCCGCGCGGCGGAAACGCCGGCCACGTCAGCCGCGCGCCGCGCCGAACCCGATCAACGCGGCCAGCCCGAGCGCGCTGCGCGGGGCGTACGGCGCCCGCCACAGTCCACCGTGCGCGGCGGCGTACGCCTCGTCCCGCCATGCCTCGCCGTGCGTCGGCTGTGGATTGCGCAGGTCGTGCACGAGCAGCGCAGCCATGAGCGTGTTGCTCGTGGCCGGCTCGAAAACCTCGACTCCGAACACGTGCGCACCCGCGTACGCCGCGGCGAGCGCCCGGTTCTTGATGACCGACCGGGTGCGAGTCGGCGGTGCGACCTTGAGGCTGACGAGCGCACCCTGGGCTCGAGCATGCGCGGCCCGCCACCGCTGCAGCCGTTTGGCCAGGGCGTAGTTCGGACCCTGCTGCGCGACCAGGCTGTCGCATATCCCCGGGTCGGCGCCCGGCGCGTAGTTGCGGCGGAGCAACCGGCCCGCGGAGACGACCCGCAGCGGCCGGCGCAGTGTCCGCACGAGCGACGACCGGTGGTACGCCGCCTCGGCGTGCGCGACGGCCTCGGCGGGTACCGCGTACACGTCCGTCGGCGTGGCCAGGAACGCGAGCGCCACGTCCTCGCGGTGCCGACGCAGCTCCTCGGTGAGCGCGTCGACCGCGACCGACACCCGGACGTTGGTCGCGCCGTCGGCGTACACGTAGTTGCCCAGCACCAACCGGCCCTCGATGTCGCGTAGCCAGGCCGCGACGCCGGGCAGCCCGTGCAGGAGGTCCGCTCCGGCGTGCTCGGCGATGTCGTCGGTGACGCCGAGCCCGGCACGTTCGGCGGGCACCGGGAGGTGCAGTCGGCCGCCGTGGCGCCGGGCGGTGTCGAGCAGCCGATGCCAGATCGGCGGCCGCGGCAGGTCGACCGCGACGACGTCGCCGCCCCAGCGCAGGATGGACCGGACCGGGCCCATCTCCGCGCCCGCGCCCAGCGCCACCACCCGCTGGTCGGAGAGGTCGAGCCAACCGGGGTTGGCCGCGACGAGCCGGAGCGCCTCCCTGCACGAGGGTTCCACGACGCCGGCGGCGACCCACGCGTCGAGCTGCCGCGCCAGGGTGTCGCCGCGCAGCCGTTCGCCGCGGTACGGCAGGGAGAGCTCGCGCTCCACCGGCCCGGACCCGGCAACGCTGACCGTGGCCAGCCGACCGGCCTGGGACTGGCTGGCGAACAGCTCGCGGAGACCGACCTCGCCGCCGTCGGCGTACCGGAATCGCATCCTGTCGTGCAGCGAGCCCAGGCCGTCGGCGGCGATTTGGCCCGCGGCGTCCGCCGAGATCAGCCCCGCCTCGACGAGGCGCCGAAAATGCGCCAGGTACTCCCGCCGCCAGTTGGTCTGCTGCTCGGCCGCGCGCGCTCCTACCGGATCAGCGGCGCGCAGCGCGTCGGCCACCACGCCCCGTGCGAGCGACGACGTGACACCAGAACCGGCCGCGACCGACGGAAAGACGACACCCGAAGACTCGACCACGGCTGCCCCTTCCTGTCGCACCGGCGTGTCATCCTAGGCACAAGCGTCCTCGTGGGTCACCGTCACCGACGGCGGTCCACGACGGTGCGAGGGGCGGAGGGCGCCATGGCACCCAATTCATCGTCGAACCGCTCTTCCCGCCGGCGTCCGCGCATCGGCGTCGCGTTCGGCGGGGGCGGCGTCCTCGGCGCGGCCTGGATCGCCGGTGCCCTCGTCTCGCTGCAGCAGCGGCTCGAACGTCCCCTGCACGAGGTCGACATCGTGCTCGGCACCAGCGCGGGCAGCGTGATCGCCGCCGCGCTGCGCTGCGGCGTCGGGGTCGACGAGATCGTGGCGCACCAGCGCGGCGCGGCGATCGTCGCGTTGCCGGCGCTCGGTGAGATCGACCGCGAGTCCGGCAGCCGTCCTCCGCTGCCGCGGCTGCGGCTTGGCTCGACCCGGCTGCTGGCCAGCGCCGCGCGTGCTCCGCACCGGGTCCATCCCTGGGTCGCCGCGAGCGCGTTGCTCCCGCAGGGGCGCGCGCAACACCGGACGCTGACCGGGCTCGTCCATGCCCTGCTGGCCACTTCGGACGGTCGGATCCGGCCGACCGAGCTGGCCTGGCCCGAGCTGCCCACGTGGGTCATCGCGGTGGACTACGGGTCGGGCCGGCGGGTGGCGTTCGGTCGTCCCGGCGCCCCGGAGGCGTCGCTGCCCGACGCGGTCGTCGCCTCCTGTTCCATCCCCGGCTGGCACGAGCCGAAGCTGATCGGCGAGCGCCGCTACGTAGACGGCGGGCTGCGCTCCAACACGTCGGTCGACCTGCTGTCCCGCGTCCCGCTCGACGAGGTGTACGTGCTCGCGCCGATGGCGAGCCTCGAGACCGACCGGCCGCGCAACCCGGCCCTGCGGGCGGAGCGGTTCGTGCGGCAGCTCATCGCGAGCGGGCTGGCGCGCGAGGTGCGCAAGGTCGAGGCCACGGGAGCGGCGGTCCGCGCGCTCATGCCGGGCCCGGAGGACCTCGCCGCGATGGGTATGAACATGATGGACCCCGCCCGCCGCGCACAGGTCCTGGAGACCTCACTGCGCACCTCGCCCGGCCGGTGGACCGCGCTCGATGGCCACGCCGCGGCGGCCTGAGCTCGCGACGGGCATCGTGATCACCTCCGCGGAGCGCGGTTCGCCTATGCCCAAACACATGTGCGTCCCGGTCACCCGCCCTCGTCGTCGACGAGCGCACCCCGCTATCGGCTGCGCAGCACGAACACGCCCCAGCCGAGATAGCGCCGGCCGTACGCCAGATGGGACCGCCGGGCACGATCGAGGTACTCGCGCATCGCCGGCGCCTCCGGGTCG
Source organism: Micromonosporaceae bacterium (assembly GCA_036506795.1). Taxonomy (GTDB): domain Bacteria; phylum Actinomycetota; class Actinomycetes; order Mycobacteriales; family Micromonosporaceae; genus DASXRC01. The sequence goes on from DASXRC010000080.1 coordinate 22,196, forward strand.
TCCGGGTTGTCCTCGAGCCATCGGCTGACCGTCCACCACTGAGCCGCGACGTACCGGTCCCACCCGTGCCCGTCCGCGAGCACCATCTCCACCAGCTCCGCGCCGGCGGCCTCGATGCGGTCGAGCGTGCCAATCAGCGAGGTGAACTCGTCACGGCCGACGCCGAGAGCGCCGTACGCCTCGGCGGGCGGCTCCTCCGTCCAGTACGGCTCGCCGACGAGCAGGAGCCCGCCGCGGCGGACCGCCGGCCGCATCAGCGCAACGGTCCCGGCGAGCCCGCCGCCGATCCAGGTCGCGCCGAGGCAGGACACAACGTCGAACGCGTCCGGCTCGGCGGTGACCGTGCCGGCGTCCCCGTGCTCGAAGTCGACCCGGCCCGCGACGCCGAGCTCCGCCGCGCGGGCCCGGGCGGCGGCAAGGAACGCCGCGCTGATGTCCACGCCGAGGCCGCCGGTGCCGAACCGTTCAGCCCACCGGCAGAGCATCTCGCCCTTGCCGCAAGCCAGGTCCAGCTGCCGCTGCCCCTCGCGCAGCCGGCACAGCTCGCCGAGCTCCATGAGCTGCGCCTCGGTGAGCGGGTTGAGAATCCGGTGCATCGCCTCGGCGATCTCGTGCTCTCGAAGACCCACGCAGCGATCCTGCGGCACTGCGGCCGACCCGGCGACGGGTTTACGGCGGCCACTAGGCTGGCAGCGAGCAGTTCGGGCGGGAGGCAGCCATGGACACCGCCGCGCGCGCCGCTGCCAAGGCGACGAGCCGCAGCCAGCTGTACATCGGTGGGCAGTGGGTGGCGCCGCTCGGCGAGGACACGATCCCGGTCGAGGATCCGACGACCGAGGAGGTCTTCGCGCACGTGCCGGGCGGTACACCCGGCGACGTCGACCGCGCCGTCGCCGCCGCGCGGGCCGCGTTCGGCCCGTGGTCGCGGGCCGAGCCGGCCGAGCGCGCGGCCCACCTCGACCGCCTGCACGCCGCGCTCGCGGCCCGCGCCGACGAGATCGCCGCGACCGTAGCGCTCGAGGTCGGTACGCCGATGCGCATCGCCACCCGGGTGCAGGCTGGGCTGCCGCTCACGGTACTGAAAGGCTATGTCGAGCTCGCCGGACGGCCGCCGGAGGAGCAGACCATCGGCAACTCCCGGGTGGTGCGGGAACCCTACGGAGTCGTCGGCGCCATCACGCCGTGGAACTACCCGCTGCACCAGATCGTGGCCAAGGTCGGCGCGGCGCTGGCCGCCGGGTGCACCGCCGTCGTCAAGCCGGCCGAGCTGGCGCCGCTCGTGGCGTACCTTCTCTTCGACGCCGTCGATGAGGCCGGCCTGCCCGCGGGGGTGCTGAACCTCGTGCCCGGCACCGGGCCGGGCGCGGGTGCGGCGCTCGCCGCGCACCCGGACGTGGATGTGGTCTCGTTCACCGGCTCCACGGCGACCGGGGCGCAGATATCGCGGCTGGCCGCGGACCGGATCGCGCGAGTCGCGCTGGAGCTCGGCGGCAAGTCGGCGAACGTGATCCTGCCCGACGCCGACCTGCCGAAGGCGGTGAAGGTGGGCCTGGCCAACGCGATGCTGAACTCCGGACAGACGTGCACCGCGTGGACACGCATGCTGGTGCACCGCGACCGCCTGGCCGACGCGCTGGACCTCGCCGCCGAGTCGGCCGTCGGTTACCGGCTCGGCGACCCATTCGACGAAGCGACCCGGCTGGGTCCGGTGGTGTCGGCGGCCCAACGCGAGCGCGTGCGCGGATACCTCGCCCGCGGGATCGCCGAGGGCGCCCGCGTGGTCGCCGGTGGGCCGGACGCGGCGGTGCCGGAGCGGGGTTACTTCGTCGCCCCGACCGTGCTCACCGACGTGGACCCGGAGAGCACGATCGCCCAGGAGGAGATCTTCGGGCCGGTGCTCGCGGTCATCCCCTTCGACGACGACGCCGACGCGGTCGCGATAGCCAACAACTCCCGCTACGGGCTGGCCGGCGCGGTCTGGTCCGCGGACGAGGAGCGGGCGCTCGCGGTCGCCCGGCGGATGCGCACGGGCGCGGTCGACATCAACGGCGCGGCATTCAACCCACTCGCCCCGTTCGGCGGCTACGGGCAGTCGGGATTCGGCCGCGAGCTGGGGGCGTACGGGCTCGACGAGTTCCGCCAGACGAAGGCGATCCAGCGGTGAGGGCGCTGCTCGCGCGGGGCTCCGGCGCCCCGCCGGTCATCGAGGATGTCCGGCTGCCGGACCCGGGCCCGGGCGAGGTGCGGGTCCGCATCCGCGCCGCCGGCGTGTGCCACTCCGACCTTTCGATGATCAACGGCACGCTGGCGCCGCCGTTCCCGCTCGTGCTCGGTCACGAGGCCGCCGGCGTGGTGACGGAGGCCGGCGCTCGAGCCCGGGCGTCGGTGGGCGACCCGGTCGTGCTGAACTGGGCGCCGCCGTGCCGACGGTGCTGGTTCTGCTCGCACGGGCAGCCGTGGCTGTGCGAGACAAGCGGCAGGCCGGCCGCCCCCCGCGGATGGACGGCCGACGGGACGCCGACGCACGTCACGCTCGGGTTGGGGGCGCTCGCCGATGAGGTCGTCGTCGGCGACCACGCGGTGATCCCGGTGCCGGCGCAGCTTCCGTTCGACGCGGCGGCGCTGCTGGGTTGCGCCGTACTCACCGGCATCGGGGCGGTGCGGAACGCCGCCCGGGTCCGCCCCGGAGACTCGGTCGTGGTGCTCGGTCTCGGCGGGGTCGGGCTGTCCGCCGTCATCGGCGCGCGGCTGGCCGGCGCCGACCCGGTCATTGCGGTCGACGTATCCGAGGCGAAGCGGCCGCTCGCGCTCGCCGCGGGCGCCACGCACGTGCTCGTCTCGGACGACGGGCTGACGGGCGAGGTGCGCTCGCTGACCGGCGGCCGCGGTGCCGACCACGCGGTGGAGTGCGTCGGCCGCGCGAGCACCATCCGGCTGGCCTGGCGCTGCGCCCGGCGGGGCGGCCAGGTGATCGTCGTCGGCATGGGCGGCAAGGACGATCTGGTCAGCCTCGGCGCGCTCGACATCTTCCACTCCGCGCGGACGCTCCGGTCATCCGTGTACGGCTCGTCCGATCCCGACGTGGAGGTACCCGCGCTCGCGGCGGAGGTCCTCGCCGGCTCGCTCGACCTCACCCCGCTGATCACCGACCGCATCGCGCTCGACGACGCGCCCGGCGCGTTCGAGCGCATGGCCCGCGGCGAGGGCGCGCGCACCGTGGTGCTCTTCGACTAGCCCACGCTGCCCATCAGCGTGACGCCGCCGTCGACGACGATCGTCTGCCCGGTCAGCCACGCCGCGTCGTCCGACGCCAGAAACGCGACCGCCCCGGCCACATCCTCGGGTACGCCGAGCCGCTTGAGCGGGTAGGCCGCGGCGACCTGTTCCTCGCGCCCCTCGTACAACGGCCCGGCGAACCGCGTCTTCACGACGCCCGGCGCGACCGCGTTGACCCGTACCGACGGGCCCAGCTCGACGGCGAGGCAGGCCGTAAGGTGGCTCAGCGCCGCCTTGCTCACGCCGTAGAACGAGATGCCCGGCGCCGGCCGCAACGCGCCGACCGAGGACATGTTGATGATCGCGCCGCCGCGGTCGACGAGCCCGGTGCGGCAGACCTCCTGGACCCAGCCGAGCGCGCCGAGCAGGTTCACGTCGAGGATCTTCCGGGCGGCGCCGAAGTCCAGGTCGACGAGCGGACCGAACACGGGGTTGATGCCCGTGTTGTTGACCAGCACGTCGACCGGGCCGAACGCGTCGGTCACCACGCGTACCGTGTCGGCGCGGTGCTCCGAATCGTCGGTCTTACCGGCGACCCACATGGCGCGCGGCTGTTCGTACGCGGCGTTCAGCTCCGCGGCGGCGTCGGCCAGGGCGTCTCCGTGCCGCGCGGTGATGCACACCCGGGCGTCCTCGGCCACCAGCCGCCGTGCCACGGCGAGGCCGATGCCACGGCTCGCGCCGGTCACGATCGCCACCCGGCCGGTCAACCGCATCTCGTCGCCCTCCCGCGGCGCCCCCGTGCCCGCGAATCGGGACAGTATCGGCGGCCGCCTGCGGCGTCAATTCGCGGCTCAGCCGACCCGGGCAGGACGGCTGCGCTCGCTGTCTCCTCGGATCGCTCCGCACGCAACGACACGGAAGCTGCGGCCTCGCGCGCTGGCGGAGGCCCAACTTCCGTGTCGTTGTGTGACCTCGACTCGGAGGTCGAGCTGATCGGGGTGGTGGACGCGCCCGACGACCTCAGCGGTACGGGTCGGGCGGCCCCGCGTCGGTGCGCTCCTCGACGGTGTAGTCGGCCGGCCGGTCGACGTAGTCCGCCGACCGCCGAGTCACGACGGCGCGGCGGCGCGGGCCCCACACGATCGCAGTGAGGACCAGGCCCAGCACACCGGCGGCCATGAGGATCCAGCCCACCACGTCGAGGTCCAGGGCGCCGATCGACACATTCAGGGCGAATGTCAGGATCGCGCCCACCGCGATCAGGAAGATGCTGGCTCCGATGCCCACGACGGGCCTCCTTCCGGAGGGAACGGTTACGCCCCCTGACGTACCCGGAATCGTCAGAGCGCACTCGGCGCCACCGTCAGGGCCGGGTGGACAGCGCGGTCAGCACCGAGCCCAGGTAGGCGTCCAGCTCGGGGCCGCGCGGCGGCAGCGCGTCGCGCATCCGCACGACGAGCTGCACATGTCCCAGGTACGCCGAGTATGCAAGCACCCCTCGCCGGGCGGCCTCGTCCGGCGCGAACCCCAGCGCGGCGAACAGCGAGGTCACGTACGCGATCCGGCGGGCGACCGCGCGTCGCATGGTCGGCGCGACCAGCGGATGGTCCGCCACCGCGAGAAGATTCACCTCGATCGGCGCCAGCGGCGAGGCGGTCACGCCCACGAACAGCGACCGGAGGCGCGCCGCCGGGTCCGGCTCCGCCTGCACAGCGCGAATGATGCCCTCGGTGTGCGTCTCGTCCCACACCGCGAGCGCCGCCGACAGGAGCGCGTCTCGGTTCGCGAAATGCCAGTAGAAGCTGCCCTTGGTCGCGCCCAGCCGGACGGCCAGCGGCTCGACCGCGACCCCGGCCAAGCCCTGCTCGCCGATCGCGTCGAGGGCGGCCCGGGCCCAGTCAGCCGCCGTCAGTCGTCGCTTCCGTTCCACAAGGCCATACGGTAGCGTATGGTATCGACCATACGCTCCCGTACGGAGGTGGCAAATGTCGGAGTACGACGTCATCGTGGTCGGCACCCGGGTCGCCGGCGCGGCCACCGCGATGCTCCTGGCGCGGCGCGGCCTGCGGGTGCTCGCTGTGGACCGGGCGGGCTTTCCCAGCGACACGCTCTCCACGCATCAGGTCCAGGTGCCCGGGATCGCGCGGCTGGACGGGTGGGGCCTGCTCGATCGCCTCGACGCCGCCGGAACGCCGGCAACCCGGCGGGTGCGGTTCGACGCCGGCGACGTTGCGCTCGAAGGGACATATCCGGCGTACGGTCGGGTGGACGCGCTCTACAGCCCTCGTCGCACGGTGCTCGACGCGATGCTCGTCGACGCCGCGCACGAGGCCGGCGCCGACGTGCGCGAGCGGTGCGCGGTCGAGGAGCTGGTCGGGGACGGCCACCGGGTGACGGGCGTGCGCTGTGCACGTCGCGGCGCCAGTGGCGGCCGGGTCATCCACACCGCCGGGCTGGTCGTGGGCGCCGACGGGAAGCGGTCCTTCGTGGCGCGAGCCGCCGGCGCCCGGGCATACGGAACGCAGCCGGCGCGGACGTTCGCGGTCTACGGGTACTGGTCGGGGCTGGCTGGCGGCGGCGAGCTGTACCAGCGGCCCGGGCTGGCGGTGCCGGTTTTCCCGACCAACGACGGCCTGACGATGATCGCCGTGCTCGCGCCGCTCGACGAGCTCGCGCGCTTCCGACGGGATCCGGATGGCTGCGTCCTCGACGCGCTCGACCGCTGCGGCGACCTCGGAAAGCGGGCGCGCGACGCCGTCCGGGTCGAGCGGCTGCGGTTCGCGCCCGACCTTCCGCAGGCGTTCCGGGAGCCGCACGGACCCGGCTGGGCGCTCGTGGGCGACGCGGGCCTCGTGCTCGACCCGATCTCGGCGATGGGCATCTCGCACGCGTTCCGCGACGCCGAGCTGCTGGCCGACGCGGTGGCCGACGCGCACCGGGGCGACCGCGCGCTCGACTCCGAGCTGGCGGCGTACCACCACCGCCGCGACTCGCTGTCGCGGCCGATGTTCGACTTCACCGCGCGGCTCACCGCCGACCTCGCTCGGCGCCGCCCGCTGCGGATCGGGCAGCGCGCGTTGCTGAGGTCTCTCGTGGACCGTCCACAAGAGATCACCCGCTTCCTGGGCGTGCTGGCGGGTGTGGAGTCGCCCGATCGCTACCTGTCGGCGGGCAACGTCGCCCGCCTGCTGCTCGGGCGGATGACGGCTACGCGGCGCGTCGCGGGCGATCCGCGGCTAGCGAGCGGTTCGTGAGCTGGCCGAGCCAACGGTCACGCGGAGACCGCAGCGGGGTCGGCCTCCGACGCGTCCGCGGGCCCGGCGACACCCGTTGCCGCGGCGGCACCCGTCGTCCCGGCGGTGCCGCTGGGGCGGACGTGCCGCAGCAGGATCGCGACCGATATCGCGACCGCGAGCAGGAGCAGGGCGGCGACCGCCGCGACGGTGTGCAGGGCGCTCGTGTATGCCTGGTGCGCCACGTCGAGCACCGCGGCCCCGAGCGGCTCGGGCAGCCGGTCGGCGACCGAGACGGCGCCGGCCGCGCTCTCCCGTGCAACCCGCCCCGCGGGGTCCGGCACTCCCGACGGGATCGTGAACTGGGCGCGGTAGACGGCCGCGCCGACGCTGCCGAAGAGAGCGATGCCGAGGGCGAAGCCGAACTCGCCACTGGTCTCGTTGATCGCTCCGGCCGAGCCGGCCCGCTCCACGGGCGCGGACCCGACAACCAGGTCGGTGCCCAGGGTCACCATCGGGCCCGCACCGAGATTGGAGACCGCGAAGCCCGTGACGAGGGCGACGAGTCCCGACGTGGCGTCGACCCTCGTGAGCGACACCATGCCGGCCACCGAGACGAGCAGGCCAGCACCGATGAGGTACGCCGGCCGGACGCGGCGGGCGAGCAGCGGCGAGGCCAGGAAGCCGACGGCGGTCGCCGCCACCCCGGGCAGGAGCCACAGGCCGGCCTCGAGCGGCGAGAGGCCCTCGACCAGTTGAAGATGCTGGGTGATGAACACCATCACCGCTCCCCCGAGGAGCGTGATCGAGAACATGCCCCCAAGCGCCGCGCCGAAGGAGCGGCTGCGGAACAGCCGGAGGTCGAGCAGCGGGTCGGCCAACCGGCGTTGGCGACGCACGAACGCCGCGCCTATCACGATGCCGGCGAGCACCGCGGCGGCGGGCACCGGCCGCCAGCCCTCGCGGGCGATCTCCTTGACTCCGTAGATGACCGGCAGGATGGCAGCGAGCGACAGCGCCACGCTCGCCAGATCAGGCCGGCCGCCCGTCGGGTCGCGGTACTCGGGCAGCAGCACCGGGCCGAGGGCGAGCAGCAGCGCCATCGCCGGGACTCCTAGGAGGAACACCGAGCCCCACCAAAACCTCTCGAGCATCGCACCGCCGAAGACGGGTCCGACGGCGGCGCCGCCCATGAAGCAGACCAGCCAGACGCCGATGGCTAGCGACCGCTGCCTGGGGTCGGCGAACATGTTGCTGATCAACGCCAGCGTGCACGGTGCCACCGTCGCCCCGGCGACGCCGAGCAGCGCCCGCGCACCGATGAGCGCCTCGGGGTTGGGCGCGTACGCCGCGAGCACCGACGCGCCGGCGAACGCTGCCGCGCCGACGAGCAGCAGGCGACGCCGCCCGATTCGGTCGCCGAGGGTGCCCATGGTGACGAGGAAACCGGCGATCATGAACCCATAGACGTCCATGATCCAAAGCTGTTCGGTGCCGCTCGCGTGCAGGTCGGCGCTCAAGTGCGGCACCGCCATGAGCATGACGAAGACGTCGATGGAGACGAGAAGCGCGGGCAGGGCGAGCACGCCGAGCCCCATCCACTCCCGCCGCCCGGCCCGTCCGCCGGTGCCCGTCGACGTGACCATCTCGTTCATGGCGCCTCTCCGATCTCGTGCCCGCGTGGTGGCTCTCACTCATCGGTCGGAGCCGACGGCGACGTCTCGACGTCTGGATCCGAGCCGAACGGGTGGTTTGATTGGAGTCATGGCCAACCCGGCGATCCTGACCGTCGACGACGATCCCGCCGTCTCCCGCGCCGTCGCGCGGGACCTGAGACGCCGTTACGGCGACCGGTACCGCGTCGTGCGGGCCACCACCGGCGCCGAGGCGCTGGAGGCCCTCCGCGAGATCAAGCTTCGGGGCGAGCAGGTGGCCATCCTCCTCGCGGACTACCGGATGCCGCAGATGAACGGCATCCAGTTCCTGGAGTCGGCCATGGATCTGTTTCCGCGCGCCCGCCGGGTGCTGCTGACGGCGTACGCCGACACCGAGGCGGCCATCGACGCGATCAACCTGGTGGACGTCGACCACTACCTGCTCAAGCCGTGGAACCCTCCCGAGGAGAAGCTGTACCCGGTGATCGACGGCATGCTGGAGCTATGGGAGGCCACGCCGGACGCGTCGAGCGCAGAGATCAGGGTCGTGGGACATCGGTGGTCCGCTCCGTCGTTCAAGGTGCGCGACTTCCTCGCCCGGAACCTCGTCCCGTACCGCTGGCTCCTCGCCGACGAGCCGGAGGGGGCCCAGCTGCTCGCCGCCGCCGGATGCACGGGCGGTGAGGTACCGCTCGTCGTGACCGGCGACGGCAAGTCCCTGGTCATGCCGACCGAGGCGGACCTGGCCGCGCAGGTTGGCCTGACCACCGTGCCCGCGTTGGACTTCTACGACCTCGTCGTGGTGGGAGCCGGCCCGGCCGGGTTGGGCGCGGCCGTGTACGGCGCCTCCGAGGGCCTGCGCACCGTCCTCGTCGAGCGCCGCGCGACCGGCGGGCAGGCCGGGCAGAGCAGCCGGATCGAGAACTATCTCGGCTTCCCCGACGGGGTGTCCGGCGCGCAGCTGACCGAGCGGGCGCGCCGGCAGGCGGTGAAGTTCGGCGCGGAACTGCTCAGCGCCCGGGAGGTCACCAACCTCGAGGCGGCCGGAACCACCCGGCTCATCCGGTTCCGCGACGGCTCCTCGGTGGCGGCACACACCGTGGTACTCGCCACGGGCGTGGCGTACCGGCTGCTCACCGCGCCGGGACTGACCGAGCTGCGCGGCCGCGGCGTCTTTTACGGCTCCGCGGCCACGGAGGCGCCGAGCTGCTCGGGCGAGGACGTCTATATCGTTGGCGGCGCGAACTCCGCCGGACAGGCCGCGGTGTACTTCGCCCGGTACGCGCGCCGGGTGAACATCCTCATCCGGGGCCGCGACCTGACCCGCTCGATGTCCCAGTACCTGATCGAGCAGATCGCAGGCATCGAGAACATCGCCGTGCACCCGCAGACCGAGGTGTCCGCGGCCGAGGGCGACGAGCACCTCGAACGGCTGACGCTTCGCGACACCGACACCGGGCATACCCGCAGCGCGGACACGTCCTGGCTGTTCATCTTCATCGGGGCGCAGCCGCACACCGACTGGCTCGACCGCACAGTGACCCGGGACGCGCGCGGCTTCGTCGTCACCGGCCCGGACCTGCTCGCCGGCGGTCACCGCCCGGCTGGCTGGTCGCTCCCCCGGGACCCGTACCACCTGGAGTCCAGCATGCCGGGCGTCTTCGCGGCCGGCGACGTGCGGGCCGACTCGGTCAAACGCGTCGCCTCAGCCGTCGGCGAGGGCGCGATGGCGGTGTCGCTGGTCCACCGTTACCTGGAGGCGCAATGACCGACCAGCGGCTCACCCCCGACGAGCTGCGCACCCTGTTCCTGTTCGAGAAGCTCGACGACGAACAGCTCGCGTTCCTGGCCGACCACGGGAAGGTCGAGCGGTGGGACGCCGGCTCGACGGTGTACGCCGAGGGCGACCCGGCGACCTGCTTCTATGTCCTGCTGTCCGGCACGGTCGCGCTCCGCCGCCGGGTGCACGGCGACGACCTGGACTTCAGCCGCACCGACCAGCGAGGGGTGTACGCCGGCGCGATGCAGGCATACCTCGGCGAGCGGGTCGACCAGATCTACGGGAACAGCTTCGTGGCCGTCACGGACGTCGAGCTGTTCACGCTGCCGGCCGATGTGTTCGGCAAGATCATGCGCGAGTGGTTCCCGATGGCGATGCACCTGCTCGAGGGCCTGTTCCTCGGCATGCGGAACATGCAGACCGTCGTCGGCGAGCGGCAGCGGCTGCTCGCGCTCGGGTCGCTGTCGGCCGGGCTCACGCACGAGCTGAACAACCCGGCCGCCGCGGCCGTTCGGGCCACCGCCGTGCTGCGACAGCGGGTCGCCGGTATGCGCGCCAAGCTCGCCATGATCGCGGACGGACGACTCGATGGCGGGCAGCTCCAGAAGCTCGTCGAGCTTCAGGAGGAGGCGGTCAAGCGAGCCGCCGCCGCGCCGCAGCTCACGCCGGTGGAGACCAACGACGCCGAGGACGCCCTCGCGGACTGGCTCGACGGGCGCGACATCCAGGGTGCGTGGGACATTGCCCCGACCCTGGTCGCCGGCGGCGTCGACCCCGAGTGGCTGGGCCAGGTGGCCGGCGCGATCGGCCCCGAGAACCTCGACGCCGCGGTCCGCTGGCTCACGTACACGCTCGACACCGAGATGCTCATGGGCGAGATCGACGACGCGGTCAGCCGGATCTCGGGGCTGGTCGCGGCGGCCAAGCAGTACTCACAGCTGGACCGCGCGCCGTTCCAGACGGTCGACGTGCACGACCTGCTCGGCGCCACGCTGGTCATGGTCAAGGGCAAGATCCCGCCGGGTGTACGCGTAGTGAAGGAGTTCGACCGCTCGTTACCCAAGATCCCGGCGTACGCCGCCGAGCTGAACCAGGTGTGGACGAACCTCATCGACAACGCGCTCGGCGCCATGGGCGAGACCGGCACGCTGAGCGTGCGCACATGGCGGGACGGCGACCAGCTCGTAGTCGAGATCGGCGACACCGGCACCGGCATCCCACCCGAGATCCGGCCCCGCATCTTCGAGCCCTTCTTCACGACGAAGCCGGTCGGCGAGGGCACCGGCCTGGGGCTGGACATCTCGTACCGGATCGTCGTCAATAAGCACCACGGCGACATCCGGGTCGAATCGCACCCGGGCGACACTCGGTTCCAGGTGTACCTGCCGATCAACCCGGAGACCCCGTAGCCGGCGCGCCGTCCGTTACTGAGAAGGCTCCGGGATGTCGCTGCACCGCACCTTCGGGTTGACGCCCACATAGTTCAGCGGACCGGCGACGACCGTGACCGCGGTGGTGCTGGCCTTGTTGCAGCTCTCGCTACCGGTGTTGAAGTATCCGCGCTGGCCGGCGGCGATCGCGCCGATGATCAGCCAGATGAGGACGATCAGTCCGCCGATCGAGGTGCCCCGCACCGCGTACCTCCCGGGGGGTTGGGAATTCCTCCAATCAGCGTCGATACCCATCTCTGCGTGCCGGAAACCGCGATCGTCCACTCCGGACGTTGCGGCGTCCGGTCAACGCTCCGCGGCGCGGAGTCCCTCTCGGACGCGCTCGGCCGTCAGGTCGGCGACGTACACGGGGGTGTCGGGCTGCTGCCGCCAGCTGTCGTCGAGGCCGCCGGCGTCGATCGGGTCGAAGCCGAGCTGGTCGACCAGCGACATGACCAGGCGCTTGGCGTCGGCGTCGTCCCCGGCCACCGGTAGCGCGAGCCGGTCCGGATCGCCGGCGGGCCGACCGAGGTCGGCCAGGTGCTGAGCGACGATGGTGTTAAAGGCCTTGATCACGGTCGAGCCGGGCAAGACGTCGGCGGTCCACCGGCTGGACGTGATCTTCTTGTCCGAGATGGGCTCGATGTCGCCGTCCCGGCGAGAGTAGTAGTTGTTCGCGTCGACCACGATCTTGCCGCGGAAGGCCTCGGCAGGAAGGTCGAGCACCGCGCGCGTCGGGGTTGCGATGATCACGAGCTCCGCGTCGGCCGTCGCCTCCAGTACGGTCCCGGCGTTGGCTCCCGTCTCCTTGGTGAGTTGCCCGAGCGTCTCGGGACCGCGCGAGTTCGCCACCGTCACCCTATGGCCGAGGGCATGTAGGCGCCGGGTGAGTGCGGCACCGACATGACCCGATCCAATGATCCCGATCTTCATCTCGCACGCTCCTCTCGTCGCGGCCGGCCGCGGACGGCCGGCCACATCGGTCCTCGTCCACAACTATCGCCCCGATGGGGCAAGCTGGGTGGGTGCGGCTAGCAACCTGGAACGTGAACTCCGTCCGGTCCCGGCTGCCCCGCCTGCTGCCGTGGCTGGCCGAGACGAAACCAGACGTCGTCTGCCTGCAGGAGACAAAGATCGCCGCGGACGCGTTCCCCTCGGCCGAGGTCGGCGAGCTCGGGTACGCCGCCGCGGTGCACGGCGACGGCCGGTGGAACGGGGTCGCCGTGCTCTCCCGGGTCGGCCTCGACGATGTTGCGCTCGGGTTCCCCGGCGAGCCGGGCTTCCCCGACGTCGAGGCCCGCGCGATCGGCGCGACCTGCGCCGGCGTGCGCGTGTGGTCGATCTACGCGCCGAACGGCCGAGCGCCCGATTCGCCCCACTACGCGTATAAGCTGTCCTGGTTCGAGGCGTTCGCCAGCGCCCTCGGCCCGGAGATCGCGGCCCGGCCCGAGTTGGTGGTGTGCGGCGATTTCAACGTGGCACCGACCGACGCCGACGTGTGGGACCCGGCCGCGTTCATCGGCGACACCCACGTGACCGAGCCCGAGCGAGGGGCGCTCGCGCAGCTACGCGCCACGGGGCTGCGCGACGTGGTGCCCACGCCGATGAAGGGCCCGCACCCGTTCACGTACTGGGACTACCGAGCCGGGATGTTCCACAAGAACATGGGCATGCGCATCGACTTGGTGTATGCCACCGAGCCGGTCGCCGCCCGGGTGACCTCGGCGTACGTGGACCGCGAGGCGCGCAAGGGCAAGCTCCCCTCTGACCACGCGCCGATCGTCGTCGACCTGACGTGACAAGGGCAGCCGGGACAACCCGCGGTGAGGTGGGCCGGCGGCTACCGCGTACCGCAAGGATGTTCAAGACCACGCGCGCGACCGCCCGGCACGCTGGTCGGCATGGCATCCGTGCGTAGGGAAATCGTGGTCGACGCCCGGCCGGACGACGTGTGGGCCGCGCTTCGGGACTGGGGCGCAGTCCACCGGCGACTGGTGCCTGGTTTTGCAGTGGACGCTCGCCTCGACGGCGACGACCGCATCGTCACGTTCTTCAACGGCGCCACGGTGCGTGAACTGTTCGTCGACCTCGACGACGAGGCGAGGCGGCTCGTCTGGTCGGTCGTCGACGGGCCGTACGCTCACCACAACGCGTCCGCGCAGGTGTTTTCGGACGGCGCGGACCGTACTCGGTTCGTCTGGATCGCCGATGTGCTGCCGCACGCCGCCGCGCCGCAGCTGGCACTCCTCATGGAGCGGGGTCTCGGGGTGCTCAAGCGCACCCTCGAAGAGTGACCCTGATCTCCGACTGGGAGGGCATCCACCAGATCCCGGATCCGTCCGACCCGACCAACGGCGGGCTGACTCCGTACAAGGTGCGCACCGGGGTGAACGCCGGCACCGACATGTTCATGGAGCCGTTTAGCTCGGGGCAGTTCGAGTCCCTGCTGCTCGCCGAGGTCACGGCCGGCAACGTGAGCATGGCCCGCATCGACGACGCCGTGCGGCGCATCCTGCACGCCAAGTTCGAGCTCGGCCTGTTCGAGCACCCGTTCGCGTCTCTCGACGGCATCGGCGCGGTCGGCAGCGCGGCGCACCGGGCGCTCGCCCGCGAGGCCGTGGCGGAGTCGCAGGTGCTCCTCAAGAACGCCGGCAGCGCGCTGCCGCTGAGCGAGCAC
>DASXRC010000081.1:0-3966 GCA_036506795.1 Micromonosporaceae bacterium
GGCGCCGCGGCCGGCACCAGCGCCCCGATCGCGACCTCGCGGGCGACCTGGACGAGCGAGGGCGCCAGGCGCTGTATCGGGTCGTTCGCGGCGGTGCTCGACCAGACGTGGTCCGCCGGCAGGCCGAGCTCGGTCGCGTGCCGGACCCCGACGCCGGGCGATCCCAGGAAGACGACGTCGTCCGCCGCGAGGCCGAGGTCCCGGGCGGTGGCGCCGACGACGAGCGAGCCGTAGCTGTGCGCGACCACGGTCAGGTGCGCCGGGCCGTCGTGCGTCGCGCGCAGGCCTTCCTGGAAACGGTGCAGCGCCGGCCCGCCGTCGCGCGCGTACGAGGCCCGCGCCGCGTCCGTGATCAGATCGGGGGCGTCATAGTCCAGCCACAGCACCCCGGCGACGGCCCGGTCCGGCGCGAGCGCCGCCGCGCGCTCCAGCATCCGCTCGACCCGCCACAGCTCGCCCGGCAGGTCGGCCAGCCCCGTTCCGGCGCCGGGCACATAGCTGAGCACGTGATCCGCCCGGTCCGGGTCGCCCACGGCGACGATCGCGCGGCCGTCGCCCGCGACGTCCAATCCGAGGAGGTACGCCCGGGGCGCGCCGCCCGTCGCCAGCCGCTCGGACAGCCGCGCCGTCGCCGCGCCAGGCACGGCGGTGAGCAGGATGCGGTTGGCGCGATCGCGGGCCGCCGCCGGCAGGCCATCCAGCCGGCCGACGAGCGCCGGCGCCCACACCACCAGCCAGCGGCGTTGGGCGTCGGTCAGGGAGTCCCACCACCCGCGGACCATCCCCGGCTCCGCGTCACAGGGCGGGGAGTCCGGCGGACGCTCCATCGGCCACCCGGCCGCGGCCGCTGCGGCCAGCTCGCCGAGCCGACGGGCGGCCTCGGCGTCCGCGGCGCCGGCCAGGTCGAGCGCGGCACGGATCCCCTCCTCGGTACGCCTGGCGGCGGCCAGCGCGTCCGGATCCGGTCTTGGCTCCGGCGCAGCGACGGTCACCCGACCCTGGTCATCCACGCGTACGAGTGGGTGGACCAGCCCGGTCACGGCCGCGACGAGGGCGGCCTTCGCCGCGCTCAGGCGGGCAGCTAACTCGGCCAACACCTGGTCGGTCGCGAGGCAGTCCGCTGCCGCCGCGTCGCACGGCCCGCTCAGGCTCGCCAACCGGCGATCCGCGGCCTCTCCGGCCGCCCCGAACCATTCTGCGCGCAGGTCGGCCGCGGCGACGGCCAGCTCCGCACCCCGCCGGGCCAGCCTCGCCGCCAGCACCCGCCACGCGGTGGCCGACGCCCGCCACGCCTCGGGATCCGCGCGCCACAGTTCGGCGTACCCGAACATCAGGCCACCGTGCGGGTACGCCGAGCCGCCCGGTCGTCCGCCGCCTCATACTCCCCGGCGACCCGGCATACCAGCGTGGCCACCTCCACCGTGGACGCGGCGAGCAGGTCGATTCGCCGGCGTACGGCCGCGGTCAGCTCGCCGAGCACGACAACCGACCGCGGGCCCTCGGCCGGCACCTCCAGCGGCGGGCCCGCGGTCTCGTACGCTAATCGCTGCCCGATCGAGCTCAGCGCGGCGGCTGATCGACGCAGCGCCTCCGGGCAGACCAGAACATCACCTGCCAACACGCGCCCCGAGGGTAGGGGTCGCGTCGTGGCGCCGAAACCCCTGTGGACAAGGGTTCGCCGGCGTACCCCTTGTTGTCCACAGAGAACGCCCGTGGCGGCGCCGGCGCCGTTAGGGTGGCAACCGTGATCGTCGCAGTGGGCATCGACGTGGTGCTCGTCGACCGGTTCCTCCGGGCCCTGGAGCGCACGCCGCTGTTGGCCGACCGCCTGTTCACGGAGTCGGAGCGGTTCACGGGATCGGGCAATCCGCGGCCGCCGGAGTCGCTCGCCGCGCGGTTCGCGGCGAAGGAGGCCGTGGCCAAGGCGCTGGGCGCGCCGACCGGGCTGCATTGGCACGACTGCGAGATCGTCGCCGACCCGGATGGGCGGCCATGGCTGACCGTCTCCGGCACCGTCGCCGCGGCGGCGGCCGGGATCGGTGTGAGCCGGTGGCACCTGTCGTTGTCCCACGACGGCGGCATCGCGTCGGCGATGGTGGTGGCGGAGCGGTGAGGCCGGCGTACCGGGTCAGTGACGTCCGGGCGGCGGAACGGGCCCTGATGGACACCGTTCCGGAGGGGACGCTCATGCAGCGCGCCGCCGCCGGAGTCGCGCGGCGCTGCGCGCTGCTGCTGCAAGACGCCGGCGGGGTGTACGGCGCCCGCGTGGTGCTCCTGATCGGTGCGGGCAACAATGGCGGAGACGCGCTCTACGCCGGCGCGCGGCTGGCGCGGCGGGGTGCGGAGGTGCGCGCGCTGCTGCTCGTGCCGGACAAGGCGCACGCCGGTGGACTGGCTGCGCTGCGGGCCGCCGGCGGCCGCGTCGTCGAGGAGCTTCCGTCCACGATGGACCTCGCCGTCGACGGGATCGTCGGTATCGGCGCCAGCGGCGGGCTCCGCGAGCCGGCGGCCGCGGCGGTCACGTCGCTCGCGACCGCGTCGTCGCGGGCGGGCATGCGGCCGCCGGTGGTCGCCGTGGACGTGCCCAGCGGCGTCGAGGTGGACACCGGGGAAGTGCCCGGCGACGCGGTGAACGCGGACGTCACGGTGACGTTCGGCTGCCTCAAGCCGGCGCTGGTGGTCGGCCCGGCCGCTCCGCTGGCGGGCCAGGTCGAGCTCGTCGACATCGGGCTCGGCCCGTGGCTGCGGGCCGAGCCGGTCGTGCGCGTACCCGAGGAGGCCGACGTCGCCGCTTGGTGGCCGCGCCCGGGCCCCGCGTCGGAGAAGTACTCACGCGGCGTCGTGGGCGTGGCGACCGGTTCACAGACCTATCCGGGTGCCGCGGTGCTGTCGGTGGCCGGCGCGCTCGCCGGCCCCACGGGCATGGTCCGGTACGCCGGCGGAGCGCTGGCCCAGGTGCTCTCCCGACACGCGTCAGTGATCGCCACCGAGCGGGTGGGCGACGCCGGCCGGGTCCAGGCGTGGGTGTGCGGGTCTGGCCTGGGCACCGATGAACGGGCCTTAACGGAGCTGCGTTCGGTGCTCGCCGCGTCCGTACCGGCCGTGCTGGACGCCGACGCGCTGACGCTGCTTGTGGACGGTTCGATGGCGCGGCACCTGCGGGCGCGGGAGGCCGCGGTCGTGGTCACCCCGCACGACCGTGAGTTCGCCCGGCTCGCCGGGGAGCCGCCGGGCAAGGACCGCGTCGCCTCAGCGCTGCGGTTGGCGTCCTGGATGCAGGCGGTCGTGTTGCTCAAGGGGGACCGCACGGTGGTGGCGACACCCGACGGGAGGGCCTGGGCCAACCCGACCGGAACCTCGGCGCTCGCCACCGGTGGCACGGGCGACGTCCTCGCGGGGTTGCTCGGCTCGCTGCTGGCCGGGGGGCTCACGGCCGAGCGGGCCGCGGTCTCCGCGGCGTACCTGCATGGGCTGGCCGGACGCGAGGCGGCCCGGCACGGCCCGGTGATCGCGCCGGACGTGGCGGCCGCGTTGCGGACGGTGATCGCCGCCCTCACTGGCCATCGGTCGTAGCCGGTCGCCCGCCCGGCTGCCCCGCCGCGGACGGCGGCGAGCCCCGCGTACAGGGCAGGACGCGGGGCTCGACGATTGTCCGGTGCGGCGACGGCCGCGCCCGGATCTAGTCCGGATCTAGTTCGGTGTCAGAGTGGGCGGACCGACTCGGCCTGCGGGCCCTTCTGGCCCTGGCCGATCTCGAACTCCACCCGCTGGTTCTCCTCGAGCGAGCGGTAACCGCTGCCCTGGATCGCGGAGAAGTGGACGAAGACGTCCGCGCCGCCGCCGTCGACGGTGATGAAGCCGAAGCCCTTCTCCGCGTTGAACCACTTGACGGTGCCCTGAGCCATGCTGTGCCTTCTCTCTATCGGTGACGAAACATGTGCCGGTTCTGTAGCAGCGGCGTTGTTC
>DASXRC010000082.1:0-1591 GCA_036506795.1 Micromonosporaceae bacterium
CCCGTTCACGATCGACCCGCCCCTCGTCGGAAGCGGGCGGCCGAGCTAGGCGCCACCGCAGCCGGTGCCGTAGCGGCCGCACCCGCATCGCTCGTTGCTCACCGACATCGCCCCCTGTCATCTGGGCGTGGTGTGTTCCTCAGCCCAGGCGACAACGAGCCGGGTCCAGATCCATGAACGTCGACGCGTCCTCTATAACCGTCTGCCATTCCGGCGTGTCCTGCGACTCGACCGCGGCCTCCATAGTGTCGAACCACACCTCGCCGATCCCCGCGTACGGTGGATCGGTGCCACGGGGTGCCGGTATGCATTTGTTCTGCACGTAGCACCGCACCCCGGAACGGCAAGCACCAGCGCCACATGATCGGTCAACCAGTGATAGACGGCCTCCTCGCGCGAAACTCCAAGTCGCGCGTGCCACATCGTCAGGCGTTTGACCACCAGGCGCCTCCCTCATCCGCGATCCACAATCCCAATCGCACTTCGCAAGCCGGGTCGAGTCGCTGCGGCGTCGCGTCCCCGCGATCGCCGCCGAGCTCTGATTCCCATACGGCCTCCTCGGCCGGCGGGTGGTGGGTGGCACGAGCGGGCAATTCGGTTGACGGCGGCAACGGTTCGGTCGAGAGTGCCGGTATGTGCTGATCCCACGCTCCTGCCCGTCGACAACCCTCCGCGCCCCGTGCCGGGGTGCGGCTCGACCCGTTGGGATCACCCATGATCTATCTGCACCCGCTCGGTTACCTGGTGGGTCTTGAGGGCCTGGCCCTGCTGCGTGCCTTCGCCGGTGAGCACGACCGCGACTTCACGAAGGCCCGGCTCGCCGAGACTCGCGCCCTGCTCGACGCGGCGGATCGGCTCGGTGACGGCGCCGCGGTCGCGCCGATCACGACGTCCGACGCGTACGACACGTGGGCGGCGTCGTACGACGAACCCGGCAACGGCCTGATCGACCTCGAGCAGCCACTCGTCCGCAAGCTCATCGACAACCTGCCGGTCGGTGTCGCGCTGGACGCCGCCTGTGGCACGGGCCGGCACACCGAGTACCTGGCCTCGCTCGGGCACCGCGTTATCGGCGTCGACGGCTCCCCCGGCATGCTCGCGAAGGCCCGGGCCAAGCTGCCGGACGCCGAGTTCCACCAGGCCGACCTACACCGGCTGCCGGTGCCGGACGACCACGTCGACCTGGTGGTCTGCGCACTCGCGCTCAGCCACGTCCGCGACCTGGGACCGGTCTTCGCCGAGTTCGCTCGGGTGCTGCGCCCCGGCGGCAGCTTGGTGACATCGGACTTCCGCGGCCTGGTCGGCGTGACCGGCTTCCCGATGGTCCAGACCGGATCGGACGGTGCCGTCGGGTACATGGACGGCTGGCACCACCGCACCAGCGACTACCTGAACGCCGCGTTGGCCGCCGGGCTGCAGGTCAGGCACTGCGAGGAGCCGCGGTACGACGACCCGTTCGTCGACCCCGACGGCATCCCGCCGGGCGAGACCCGGCCGGCGCCGGAGCTGGTACCGGGCACCCCGCCGGACATCTGGTCGCTGCACGGCTGGGCGGCCGAGGCGACGAACGCCGCCTACCGGGACCAGCCGG
>DASXRC010000083.1:0-44540 GCA_036506795.1 Micromonosporaceae bacterium
GGGCCTGGGTGGGAGGTGACGAGCGTGGTCGAGGTGCTCTGGCGGCCGCCGGACGATGTGCTGGAGCGGTCGCGGATGGGCGACTTCATCCGCTGGCTGCGTACCGAGCGCGGGCTGAACTTCGACACGTATGCCGAGCTCTGGCAGTGGTCCGTCGACGATCTGCCGGCGTTCTGGGGCTCGATCTGGGACTACTTCGGGGCGTTAGCGCACGCCGATCCAGAGGCGGTGCTGACCGGCGACGCCATGCCCGGCACGCGCTGGTTCCCCGGCGCAACGCTGAACTACGCCGAACACGTGCTGCGCATGCCCGGCGTCGCTGACGACCAGCCGATCGTGCTGGCGTACTCCCAGACCAGGGACCGGGTGACGCTGACCGCCGCCGAACTGCGCGAGCAGGTCCGCCGCGTTAGGGCCGGACTCCGCCGGCTCGGTGTCGGCCGCGGCGACCGGGTGGCCGCGTACGCCCCGAACATCCCGGAGACGTTCGTTCTCATGCTCGCGGTGGCCAGCCTGGGCGCCGTCTTCTCCTCGTGCGCGCCGGAGTTCGGCACCCGGAGCGTGACCGACCGCTGGCGCCAGATCGAGCCCACCGTGCTCGTAGCCGTGGACGGCTACCGGTACGGCGACAAGGCCGTCGACCGCCGACCCGAGGTGGCAGCGATCCGGGACGCGCTGCCCTCTGTCGTACACGTCGTTGGTTTGTCCTATCTGGACGATGGTGCCGCGGTGCCCGGCGCCACGGCGACCTGGGCGGACCTGGCGGCCGACACCGACCAGCCGCTCCGGTTCGACCCGGTGCCGTTCGACCATCCGCTGTACGTGCTCTACTCGTCCGGGACGACGGGACTCCCCAAGCCGATCGTGCACGGGCACGGCGGCATCCTGCTCGAGCACCAGAAGATGTTGGCCCTGCACCACGACCTCGGGCCCGGTGACCGCTTCTTCTGGTTCACCACCACGGGCTGGATGATGTGGAACTTCCTGGTCTCCGCGCCGGCGGTGGGCGCGTCGATCGTGCTGTTCGACGGCGACCCCGGCCACCCCGACCTCGGTGCGCTGTGGCTGCTGGCGGCCGAGGCGGGAATGACGTACTTCGGCACGTCCGCGCCGTTCCTGCTCGCGTGTCGCAAGGCGGGCATCCTGCCGCGTGCGGTCGCCGACCTTTCCGCGCTGCGTGGCGTCGGATCGACCGGTGCGCCGCTGCCGCCCGAGGGCTTCCGCTGGGTGTACGCGGCGGTCGGCGACCGGCCGCAGCTGCAGTCCCTGTCCGGCGGAACCGACGTGTGCACCGGCTTCGTTGGGTCCGCGCCGCTGCTGCCGGTCTACGAGGGCGAGATCGCATGCCGGTGCCTGGGGGCGCGGGTGGAGGCCTACGATCCGTCGGGCCGGCCCGTCATCGGGCAGCTCGGCGAACTGGTCATCACCGCCCCTATGCCGAGCATGCCGGTCGGTTTCTGGGGTGACACCGATGGCTCGCGGTACCGCGAGGCGTACTTCGACGTCTACCCGGGCGTGTGGCGGCACGGCGACTGGATCACGATCACGGATCGCGGCACCTGCATGATCACCGGCCGGTCGGACGCGACGCTCAACCGGGGCGGCGTGCGGCTGGGCACGAGCGAGTTCTACTCGGTGGTCGAAGGGCTTGACGAGGTCGTCGACTCGGTCGTCGTGCACCTGGAGGACGCCGAGGGTGGGGCCGGCGAGTTGCTCCTGTTCGTCGTGCTGGCCGACGGCGTGACCCTCGACGACGCGCTGCGGGCGAAGATCGCCAAAGAACTGCGTACGGCGCTCTCGCCCCGGCACATCCCGGATGAGATCTACCAGGTGCAGGCCGTGCCACGGACGCTGTCTGCGAAGAAGCTCGAGGTCCCGGTCAAGAAGATCCTCACCGGTACGCCGGCGGACGCCGCCGCGGCGAAGGGTGCGCTGGCCAACCCGGAGTCACTGACCGCGTTCGAGCGGCTGGCCAAGGAGCGCACCGGCCACTGACCCGGCGCGGCGGGTCACGCGAGCGTCACCGCGGCCTTCTCCGCCGCCATCCGGTCGGCCAGCCGCACCCGGTCCAGATTTCCACATAGGACGATGGAGCCCCCGACCGCGAGCGGCGCGAGGAGCCAGTCCAGCGGGTCGGGGTGGGCCTCGGCGTCGACAAGCACGCGGACGCCGGGCTCGACCCCGAGCTCGGCCGCGCGCTCGACCGCCGCCGCGCACAGTTCCGCGTGCGAGGTGGGCCCGCTCGCCGTGGCCACGTCGCCGCCCGAGACCGGGGCGTACGGCGTGAACCGGTCGCCATACGCGCGCACCTCCGCGACGTAGTCCGCGAACCCGTCGGGTACCTCGCGGAGCGGGGCGGCGAACGGGGCGAGCGCCAGCGCATAGCGCTCCGCCGCGGACCACCCGTCGGCCTCGGCCACCCGGTCCTGGCCGGCGAAGACGACCTCGACCGGCTGGCCTTGCTCACCGAGAGTTATCCCGGCGCTCCAGCAGCCGAGCAGCACGGCCGCGGTCTGCCAGTGCGGCGGCAGGAGGACCCCGGCGCGATCGCCGGTGCCGAGCCCACAGCCATCTACCAGGAGGTTCGCGGTCTTCGCCACCCAGTTGTCCAGCGTCGCGCCGGACAGCTCGGTCCGCTCGCCGATCGCGTCGTCGTACCACGTGAACAGCGGCCGGGCCGGGTCGGCCGCGACGGCCGCCACGAACAGCTCACCGACGGTGCTCGCCATGCCGGCGACTGTACCGGGCGAAAAGACGGCCCCGCGGCCGACGCGTCGCAGACGTTGGCGGGTGGTCCTGGCGGCGTAGGGTGTGAATGAGTGACCCTCCACACACCGTCGCGCCCCGGCCAGCTCGAGGAGTAGTTCAGTGACCGCCGCCCGTCCAGTCCGCGTGCTCGTCGACGCCACGAGTGTCCCCGCCGACCGGGGCGGCGTCGGCAGGTACGTGGATGGGCTGCTGGGCGCGCTCGACAAGGCCGTGGGCAGCCAGCTCGAGCTCGTCGTCGTCGCGCAGCGCACCGACCACGAGCGGTATGCGCGGATGCTGCCCGGTGCCGAGGTCATAGGCGCGCCGGCCGCGGTGGCCCACCGGCCGGCCCGCCTTGCGTGGGAGCAGACCGGGCTGCCCCTCCTCGCGCAGCAGGTGGGCGCGCGGGTGCTGCACTCGCCGTTCTACACGTGCCCGCTGCGGGCCGGGTGCCCGGTGACGGTGACGGTGCACGACGCGACGTTCTTCACCGAGCCGGAGCACTATGACAAGTCCCGCCGGACGTTCTTCCGCAGCGCGATCAAGACCTCGTTGCGCCGGGCCGCACGGGTGATCGTGCCCAGCAAGGCGACCAGGGACGAGCTCATCCGTCTGCTGGACGCCGACCCCACCACGATCGACGTGGCGTACCACGGAGTGGATCACGTGGCGTTCCACGCGCCGAGCGAGGAGGAGAGGGCGCGGGTACGCGCTCGGCTGGGCCTGGGTGGCAGCGCGTACATCGCCTTCCTCGGTGCTAAGGAGCCGCGGAAGAACGTGCCGAACCTCGTGCGGGGCTGGGCCCTTGCGGTGGCGGACCGACCGGACCCGCCGGCGCTCGTGATCGCCGGCGGTCAGGGCCACGACGACGAGATCGACCGCGCCGTGGCCGACCTCCCGGCACACCTACGGCTGCTCCGCCCGGGATATCTGCGGTACGCCGATTTGCCGGGATTCCTCGGCGGCGCGCTCGTCGCCGCGTACCCCTCGTACGGGGAGGGTTTTGGCCTGCCCATCCTTGAGGCGATGGCGTGCGCCACGCCGGTCCTGACCACCCCGCGACTGTCCCTGCCCGAGGTGGGCGGCGACGCGGTGGCGTACACCAGCGAGGCACCCGAGCAGATCGCCGCGGACCTGGCCGCCCTGCTGGACGACGAGCCGCGCAGGCTGGCGCTCGCCAAGGCCGGCTTCGACCGGGCGAAGGAGTTCACCTGGGAGTCCAGCGCCGAGGTCCACCTGGCGGCCTGGCACCGGGCCTCCGGTTGAGCTGAGCTCGCTGCCGACCCTCCGCGGGCGGCGCCGCGGCGCTCGCTGAGCTGCGGCCTGATGGTCCGATGCTCTACGCCGTCGTGCTGGCGGGTGGTAGCGGCACCCGACTATGGCCGCTGTCGCGCGCCGGCAACCCGAAGTTCCTGCATCCGCTGACCGGCACCGCGGCCTCGCTGCTGCAGGCGACCGTGCGGCGGGTGGCGCCGCTCTCCTCCCCGGAGCGGACGTTCGTGGTGACGGGCGTGGCGCACGCGGCCGCGGTGGCCCGGCAGCTCCCCGGTGTACCGGAGGCGAACATCCTCGTCGAGCCGTCGCCGCGCGACTCCTGCGCGGCGATCGCGCTGGCGTCCGCCGTGATCGCACGGCGGAACCCGACCGCCGTGATCGGCTCGTTCGCCGCCGACCACCTGATCACCGACCGCACGCAATTCGAGGACGTCGTCAGCGAGGCCGTCACCGGCGCGGAGCGGGGCCTCCTGATGACGGTCGGCATCACGCCCACGCGGCCGGAGACCGGCTACGGCTACCTACAGTGCGGCGATGTCATCGACGGCCGGATCCGCAGGGTGCAGGAGTTCAAGGAGAAGCCGCCGCACGAGCTCGCGGTCGCATACGTCGAGTCGGGGCGACACCTCTGGAACGCCAGCATGTTCTTCTGGCGCGTGGAGGCGTTCCTCGCCGAGCTGGCGCGCCAGCGGCCGGCGATGCACGACGCGGTGACCGCGATCGCCGCCGCCTGGGACACGGACCGCCGGGACGCCGTGCTCGGCGAGCTGTGGCCGGCGCTACCCAAGATTTCCGTGGACTACGCGGTGATGGAGGGCGCGGCCGCCGCCGGCCTCGTGGCGACTGTGCCCGGCGACTTCGGCTGGAACGACATCGGCGACTTCCACACGCTCGGCGAGGTGCTGCCCGCCGACGCGGACGGCAACGTCGTCGTCGGCGCCGACGCCGCCGCCGAGAAGCCGGGCGTCCTGCTGAGTGACTGCACCGGGCTCGTGGCCGTGCCGCAGTCGGGCCGCCTGATGGCGGCCCTGGGGGTGCGAGACCTGATCGTGGTGGACACGCCCGACGTCGTGCTCATCTGCCCGCGGGACCGGGCGCAGGACGTGAAGGCGATCGTCGACCAGCTCAGGGAGCGCGGCGACTACGCCCATCTGTGACCCGACCACGTGTGCGCTCTGGACGCGGTAGCGCCGAGCACGCCGAAGCCCGGGCAGCACCTCCGCGGAGAACGGGCCGCGGACCCTCGTAGCGGCTGCCCGGGCGGCGTGACCTCCCCGGTCCCACGTGCGCTCAGCATGCCGGTCGCCCCGCCGGAGCGTCGAGGACTTTCAGCCAGCGCCAAAAGACACACGTCACACGCGCTCGGTATCGTGCATGGGCGTCGGGCGCTCCGTCCCCGCGCCCGGCACCGGGAGTGCGCAACGAATGCTGAGGATCATCTTCTCCGGCGACGATGTGGCCCGCACCCGGGTGGCGCCGGCGGCCGACCCCGTCTGGGAGCTCGTGCTGAGTCTGCACCTCCTTCAGGGCGGCGCCGACCCGGCGCTGTCCGGGTGGCGTCGCCGCGTCCACGGGGCGCTGCGCCGGGACGGGCTGGCCGGTGAGATGCGGCTCCTGCTCGCGCTCAATCCGCCGCGGGGATATTTTCCGGACTTTCTCACTCCGTTCGAGAGCGTCGGCGGGCTGGGCGCCGGCCTGGAGGCGATCCGCTCGACGCCGACCAGGCTCATGCGTCGCGACCTCGACATCCTGGCCGCGGAGAACGCGCTGCCGAGCGAGGCGATCGGCCTGGCCCGTGGCCAGGTGGACACGGTCCGGCACCTGACGTCCTCGATGGAGCGCTACCTGGAGTTGGCTCTGCGCCCGGTCTGGGACCGGGTGCAGGCGGCCGTGGAGTCCGATCGCGCGCGCCGGGCCCGCGCCCTGCTCGACGGCGGCGCGGACGGCCTGCTGACCAGCCTGCGGCCCACGGTGCGATGGGACGGGAGCGTCCTGGACATCCCGAACTATCCAGCCGACCGCGAGCTCGACCTGCAGGGTCGAGGGCTGCTGCTCATCCCGTCGTTCTTCTGTGCGCGTACGCCGGTGGCCCTGCTCGACCCCGACCTCCCGCCGGTGCTGGTCTACCCGGTCGAGCGGCTCGGCCGGCCGCGGGCGCCCGGCGGCGAGACGGCGGTGGGCGCGGCCGGCAGCGGCCGGGACGCGCTGAGCGCACTCCTCGGTCGGACCCGAGCCAACGTGCTCGAGGTGGCCGCCGACGGCGGCTCCACCGGTGAGATAGCCCGCCGGCTGCGCATCTCGCCGGCCGCCGCGAGCCAGCACACCACCGTGCTGCGCAACGCCGGGCTGCTGGTCAGCCACCGCCACCGCAACACCGTCCGGCACACCCTCACGCCCCTCGGGCGGGCGATGCTCAACGGCGGCTGAGCAGGCGCACCGTGACCGTCGGCCGGCCGTCGACGGAGGTCACCGTCGGGCGGGGTCGGGTCGCCAGCCCCTCGGCGGCGAGCGCGGCGCGCAGCCGCTGGACGTCCACGCCGAGGCGCACCGCGGCCGGCAGGTCGCCCCGGGCGGCGGAGCAGGCCACCTCGTCGCCGCCGGCCAGCACCCGGAACGTTGTGTCCGTGCCGATCGATGCCAGCTCGACCGCCCGGTCGACCGCCCCGGGATCGAGCACCGCCGCGGCGCCGTGATCCGCCGCCCCGGCTTCCTCCGCCCTGGCCCCGGCCGCGGGCCAGGGGTCGTCGGGTAGCGTCGCCGCCGCCCGCAGGCCTGCCGCCCGCGCCTCCGCGGTGCCCAGCGAGAACAGGTCCTGGTCCGCGGGTCGCACCAGCGCCGCCGCCCCCTCGCCATCGGCATCCGGTACGCCGGCGAGGTAGCCACGGACGACCGCCACCGGCACCCCGTCCGTCTTGCCCTTGACTAGCTCACCGGCGGCCGCCAGTTCGTCGATGACGGCCATCTGGGTCAGGTGCAGCTCGTTGCCGTACGGGTCGATTTCGCCCCGGTAGTCGCGCAGGCCGTCGATTCCGGCGGCGCCGAGCGCCACGTCGGTCAGTCCGTTCCGCCACGGGCGTCCCATCGTGTCGGACACGACCACCGCGACGTCCAGCCCGTGCCGCTCGCGTAGCGCCTGCCGCAGCGCGCGAGCGGACGCGTCCGGGTCCTTCGGCAGCAGCACGAGCCGCGTACGCTCCACATTGGACGCATCCACGCCGGCAGAGGCCATAACGAAGCCGTGGTAGGTCTGCACGATGCGGGTGTGTCCGCGGCGCGCGACCGGGCGGGCGCTCTCCGCGGCGAGGATCTCGTCCCGGGCGGCGGCCCGTTCCGGCCCGTCCAAGGGCACGTCGACGAGGCGCCCCTCGGCCTTGGACACGATCTTGCTGGTCACAACGAGAACGTCGCCGTCCTCCAGCCATGGCGCCGCCGCGACGATGAGGCTGGCGAGGTCGGCGCCGGGCCGCACCTCGCCCATCCCCCGCACCGGCAGAACCCACAAGCCGTCGTGCGGTTGGCCGGCCATCGGGTCGCTCATCGGGCCAGCTCCAGCGCCGCTCGCACGATCGCGGCCGTGGCGTCCTCATCGGACATCCATAGTGGAGCGTCCCGCACCGTCACGCCGGGCACCTCGGTGGCCGCGTCCACCGTGTCCACCAGCCAGCCGTCGAGCAGGCCGTCGGCGGCCCGCGAGCCGTAGAGCGCGCCGACGCCGGCCGCCGTGCACGGCACCCCGATCGCGGCCAGGCAGCGGTCCGCCATGCCCCGCACCGGCGCCCCACCGATGATCGGGGAGACTCCGACCACCGTGGCGCGACCGGTGGCGACCGCTTCTCGCAGGCCCGGTACGGCGAGCACGGGCGCGATGCTGACCACCGGGTTGCTCGGAGCGAGGAGCACGACGTCCGCGGCGGCCAGGGCGTCGAGCACGGCGGGCGCGGGCTTGGCCGACTCGGCACCGACGAACACGAACCGGTTGGCGGGAAGCTCGGCGCGGTGGCGTACCCACCACTCCTGAAAGTGAATCGCGCGCTGCCCGCCGCCGTCCTCCGCCGGCACCACGACGTGCGTCTCGAGCCGGTCGTCGGTCGCCGGCAGCAGGCGTACGCCCGGTTGCCAGCGCACGCACAGCGCATCGGTGACCGCCGAGAGGGGATAGCCGGCGTTGAGCATTTCGGTGCGGACCAGGTGCGTGGCGATGTCCCGGTCGCCGAGCGCGAACCAGGTCGGCTCCGCCTCGTACGCCGCGAGCTCTTCGCGGACCGTCCACGTCTCGGCCACCCGTCCCCAACCGCGGTCCGGGTCCGCTGCTCCGCCGAGGGTGTACATGACGCTGTCCAGATCGGGGCAGATGCGCAGGCCGTGCATCGTCACGTCGTCGCCGACGTTGACCACCGCGGTCACCTCCGACGGCTCGCCCACCTCCACCGCCGCTCGGCGCGCCACGGCTCGGACGCCGGTCAGGAAGCGCGCCCCGCCGATGCCACCGGCCAGTACCACGATGCGCATGGCGCCCATCCTCGCGTATCACGATGCACGCGTCCGACTCGGACTGGGACTAGGCTCACGGGGAGATCGATTCCGGCGAGCCCACAGGGGGAAGCGTGACGACCCAACCGCCACCGGCCGACCGGCCCGCCAGCCAGTTCACGACGCCGCTGCGAGAGCTCGCGGCGCTGGCGCTCGTTGGTGCGACCGCGGTCCTGCTCCTCGTCGCCCTCATCAGGCTGATCCCGGACGACAGCCGGTTCCCGATCAATTACCTGGACTACTCCTCGCTGCGGTTCGGCGACTTCGTCAATCTCGCGAATATCGCATTCCCGCTGGTGGCGGTGCTGCTGGCGACCCACGTGGAGCCGAAGGTGGGTCGCGCCCCGCTGATCACGTTGGTCGCACTCGTCGAGCTGGCCGTGGCTGCGTTCTTCGGGCTGCTCTTCGGGACCCTCCTCGGCTTCATCGGCGATGTGACGAACGGGTCCGGCCGCGGCGCGTTCGAGGCGCTGCTGACCCGCGCGACGTACCTGGCCGTCCTGGGCGTCGTGTGGTACGCGGTCTTCCGTGTGTGGGAGGGCCTCTACCACGTGCGGAGGCCCAAACAGGCGCCCGCGCCGCCGGGCGTGTACGGGCAGCCGCAGTCGTACGGACAACCGCCGGGGTACCCGCAGCAGTCCTACCCGCAACCGGGCTACGCGCCAGGGCACGCGCAGCCTCCGGGCTACGGTCAGCCCGCCTACCCGCCCACGTACGGCCAGCCCGCTCCCGGTGCGCCGCAGGCGTACCCGCCCGGGTACGGCCCGTCGGGCGACCCGACGCAGCTGGTGCCGCCGGCGCCTCCACCGCCCCCGGCAATGCCGTACCCGGCGACGCCGCCCACAGCGAGGGCCGAGGCGGCGCCTGCGGCGCCGCAGGCGGCTCCGGCCTCCGCGCCGGCCTCGCCGGCCGGAGGCCCACCGGAGGATCCCGCCCGCACGGAGGTGATCCGAACGGCCGACGAAACGCCGGCAGGCTCGGACGACCGGCCAACGCAGGAGTGGGAGCGCTGACCGGCGGGCGGTCCGCGAGCGTGCGCGTCGGAGCCAGAACCTAGGCTGCACGAGTGGCCGAACGCGTAGCCCTGTCCCGTCCGGTCGGTCCGCCGAGCGAGGCGGCGGTCCGTCGCGCTCTGCACCGAGCGGCGGATGGCCGCACGGTGGACGTCGACGAGGCGGCGAGCCTGCTCGCCGCCCGCGGTGACGCCCTGGCCGAGCTGCTGTCGATCGCCGGCGCGATCCGCGACGCCGGCCTCCGAGGCGCGGGGCGTCCGGGCATCATCACGTACTCGCGCAAGGTCTTCATCCCGCTGACCCGGCTGTGTCGGGACCGCTGCCACTACTGCACGTTCGCGACCGCCCCGCACCGCCTACCCGCGGCGTTCCTCGAGCGCGACGAGGTGCTCGCCGTTGCCCGGGCCGGTGCGAGCAACAGCTGCAAGGAGGCGCTGTTCACGCTCGGCGACCGGCCCGAGGACCGGTGGCCGGTGGCGCGGGAGTGGCTGCACGAGCGGGGTTACGAGTCCACTCTGGACTATGTCCGGGCCAGCGCCGTCGCGGTACTGGAGGAGACCGGCCTCCTGCCGCACCTGAACCCGGGCGTGATGTCGTGGGCCGACCTGCAACGGCTCAAGCCGGTCGCGCCGAGCATGGGCATGATGCTCGAGACCACGGCGGCGCGGCTGTGGTCGGAGCCGGGAGGGGCGCATTACGGCTCGCCCGACAAGGAGCCGGCGGTTCGGCTGCGGGTGCTAGCCGACGCCGGACGCGTGGGTGTGCCATTCACCACCGGCATCCTGATCGGCATCGGCGAGACCCTGGCCGAGCGGGCCGACTCGCTGTTCGCGATCCGCCGGGCGGCGCGGGAGTACGGCCACATCCAGGAGGTCATCGTTCAGAACTTCCGCGCGAAGCCAGACACCGCGATGCGCGGCATGCCCGACGCCGAGCTCGAGGACCTCGCCGCCACGGTAGCGGCGGCGCGCGTCGTGCTCGGCCCGCGCGCCCGCATCCAGGCACCGCCAAACCTGATCGATGACGAGTACGACCTGCTGCTTCGCGCCGGCATCGACGACTGGGGCGGGGTTTCGCCGGTGACCGCCGACCACGTGAACCCCGAGCGGCCCTGGCCACAGATCGACGAGCTGGCGCGCCGGACGGCGGCCGCCGGGTTCACGCTCCACGAACGCCTCACGGTGTACCCGGAGTACGTGCGGCGTGGCGATCCCTGGATCGACCCCCGGCTGGCCCGGCACGTGGCCGCACTGGCCGACCCGGTGTCGGGCCTGGCCGATGAGAATGCTCGTCCGGAGGGCCGGCCGTGGCAGGAGCCGGACGCGGAGTTCACGCCCGGCGGCCGGGTGGACCTCCACACGAGCATCGACACCCGCGGCCGCACCGCCGATCGCCGGGGCGACTTCGACTCCGTCTACGGCGACTGGTCGGAGGTGGCCACGCACGCGGCGAAGACCTCCGCTGCGGCCCAGACCTCGGCGCCGCCGCGGCTGGACGACGATGTGCTGGCTGGGCTCCGGCTGGCCGCCGACGACCCCGCGGCATTGCTCGAACCGCGGCACGAGGCGGCCGCGTTGGCACTGTTCGCCGCCGATGGCGCCGTGCTCGACACCGTTGCCCGGCTCGCCGACGACGTCCGGTGCGATGCGGTCGGCGACGACGTCACGTACGTCGTCAACCGGAACATCAACTTTACGAACGTGTGCTACGTCGGCTGCCGGTTCTGCGCGTTCGCTCAACGAGAGCGGGACGCGGACGCGTACCGCCTCTCGCTCGACCAGGTTGCCGACCGGGCCGAGGAGGCGTGGCGGGCCGGCGCCACCGAAGTGTGCATGCAGGGCGGCATCGACCCGAAGCTGCCCGTCACGGCGTATGCCGAGCTCGTCCGCGCCGTGAAGCGGCGCGTGCCGGGCATGCACGTCCACGCGTACTCGCCAATGGAGGTCGTGACCGCGGCGGCGAAGGCGGGTGTGTCGGTCCGCGACTGGCTCACCGAGGTCCGCGATGCGGGGCTGGACACCATACCCGGCACCGCCGCCGAGATCCTCGACGACGACGTGCGGTGGGTGCTCACCAAGGGAAAGTTGCCGGCCGCCGCCTGGGTCGAGGTGGTCACGACCGCGCACGAGCTCGGTCTGCGGTCGAGCTCGACGATGATGTACGGGCACGTCGACCGCCCCGAGCACTGGCTGGCGCACCTGCGGGTGCTCGCCGCTGTCCAGGACCGCACGGGTGGCTTCACCGAGTTCGTGGCGCTGCCGTTCGTGCATACCAACGCGCCGATCTACCTCGCCGGCATCGCCCGACCGGGCCCGAGCTGGCGGGAGAACCGGGTCGTGCATGCGATGGCGCGGCTGCTCCTGCACGGCCGGATCGCCAACGTCCAATGCTCCTGGGTGAAGCTCGGCGACGAGGGCACTGTCGCGATGCTGCGCGGCGGCTGCAACGACCTCGGCGGCACGCTGATGGAGGAGACCATCTCCCGGATGGCGGGATCCGAGCACGGCTCGGCTCGCACGGTGGAGCAGCTGCGTGGCATCGCCGCGGCGGCCGGTCGGCCGGCTCGCGAACGCACGACGACGTACGGTGCGCCGTCGGGCCGCACTCTCGGCTGATGGAACGGCGCGGGATTTCTTGGGCAACTCGCCGATAACGGCGTTACCGACCCCGGGGCTGAATCGATAGGGCAGTTTGGCAAGGCCGCATGGCGGCAGGCGCCCATCCGAGCGACCCCATTTATCAGGTTCGGCTTGACGACGCACGCATTACACGCGTGTAATTTCAGTGGGGTGGTTCGAACGAGGGCGGCAAACCGCCACTGATCGGACCAATGGCACGCCTTCCGCGTGGGGGTTAGCGCCGGCACGGCGACGGCGCGGTAGAAGGAGGCACGTTGATGGACGGCCGAGGAGTCGTGGCCGACCTACTCGGGAACGCACCGGAGTGGCAGGAGCGGGCGCTGTGCTCGCAGACCGACCCGGAGGCATTCTTCCCCGAGAAGGGCGGCTCCACCCGCGAGGCGAAGCGGATCTGCTCGCGCTGCGAGGTGAAGATGGAGTGTCTCGAGTTCGCACTCGGCCACGACGAACGGTTCGGCATCTGGGGTGGGCTGTCCGAACGCGAGCGGCGCAAGCTCAAGCGCAGAGTCGCCTGACACTCCGGGCGCTCAGGCGAGTTCCTCCGGGTCCACGCCGAGGAGATTGGCGACCTGCTCGATGATCACATCGTGGATCAGGTCCGCCAGGTCCTCCCGGTCGATCGCGCGAAACTCCAGCGGCCTGCGGTAGACCACGATGCGGGGCGGCACGGCGTTCCGTCCCGGCCGTCCCGGCAGCAGCCTGGCCAGCGGCACCTCGCCGTCCTCGAGCACATCCGAGTCGTACACGTTCAGATCCGGCGGCACGTCCTCGACGGCGAACTCGACGCCGGCCAACTCCTTGGCGTACTGCCGCTCCAGGCTCTCGACCGTGTCCAGAACGAGGTCGTCGAAGACCTCGGCCTTCGTCCGGGCCACGGGGACCGTCGCCGGCACGAGCCGGCCGCGGAGGCCGCGACCGTGCCGATCGCGGCCCGGCCGGCGGCTCGGGGCCGGCCGGGTCCGGTCCGGTTGGTCGCTGCCGGGGCCTGTCACGCCGCCAGGGTAGCCCCGCCGCCCACCGACCCCGGCGGCCAACGTCCGATGATCACCCGGTCGGCGTGTCGCGCAGGCATCGGGAGACCGGGGACGGGAGGGGGCGATACCGTGCGGCCGTGAGGTCACCACGGCGCTGCTCGCGCAACGGCTGCCCCCGGCAGGCCGTCGCCACGCTGACGTATGTCTATGCGGACTCCACCGCGGTGGTCGGTCCGCTGGCCGCGTTCTCGGAGCCGCACACGTACGACCTCTGCGAGCAGCACGCCCGCGGCCTGACCGCGCCCCGGGGCTGGGAGCTCGTTCGGCACGACGGTGAGTTCGGGCCGCCGCCCCCCGCCACGGACGACCTGGTGGCGCTCGCCGAGGCGGTGCGCGAGGCCGCCGGTCCCCTCCCGCGATCCCCGGCCGACGACGGCGCTGACCGCCGTCACGCGGTCGGCCGTCGGGGCCACCTTCGCGTCATCCCGCCCACCCACTAGATCATCGCAACCCCGCACAGATAGCGGCTTCAGAGGCGAGTTGATCGCCCAACCCGTGCCACGCTGCGTGGATCTTGGAGACGAGTCGTTTGTTACTGACCCAGGAGACGGGCGAAGACGGCCGCGCGCCGGGATGGCCGGCCGGAGCGCGCCTCGGCGGAGTCCGCCGCGCTCATCACGCGCAAGCCGGCGTTGATCCCCAGCCAGCGCAGCGGCTCGGGCTCCCAGAGTGGCGAGCGGTGCCCGACCCAGGGCAGCTCGGTGAGCTTGCTGTCCGCCTTCAGGACGAGGTCGGCGAGGGTACGCCCGGCGAGGTTGGCGGCGCCGACGCCGTCCCCGACGTACCCGCCCGCCCAGGCCAGCCCCGTCGACCGATCGAGGCCGACCGACGCGGTCCAGTCCCGGGGTACGCCCAGCGGGCCGCCCCACCGGTGCGTGATGGCAGCGTCGCCCAGCGCCGGGAACAGTTCCCCGAGTACCCGTCGCAGCTCGGCGAAGACGGCCGGTTCCCGGTCGTACCGCGGGCGGATCCGGGACCCGAAGTGGTACGGCGCGCCCCGCCCGCCGAACGCGAGTCGGTTGTCCGCGGTCCGCTGGCCATAGATGATCAGATGCCGGTGGTCGGCGAACGTCTCCCGTCGCGCAAGACCGGCCGACTCCCAGAACGACGCCGGCAGCGGCTCGGTCGCCACCATGAGGGAGTACAACGGGGCAACCGTCCGCCGATGGCCTGGCAGCAACGGGGTGTAGCCCTCCGTCGCGCGTACCACCACCTCGGCGTGGACCGTGCCGCGGGCGGTGAGTACCGTGCCCGGTAGCAGGGCCGCCGTCGCGTTGCCCTCGTAGATCGTGACGCCGTGGCGCTCGACGGCGCGGGCGAGGCCGCGGACCAGCCGGGCCGGGTGGATGGCGGCGCAGTGCGGCGTGTACGCGCCGCCGAGGACGTTCGTCGCACCGCACCTCGCGCGCGCCTCGGCCCCGCCAAGCTCGGCCAGGTCCTCGGGTCCGAAGCCGTACGCGCGGGCCTCTGCCACGTCGTCGCGGAGGCGCGTCAGCTGCGCTGGCGTGCGGGCCAGCACGACCGTGCCGCCCTTGGCGTAGTGGCAGTCGATCCCCTCCGCCTCGGCCACCCGGCCGACCTCGTCGACCGTCGCCTGCAACGCCCGATACTGGGCGATCGCGGCGTCCCGCCCGTGCTCGCGGGCGAGTGCCGTGACGGACGCCGGGAACAGCGCCGAGCACCAGCCGCCGTTGCGACCGGACGCGCCGTAGCCGGCGATGTCCTTCTCGAGCACGGCCACGCGCAGCGACGGCTCCGCGACGGCGAGGTAGTACGCGGTCCATAACCCGGTGTAGCCCGCGCCGACGATGGCCACGTCCACGTCGATGTCGCCGGGCAGCGCCGGTCGCGGTGTCAGGTCACCGTCCACGCTGGACATCCAGTACGAAAGGTCGCGGTAGCTCATGGCCACGCCCTTCACGCGGTTGGGGCCGAGGTTCGGGCGCGACGCACCCGGCGGGCACGCCGGAGCGGGCGACGCCCGCCCCGGCTGCCCCACCCGCCCCGGGGGTGTGGTTCTAGAGGCGCTGCCATGCCTCGGTCAGCACGGCGCGCAGGATCTGCTCCATCTCGTCGAACTGCCGCTGGTCGCAGATGAGAGGCGGAGCGAGCTGCACGACCGGGTCGCCCCGGTCGTCCGCCCGGCAGTACAGGCCGGCCTCGAACAGCGCCCCGGAGAGGTATCCGCGCAGCAGCCGCTCGGACTCCGCGTCGTCGAACGTCTCCTTGGTTGCCTTGTCTTTGACCAGTTCGATGCCGTAGAAGTACCCGTCGCCGCGCACGTCGCCCACGATCGGCAGGTCGCTCAGCCGCTCGAGGGTGGCCCTGAACGCGTCCGCGTTCCTCCGCACGTGGCCGGTGAGGTCCTCGCGTTCAAATACGTCGAGGTTCGCCATGGCCACCGCGCAAGAGACCGGGTGGCCACCGAACGTGACGCCGTGCGCGAACATGCCGGTCTCGGACAGGAACGGTTCCATCAGCCGGTCATCCGCGATCATGGCACCCAGCGGGGCGTACCCCGATGTGATGCCCTTGGCGGTCGTGATGATGTCGGGCTGGTAGCCGTAGCGCTGGGCACCGAAGTACTCGCCGAGCCGGCCCCAGGAGCAGATCACCTCGTCGGAGACGAGCAGCACGTCGTACGCGTCGCAGATCTCCCGGACCCGCTCGAAGTAGCCGGGCGGCGGCGGGAAGCAGCCGCCCGAGTTCTGCACCGGCTCGAGGAAGACCGCGGCGACGGTGTCCGGCCCCTCCCGCTCGATGGCGCGGGCAATCTCGTCGGCGGCCCAGCGACCAAACGCCTCCGGTGAGTCCGCGTGCTCGGGGGCGCGGTAGAA
The DNA here is from genome assembly GCA_036506795.1 of Micromonosporaceae bacterium. Classification (GTDB taxonomy): domain Bacteria; phylum Actinomycetota; class Actinomycetes; order Mycobacteriales; family Micromonosporaceae; genus DASXRC01. The sequence goes on from DASXRC010000083.1 coordinate 16,077, forward strand.
GTTCGTGTTCGGCACCTTGATCCCGCCCGGGACGAGCGGCTCGAAGTCGCTCTTGATGCCCGGCAGGCCGGTGATCGACAGCGCACCCATCGAGGTGCCGTGGTACGCGATGTACCGGCTGACCACCTTGTGCTTGGTGGGCTTGCCGACCCGCTTGAAGTACGCCCGGGCGAGCTTCCAGGCTGACTCCACCGCCTCCGAACCGCCGGTCGTGAAGAACACGCGGTTCAGCTCGCCCGGAGCCAACCCGGCGATCCGCTCGGCCAGCTCGAGCGCCGTCGGGTGGGCGTACGACCAGAGCGGGAAGAACGCCAGCTCAGACGCCTGCTTGGCGGCCGCCTCGGCCAGCTCGGTCCGGCCGTGCCCCGCGTTGACGACGAACAGCCCAGCGAGCCCGTCCAGGTACCGGCGGCCGTGCGCGTCCCAGACGTACGGGCCCTCGCCCCGCACGATCGTCGGCACCTCCCGGTCGGCGTAGCTGGCCATGCGCGTGAAGTGCATCCAGAGGTGATCGGTCGCGGGGTTACCGGACATGTCTGAGCCTCGCCTCGGGTCAGCGGCCGGGTGGGCCGGGTGGCCGTACGCGCCAACATGCGCCCCACGGTTATCGCACAGATCTGTGGCCCGCGCAAGTGTTACCGAAGGTCTCGACCGCTATCGCAACGAATTCCGCAGCGTGAGCGTGAAATCGCTACGCCGTACCCCAGCTGTAAGTCTGCTTGCGCAGCTTGAGGTAGACGAACGCCTCGGTGCCGACGACGCCCTCGACCGACCGCAGCCGCTGCAGGATCTCGAGCAGGTGGTCGTCATTGCGGCACACCACCTCGGTGAGCAGGTCGAACGAGCCGGCCGTGATGACCACGTAGTCGACCTCGTCGAGGTCCGCGAGCCGATCGGCGATGTCCTCGAGGTCGCCGGTGGTCCGGATGCCGATCATGGCCTGGCGCGGGAAGCCCAGCTGGAGCGGGTCGGTGACGGCCACGATCTGCATCACGCCGGCGTCCTGCAGCCGCTGCACGCGCTGGCGGACCGCCGCCTCCGACAGGCCGACCGCCTTGCCGATCGTGGCGTACGGCCGGCGCCCGTCCTGCTGCAACTGCTCGATGATCTGCTTCGCCACGTCGTCGAGCAGGGCGTGCGTCGCGCCCTCCCGGACGATCGCTCGGCGGCCGGGAGCGAGCGCGGGCCCGTTGCCGGTCGTCGGTCGGCGGCCGTCGTTCTGCCGGGGCGTACCCATCGGGGCCTCCAGAGGTTCGGCATGGGCGATGCCGGTATCGTCTCGCGTACTCGGGCGGTCACGGGTCGCCCGGGCGACACGCGAGCCCGGCACGTTACGGCCATGAGTCTGGCGCATTTCGTCGTCGAGCGCGATAACCACAACGAAATCCCTTGTGACTCCCCCCACATCGTGCCAGGATCAGTCGTCTACCGTCGTCCCCCACGACGATGCCAGCCACCCCCAGGAGCCGTCATGCGACACACCCCCCGTAAGCCGCTCTCGCCAGAGGCTGCGGCGGTCCTCTCGGCGACCGGCCTCTCCCGGCGGACCTTCGTCCGCGGGGGCCTGGCCGGCGGCGCGTTGCTCGCCGCCGGCGGCGCGCTGGCCGCCTGCGGAACCAAGGGCTCGAAGCAGACCGAGGCCAGCTGCGTCAGCGAGGACAAGTCCGCCACGGAGAAGACGCTGAACTTCTCCAACTGGCCGCTCTACATGGACGTGGACGAGAAGAACGAGTCCAAGCACCCCACCCTCGACGCGTTCGTCACGAGCACCGGCGTTCAGGTGAAGTACACCGAGGACATCAACGACAACAACCAGTTCTTCGGGAAGGTCCAGCCGCAGCTGGCCGCGTGCCAGTCCACCGACCGGGACATCTTCGTGCTCACCGACTGGATGGCATCCCGTGTGATCGGGCTGGGCTGGATCCAGAAGCTCGACAAGTCCAAGCTCCCGAACGTCGAGGCGAACCTGCTCGACGGGCTGCGCGGGCGCCCCTGGGACAAGAACACGGACCACGCGGTGCCGTGGCAGTCCGGTCTGACTGGCCTCGCGTACAACGGCAAGGTCACCAAGGAGGTGCGGACGATCGACGAGCTGCTCACCCGGCCCGACCTCAAGGGCAAGGTGACGATGCTGTCAGAGATGCACGACACGATGGGCCTGCTGCTGCAGTCTCTGGGGCACGACCCGTCGAACTTCACCGACGCGCAGTTCGACGACGCTCTCGCGAAGCTCCGCGGGGCGGTCTCCTCGGGTCAGATCCGCAAGTTCACCGGGAACGAGTACGCGACCGACCTCGACAAGGGCGACATCGCCGCCTGCGTCGCGTGGTCCGGCGACGTGATCCAGCTGGACAACGCCGCATTCGTCGCACCGGACTCGGGCCTGATGATCTGGTCGGACAACATGCTGGTGCCGAACAAGGCCACCCACAAGACGAACGCCGAGCAGCTCATGAACTACTACTACGACCCCAAGGTCGCCGCCGAGTTGGCCGCATGGGTCAACTACATCTGCCCGGTCAAGGGCGCCCAGGCCGAGATGGAGAAGATCGACAAGGACCTGGCCACCAACCCGTTGATCTTCCCGGACGCGGCGATGCTCGGCAAGGCGAAGGTCTTCATGGCCCTCGACGACGCCAAGGAGCGGGCCTACCAGGGCAAGTTCCAGCAGGTCATCGGCGCGTAGTCGGATGGAGGACCCCACCGGAGCCGCGGGCGACCTGCGCCTGATCAACGTCACCAAGCGGTTCGGCTCGATCACCGCGGTCGACGACCTGACGTTGACCGTCCCGCAGGGGTCGTTCTTCGCGCTGCTGGGGGCCTCCGGCTGCGGCAAGACAACCACGCTGCGCATGGTCGCCGGGCTCGAGGAGCCGACCTCCGGACGGGTGCTGCTCGGCGGGCGGGACATCTCGCGGGAACGCCCGTATCAGAGGCCCGTGAACACGGTGTTCCAGAGCTACGCGCTGTTCCCGCACCTGGACGTCTTCGAGAACGTGGCCTTCGGCCTGCGCCGCCGCGGTGCCAAGAACGTGGCGGCGCAGGTCCGGGACCTGCTGGCTCTCGTCCAGCTGGCCGGCTACGAGCGCCGCCGGCCGGCGCAGCTCTCCGGCGGCCAGCAGCAGCGGGTCGCGCTGGCCCGCGCGCTGATCAACCACCCACAGGTGCTGCTGCTCGACGAGCCGCTCGGCGCGCTCGACCTCAAGCTGCGTCGGCAGATGCAGATCGAGCTCAAGCGGATCCAGACCGAGGTCGGCATCACGTTCCTGCACGTCACCCACGACCAGGAGGAGGCCATGTGGATGGCCGACACGGTCGCGGTGATGAACGCCGGCCGGATCGAACAGCTCGGCGCGCCCGAGGACATCTACGAGTTCCCGGCCAGCCCCTTTGTCGCGAACTTCCTCGGCCAGTCGAACCTGTTCGCGGCCGAGGTCGCCGGCCGGTCCGGCGATGACCTGCTGCTGTCGGCGCACGGCTCGCGGTTCGCCGCGCCCGCCCGCCGCGCGCGCTCCGCCGACGGCCAGGTCTGGTTGGGTGTACGCCCGGAGAAGGTGCAGCTGGCGCCGACCGAGCAGGGGGCCCCGCCGGGGCACAACGCGGTCAACGGCGTGCTCACCGACATCTGCTACGCCGGGGTCAGCACCGAGTACCTGGTGCGGACCCCGTGGGGTCAGGAGATGTCGGTGTTCTCGGCGAACGCGGCCGCCGGCGGCCTGTTGCAGCCGGACACCGAGGTGGTCGCACACTGGATCCCGACCCACTCGTTCGTGCTGCGCCGGTCGCCCGAGGAGGGTGAGCCCGCCCCGGTCTACGCAGCCGACCCGCTGGGTGTCGCGCCGTGACCGCTCCGACCCACATCGGTGGGCCGACCACCGCGGCGCCGGCCCCGTCGACCGAGCCGGTGGCGGGCGCCCGCCGCCGACGCCTCCTGCCGTACCTTCTGCTGCTGCCGGGCGGCGTCTGGCTGACGCTGTTCTTCGCAGTGCCCGCGCTGCAGCTGTTCGCGACCAGCCTGTACGACCCGTCCGGTTCGCTGGCCGAGGGCTACGCGATGGCCTGGAGGTTCGGCAATTACGCCGACGCGGTCGCCGCGTACTGGCCGCACTTCGTCCGCTCGTTCCTGTACTCCGGCATCGCGACGGTGGCGTGTCTGCTGTTGGGCTACCCGCTCGCCTACGCGATCGCCCAGAAGGCGGGCCGCTGGAAGAACCTGTTGCTGGTGGCGGTGATCGCCCCATTCTTCACGAGCTTCCTGGTCCGCACGCTCGCCTGGAAGACGATCCTGTCCGATAACGGCTGGCTCGTCGGCGTACTGCGGGATGTGCACATCCTGTCGCCCGACGGCCGGCTGCTCGCGACCCCGTTCGCGGTCGTGGCCGGGCTGACCTACAACTTCCTGCCGTTCATGGTGCTGCCGCTGTACGCGAGCCTGGAAAAGCTGGACGGTGGGCTGCTCGAGGCCGCCAGCGACCTGTACGCCAATCCGATCAGGACGTTCACCCGGGTCACGCTGCCGCTGTCGATGCCCGGCGTGGTGGCCGGCACGTTGCTGACGTTCATCCCGGCGGCGGGCGACTACATCAACGCCGAACTGCTCGGCACGCCGAACCAGTACATGATCGGCAACGTGATCGACTCGGCGTTCCTCGTGCGCCTGGCCTACCCCCAGGCCGCGGCCCTGTCCTTCCTGCTGATGGCGGCGATTCTGGCGCTCGTCTTCGTATACGTCCGGCGAGCCGGCACCGAGGAGGTGCTGTGATGGCATACCGCTTCGGCCGTTGGCTTTCCGACCGGTGGATCCTGCTCGTCGGCATGCTCGTCCTGGCGTACCTCTTCCTGCCGATCGCGATGGTCGTCGCGCTCTCGTTCAACAAGCCCACGGGGCGGCTGTCGTACGACCTGAACAAGTTCACGCTCACCAACTGGCTGCACCCCTGCGCGGCGGGCGACATGTGCACGGCGGTGGGCCGCAGCATCCGGATCGGCCTGGTCGCGACGGTGATCGCGACGATCCTCGGAACGCTGATGGCGTTCGCACTGGTACGGCACCGCTTCCGGGGCCGCGCGGCGACGAACCTGCTGATCTTCCTGCCGATGGCCACGCCTGAGGTCGTGATGGGCTCGTCGCTGCTCGCGCTGTTCGTCGCCGGGCAGGTGCCGCTGGGCTTTTGGACGATCGTGGTCGCGCACGTGATGTTCTGCGTGTCGTTCGTCGTGGTCACGGTCAAGGCGCGGCTGGCCGGCCTCGACCCGCGGTTGGAGGAGGCGGCGATGGACCTGTACGCGAACGAGTGGCAGACGTTCCGGCGGGTTACGCTGCCGCTCGTGCTGCCCGGCATCGTGGCCGCCGCGCTGCTCGCCTTCTCGCTGTCCTTCGACGACTTCATCATCACGAACTTCAACTCCGGCAGCACGGTCACGTTCCCGATGTACGTCTGGGGCGCCGCCCAGCGCGGCATCCCGCCCCAGGTGAACGTCATCGGAACGGCGATGTTCGCGATCTCGTTCCTGATCGTGGTCGCGGGCCAGGTGATGGCGTGGCGGCAGCGCCGGCGGCTGCTCAGGGCATGATGCGCATCCTGCTCGTGGGCGCCGGCGGCGTGGGCTCCGCCGCGGTGTCGATCGCCGCCCGGCGTACCTTCTTCTCGCTCTGCGTGGTCGCGGACCACGACGCGGCGCGCTCGGGGCGCGCGGTCGCCGCGGCCGGCGATCCGCGGTTCCTGGCGGCCACCGTCAACGCGTCGTCCTCGGACGCAGTTGCGGCGCTGTGCCGGGAGCACCGCATCACGTACGTGCTCAACGCGGTCGATCCACGGTTCGTCATGCCCATCTTCGAGGGCGCGCTCGCCGCCGGCGCCGACTACCTGGACATGGCGATGTCGCTCTCCCGGCCGCACCCTACGCTGCCGTACGAACAGTGCGGGGTGAAGCTAGGGGATGCGCAGTTCGACGCGGCGTCGCGATGGTCGGACGCCGGGCGGCTCGCGCTCGTCGGGATGGGCGTCGAGCCGGGCCTGTCCGATGTGTTCGCTCGATACGCATCCGACGAGCTGTTCTCGTCGATCGACGAGATCGGGGTGCGGGACGGCTCGAACCTGGTGGTCTCCGGCTACGACTTTGCTCCGTCGTTCTCCATCTGGACGACGATCGAGGAGTGCTTGAATCCGCCCGTGATCTGGGAGTCCTCGCGCGGCTGGTTCACGACCGAGCCGTTCTCCGAGCCAGAGGTCTTCTCGTTCCCGGAGGGCATCGGCGAGGTCGAGTGCGTGAACGTGGAGCATGAGGAGGTCCTGCTGATCCCGCGCTGGGTGCGGACACGGCGGGTGACGTTCAAGTACGGGCTCGGCGCGGAGTTCATCTCGGTGCTACGTACGCTGCACAAGCTTGGCCTGGACTCGACGGCGCCCGTCGCGGTTGGCGGGGTGTCGGTGTCGCCGCGGGACGTCGTGGCCGCCTGCGTGCCCGACCCAGCTGGTCTCGGCGATCGCATGCGGGGCAAGAGGTGCGGGGGCACCTGGGTGCGCGGCGTCGGCGTCGACGGCTCGCCCCGCGAGGTCTACCTCTACCACGTGGTCGACAACGAGTGGTCGATGGCGGAGTACGGCCACCAGGCGGTGGTCTGGCAGACGGCCGTCAACCCGGTGATCGCGCTGGAGCTGCTCGCCGCCGGCGTGTGGAAGGGCGCCGGGGTGCTCGGGCCGGAGGCGTTCGAACCGGTGCCGTTCCTCGACAAGCTCGTCGAGTACGGCTCCCCGTGGGGGTTGCGCGGCTAGTGGGTCACGGCCCCCCCTCTTCCCGTCGATCTTGCAGTCATGGTGGGCGACTTGCCGTGATTGATGCCCTTTCTAGGGCACCACGACTGCAAGATCGGCACGGGTCTGTCCACAGTGAGCACCGCTGTCCACAGGCTCGGCGGTGGGTGGGTGACTGACCGCGTGCGTGGGGCCATCGTGCTGGCGTGGAGGGAACGCTCTGGTCCTACCGGGAGCTGCTGGCGGGTGACCTCTCGCGCGAGCGGCTACGCACCGCGCTCGACCACGGAGATGTGCGACGAGTCGTCCGTGGTGTCTACGGTCCGGGTGACCTGGAGTCGGACCGCGTCCGGGCACTGCTGCTCAGATTGCCAGTCGGCAGCGTGCTGGGATTTCACAGCGGCGCGGCCATGCACGGGTTCGGCGTCCTTCGGAGCGCGGCCGTCCATGTGATCGTGCCTCCGGGCGCCTGCAAACCGAGGATCGCCGATGTGGTGGCGCACGAGGCGGTGCTGCCCACCGACGCGGTCATGGTAAGTGGCCTACCGTGTGCGCCCGCCGCCCGCTGTGCGGTGGACCTTGCTCGATCGGTACGCCGAATGGACGCGCTTCCCGCGTTGGACGCGGCGTTGCGCGTTGGGGCCTGCGAGCTTGGCGACCTGGAGGCCGAACTCACCCGACATCGCCGCCTCCGCGGGATCTGCCAGGCACGGCAGCTGACCTCGGTCGCGGATGGTCGATCGGAGTGCCGCCAAGAGAGCCAGCTGCGGCTCGTGCTCATCGACGGCCGGCTCCCGGCGCCCGAGCCGCAGGTGTGGGTCGACGACGAGGACGGCGTGCCGTGGTATCGGCTCGATCTGGCGTACCGGAAGCGGAAGATCGGCCTGGAGTACGACGGCGTGTCCCACCTTGACCGCGATCGGCTGCGGCACGACCGGTGGCGCATGAACTGGCTGGCCGCTCAGGGCTGGACTCTGCGCTTCTTCACCGACGCGGACCTCTATCGGCGGCCTGCGTACATCGTCTCCACCGTCCGCGCCCTGCTCCGCTAGCCGCGATCTTGCAGTTGTGGTTGTCGAATATCCCCGTAAGCCTCACGAAACGGGCACCACGACTGCAAGATCGACGAGAAGAGGAAGAGGGGCTCAGACTGCCGCGAAGGCGGCGTCCAGGATGTCCAGTCCGCGGCGTACCAGATCGTCGCCGATAACCAGCGGGGGGATGAAGCGCAGCACGTTGCCGAACGTCCCGCAGGTCAGCGTCAGCAGCCCGGCCGCGTGGCACGCCCGGGAGACCGCCCCGGCGAGGGCGGCGTCCGGCGCCGCGCCCGACGGCGTCGGCCCGGGTTCGCCCGGCCGGACCAGCTCCACCGCGAGCATCGCGCCGCGACCGCGGACGTCGCCGATGCGCGGGTCCCTGGCCGCGAGCGCGCGCAGCCGCGGCAGCATGCGCTCCTCGATCCGGCGCGCGGCGGCGGCGAGGTCGAGCTCGCGCATCGTCTCGACGCTCGCCAGCGCGGCGGCGCACGCGATCGGGTTGCCGCCGTAGGTGCCGCCCAGCCCGCCGACGTGCACGGCGTCCATGAGCTCGACCCGGCCGGTCACGCCGGAAAGCGGCAGCCCACCCGCGATGCCCTTCGCGGTCGCGACGAGATCCGGCTCTACCGCCTCGTGCTCGGAGGCGAACCACGAGCCGGTCCGGCAGAAGCCCGTCTGGATCTCGTCGGCGATGAACACCGCGCCGACCGAGCGCGTCCACGCGGCGAGCGCGGGGAGGAAGCCGGGCGCGGGAACGACGAAGCCGCCCTCGCCCTGGATCGGCTCGATGAGCACGGCGGCCACATTCTCCGCGCCGACCTGCTTCTCGACCAGGTCGAGGGCCCGGGCGGTGGCCACCTCGCCGGCCAGGCCGCCGTCCCGGTACGGATACGACATCGGTACGCGGTAGATCTCGCCCGCGAACGGGCCGAACCTGTGCTTGTACGGCATGTTCTTGGCCGTCAGCGCCATCGTGAGGTTGGTCCGGCCGTGGTACGCGTGGTCGAAGGCCACGACGGCCGGCCGGCCGGTGGCGTGGCGGGCAATCTTGACCGCGTTCTCCACCGCCTCGGCGCCGGAGTTGAACAGCGCCGACCGCTTCTCGAATGCGCCCGGGGTGACCGCGTTGAGCGTCTCGCAGACCGCCACGTACGACTCGTACGGCGCGACCATGAAACACGTGTGCGTGAACCGCTCGACCTGGCGCTGCACGGCCTCGACGACGCGTGGGGCGGACGAGCCGACGTTCGTCACCGCGATGCCGGCCGCGAAGTCGATCCAGTCGCGGCCGTCGACGTCCACGAGGGAGCCACCGCTTGCATGGTCCACATAGGACGAAATCACACTGCCGACGCCACGGGCAACCGCGGCCGTCCGGCGCTTGTGCAGATCGACCGAGCTCATCACGCCTCGATGTTGTGCATGACGTGCTTGATCCGGGTGTAGTCCTCCAGGCCGTACACGGACAGGTCCTTGCCGTACCCGGAGTGCTTGAACCCGCCGTGCGGCATCTCGGCGACGATCGGGATGTGGGTGTTGACCCAGACGCAGCCGAAGTCGAGCCGGCGGGTCATCCGCATCGCCCGGCCGTGGTCACGCGTCCAGACGGACGCCGACAGGCCGTACTCCACGCCGTTGGCCCACCGCACCGCCGCGTCCTCGTCGTCGAACCGCTGGACCGTGATGACCGGGCCGAACACCTCCTGCTGGATGACGTCGTCCTCCTGGCGTACGCCCGAAATCACGGTCGGGGAGTAGAAGTAGCCGCGGTCCCCCACGCGCGACCCGCCGGTCTGGATGGCGGCGTGGTCCGGCAGGCCGTCGACGAACCCGGTCACCCGCGCGAGCTGGTTGGCGTTGTTCAGCGGGCCGTAGAGCACGTCGTCGTCGGGCATTCCGGTCCGGGTGGCGCGGGCCTGATCGGCGAGGGCGGCCACGAAGTCGTCGTGTGCGCCGGGCCCGGCGAGCACGCGGGTGGCCGCGGTGCAGTCCTGCCCGGCGTTGAAGTAGCCCGCCAGCGCGATCGCCTCGGCGGCCGCGGCGATGTCGGCGTCGTCGAAGACCACGACCGGTGCCTTGCCCCCCAGCTCTAGGTGGGTGCGCTTGACGTCGGGCGCGGCCGCCGCGGCCACCTCCATGCCCGCGCGGGTCGAGCCGGTGATCGAGACGAACTGCGGCGTGCGGTGCGAGACCAGCGCGCGGCCCGTGTCCCGATCGCCACAGACCACATTGAGTACGCCGGGCGGCAGGAACTCGGCGGCGATCTCCGCGAGCAGCAGGGTCGACACCGGGGTCGTGTCGGACGGCTTGAGCACGACCGTGTTGCCGGCCGCCAGCGCCGGCCCGATCTTCCAGACGGCCATCATCAACGGGTAGTTCCACGGCGTCACCTGGGCGCACACGCCGATGGGCTCGCGGCGCACGTAGGAGGTGTGGCCGGCCATGTACTCGCCCGCCGACCGGCCCTCGAGAAGCCGCGCGGCGCCGGCGAAGAACCGGAGCTGGTCCACGCACGGCGGCAGTTCCTCGGAGGCGGTCAGGCCGCGGGGCTTGCCGGTGTTGCGTACCTCGGCGTCGACCAGCTCGTCCGCGTGGGCCTCGACCGCGTCGGCGATCTTCAGCAGCGCGCGCTGCCGCTCGGCCGGGGTGGCGTCCCGCCAGCCCTCAAAGGCAGTCGCGGCCGCATCCATCGCGGCGTCCACGTCGCGAGCGCCCGAGACCGGGGTGCTAGCGAACACGTCGCCGGTACACGGGTCGATGAGATCGCTGTAGCCACCGTCGGTGGGGTCGACGAAGGCTCCGTTGACGAAGTTGCGCAGCGTCTGCTTCTCGGTCATGAGGTCACTCCCACCTGGCGGTAATCGCAATCCACCGCCATCTTCGCGACTGAATCCGCAGCAGACAAGCCTGGAGGCGACTATTTCCGTGTCCAGCGGAGCGGTCTAGGCTGCGGGCGGAGGTATCGCGATGCAGTTTCGCCCCTTCTTCGTCGCCGGCAATCCGGCCAGCAGTGACGACGAGGTGACGGTCCGCCATCCATACGACGGGCACGCGGTCGGCCGGACCGGCAACGCCACGCCCGCGCAGGTCGAGTCCGCCGTGGAGGCCGCGGCCGGTGTGGCCGACGAATTCGCCGCGCTGCCGGCACACGCCCGGGCGACGGCCCTCGACCACGTTTCGCGGCGCCTGGCGGAGCGGGCCGAGGAGGTGGCCGCGCTCATCACGGCGGAAAGCGGCAAACCGATCAGGTGGGCGCGGGCGGAGGTGACCCGCGCGACCTCCACATTCCGGTGGGCCGCGGAGGAGGCCCGGCGGTTCTCCGGCGAGCTGCAGCGCCTCGACACCGACGCCGGCGCGACCGGCCGGCTCGCGCTGATCCGGCGGGCGCCCCGTGGGCCCGTGTTGGGCATCAGCCCGTTCAATTTCCCGCTCAACCTGGTGGCCCACAAGGTCGCGCCGGCGCTCGCGGTCGGGGCCCCCATCGTGGTCAAGCCGGCGCCGGCGACCCCGCTGTCGGCCCTGCTGCTGGGCGAGCTGCTCTTGGAGACCGAGCTGCCCGTGGGGGCGTTCTCCGTGGTTCCGCTGCCGAATGATCGGGCCGCCGCCCTCGTGGCCGACCCGCGGCTGCCCGTGGTCTCGTTCACCGGATCCGGCCCGGTCGGCGCGAGCATCCGGGCGGCGGTGCCGAACAAGCACGTGACGCTGGAGCTGGGCGGCAACGCGGCTGCGGTCATCTGCGAGGACTGGGCCGCGGACCAGGACCTGCAGTGGGCGGCCGATCGGATCGCCACGTTTTCGAACTACCAGGCCGGGCAGAGCTGCATCGCGGTGCAGCGGGTCTTCGTCCACGAATGGATCTACGACGGCTTCCTGCACCGCCTGAACACTGCCGTCCGTGCGCTGCGCACCGGCGACCCGATCGACGACGCCACCGACGTCGGCCCGCTGATCAACGAGGACGCCGCCCGTCGGGTGGAGAGCTGGGTGGACGAGGCCGTCGCCGCCGGCGCCACGGTCGCGGTGGGCGGCAAGCGCGACGGCACGACCTACCCGCCGACGGTGCTCACCGGCGTACCGACCGACGCGAAGGTCTCGCGGGAGGAGGTGTTCGGGCCGGTGCTGGTCGTCTCTCCGGTCACCGACGACGATGCGGCGTTCGCGGCGGTCAACGACTCCGCGTACGGCCTGCAGGCGGGCGTGTTCACGCACAACCTGCAGACGGCGTTCGCCGCGTACCGCACGCTCAAGGTCGGCGGTTTGATCGTCGGTGATGTGCCGTCGTACCGGGCCGACCAGATGCCGTACGGCGGCGTGAAGGGCAGCGGCGTGGGGCGCGAGGGCGTACGCAGTGCGATGGACGACTACACCGAGCCGCACGTGTTGGTGCTCACGGACGTCGACCTCTAGGGCAGCACGCTTCGCGGTACCCTGTCGCGGATCAGACTGGGGACCCGCGGGGTGAAGCGATGTGGCGTGCGGCGGCGCGGCTCGGCGCGGTGGTGGCCGCCCTGGTCGGGCTGACGGTAGGGCTCGCCGGCCCGGCGCTCGCCGACCCGTACTCGGTGCGTCTCGGCCTGCCCAGCGGCTTTCGCGTGGAAGGCTCGCCCGGCAGCGTCACCGTAAGGATCGCCCGGGATGACAAGGGCTGCGTCGCCGCCAGGTGGGTCGTGACGGTCGGCCTGCCCGGGATGTCACCGGACCAGATCCGCGTCGAGCGTTCGCGGGACGGGGCGTGGCACGAGGTCGTCATAGAGCCGATCGGCGACGGTGCCGTGGCCTTCGCCTCGGGCGGCGCGCTGTGCAAGGACCGCGACATCACCGCCCGTTACCGGGTGAGCTTCCTGTCCGGCGCGCCCGGTGGCCGGGCGGAGTTCGTGCTGCGCGCGACCGCGAACGGCGGGCGCATCGGCTCGGACTCGGGCAGCCGGCGGGTCAGCGGGCCAAGGAACGCAACGCCGTCGCCCAGCGTCTCGGCGAGCCCGACGGAGAGCTCCACGCCGCTCGCCACGACGGACGAGCCGACCGGCGCGCTGGGGGCGGTCCCGACGCGGGCCGTCGCGGGAGGCGGGGACCCGGATGGCGGCTTCCTGTCCGGAGTGAGCCTCGCGATCATGATCTTCGGCGTGCTGATGATCGGCACCGGCGGGGCGCTGCTCTACTTCGTCGTCAGGAAGACCCGCGGTGATTCCGCGGCGGACCTCCCGGCGCCGCCCGCCGATACGACGCCCACCTTGGTCCTGCCCAGGATCCCGCCGTACGACCCCGGCCCGCCCCACGGCCCACCGCACTGACTCCGCGCCGCCGCCCGGCGTTTCAGGTAGCGCCTCCGATAGGCTCAGCGCGGTTGGGCGTATGGGTGAAGGAGAGCGGGTCGTGCCTGAGTTGTCGCGGATCGTCAAGGCGTACGACGTCCGAGGCACGGTGCCGGACGAGCTCGACGAGCGGGTGGCGTACGCGCTCGGCGTGGCCTTCGTGGCTACACTCCGCGAGCTCGGCGATCCGGCCGATGCGATCGTCCTGGCCTACGACATGCGCGAGTCCTCGCCGGGACTCGCCGCGGCGTTCGCGGCCGGCGCGGGCGTCGAGCACGCGCACGTCATCGATGCCGGCCTCGGCTCGACGGACCTGCTGTACTACGCATCCGGCGCGCTCAACCTGCCCGGTGCCATGTTCACGGCGAGCCACAACCCGGCCCGGTACAACGGCATCAAGCTGTGTCGGGCCGGCGCCCGCCCTATCGGCCAGGACAGCGGGCTGACCCAGATCCGGGACCGGGCACAGCGGCTGCTCGACGCCGGCGAGCTGCCGGTCGCCGCCGGCCTGGCCGTCGAGGCGCGCGACCTCCTCACCGAGTACGCCCGGCATCTGCGCGGCCTCGTGGATCTCGGGAAGATCCGCCCGCTGACGGTCGTGGTCGACGCCGGCAACGGCATGGCCGGACGCACCGTGCCCGCAGTGCTGGGTGAGGCCGCCCTGGACCCGCTGCCGCTGCGGATCGTGCCGCTCTACTTCGAGCTCGACGGCACGTTTCCCAACCATGAGGCGAACCCGCTCGAGCCCGCCAATCTCGTCGACCTGCGGGCCGCCGTCCGCGAGCACCGGGCGGACGTCGGCCTCGCGTTCGACGGCGACGCCGACCGGTGCTTCGTCGTGGACGAGCGGGGCGAGGCCGTCTCGCCGTCCGCCATTACCGCGCTGGTTGCCGTGCGGGAGCTCGCCCGGCACCCCGGCGGCACGGTGATCCACAACCTGATCACCTCGAGCGCCGTGCCCGAGATCGTACGAGAGCACGGTGGCCAGCCGGTCCGCGCCCGGGTAGGGCACTCGTTCATCAAGGCCGAGATGGCCCGCGCGGGTGCCATCTTCGGGGGCGAGCACTCCGCGCACTACTACTTCCGGGATTTCTGGTACGCCGACACCGGCATGCTCGCGGCCATGCACGTGCTCGCGGCCCTGGGCGGCGAGGACGGCCCGCTGTCCAAGCTCGCCGCCGAGTACGAGCGGTACGCCTCGTCCGGCGAGATCAACTCGACGGTACGCGACCAGGCGGCCAGCCTGGCCGAGGTGGAAACCGCGCTCATCGCCCAGCCGGGCGCCGTGGTGGACCACCTCGACGGGCTGACCGTCCGGTTCCCCGACGGCGCCTGGGTCAACCTGCGGCCCTCGAACACCGAGCCGCTGCTGCGGCTCAACGTCGAGGCGCCGACCGGTGAGCGGATGGCCGGGTTGCGTGATCGCGTGCTCGCCCTGGTACGCGGATAGGATCATCGCCGAGCGATCCGAACCACCGCTGGAAGGAGCTGTCCGGTGTCCCTGGATCCGCACCTGCTGGAGATTCTCCGCTGCCCGGACACGCACCACGCCCCGCTGACCTACGACGAGGCCGCGCAGACCCTGACCTGCACCGAGTGCGGGCGGGTGTTCGAGATCCGCGACGGCATCCCGGTGCTGCTACTGGACGAGGCCCGTACGCCCGGAGAGGCGGGCTGATGGTGACCGGGCTGGACGGCACCGCCGGCGTCCGGGGTAACCGGACGCCGGACGAGCGGCTGATCGACGACCCGGCGGCGGTGGAGGCCAACGACCCCGGTGGCATGCTCCGCGCGACCGCGTCGGCCGGCGCGCAGGTCCGCGAGTCCGCCGCGCTCGCCGCGGAGGCGAATCTGGCGTCGCTCGGCGACGAGGGCCGCCCCCGCGCGGTCGTCGTGGCGGGGGTCGGCACCGCCGGGCGTACCGGAGACGTGCTCGCGACGGTCGCGGGGCCGCGCTGCCCCGTCCCGGTGCTGGCCCACCGCAGCGCGGGCGTCCCCGGCTGGGTCGGCGCCGCCGACGTGGTCATCGCGGTGTCCGCCTCGGGCCGGAGCCCGGAGGCGCTCGGCGCGGCCGAGGCCGCCGCGCGCCGGGGCGCGCGCCTGGTCGCGGTCGGCGCGCCCGACTCACAGCTGCAGTCGGTGGCCGAACGGGCGCGGGCACCGTTCATCCCGGTGCCTCGGCGCGCACCCGCGCGCGCCAGCCTGTGGGGGCTGACCGTGCCCGTGCTGCTGGCGGCCCGCGCGCTCAGCTTGGTGAAGGTGAACGAGGCGGACCTGGCCGAGACCGCCACGCGGCTCGACGAGGACGCCGAGCGCTGCCGGCCGGGCGCCGAATCGTTCGTCAACCCGGGCAAGAGCCTGGCACTGGACCTGGCCGGCTCCGTGCCGATCGTCTGGGGCTCTTCGCCCCTGGCCACCGTCGCGGCCCGCCGGTTCGCGGACACGCTGTCAGCCAATGCGCGTTACCCGGTCGTCGCCGGTGGGCTCGGCGAGGCGGGCCGCGGACGGGTCGGCCTCCTCGACGGCGTGTTCGGTGGCCTCTCGGAGGCGTCGCGCGACATCTTCGCGGACCCGGACGTAGACGAGGCGGAGGAGGAGCGCACCCGCCTGCGCGTCGTTCTGCTCCGGGACGGGGGCCTGAGCAACGACGACGAGGCCGACGAACCGCTCGCCGTGGAGGAGCGTCGGGCCGAGGCCGTCCAGACGATCGCCGAGCGGCGTGGCGTGCGGTGCAGCGTCGTCGCGGCCGAGGGCGGGTCGGCCCTCGAGCGGCTGGCGTCGATGGTCGCGGTGCCGGACTTCGCGTCCATCTACCTCGCCCTCGCCCACGGGCTCGACCCGATGGCGGTGCCGGCCGTGACGGAACTGAAAGAGCTAAGCAACCCATGAGCACTTCTGGCGGTACGCGGGCGATCATCGCCGCGCTGTTGGCCAACATCGGCATCGCGGTCACCAAGTTCGTGGCGTACCTGTTGACCGGCTCGTCCTCGATGCTCGCCGAGTCGATCCACTCGGTGGCCGACTCGGGCAACCAGCTGCTGCTCCTCCTCGGCGGCCGGCGCGCGCAGCGCGCGGCGACGCCGCAGCATCCGTTCGGGTACGGCCGCGAGCGCTACATCTACGCGTTCATCGTGTCCATCGTGCTGTTCAGCGTGGGCGGCCTGTTCGCGCTGTACGAGGCGTACCACAAGTTCCTGGACCCACATCCGATCGACAGCTGGCAATGGGTGCCGGTGGTGGTGCTGGTCGCCGCCATCGTCATGGAGGCGTACTCGTTCCGCACCGCGATCCACGAGTCCAACGCGGTCCGCGGTGGGGCGTCCTGGCTGCAGTTCGTCCGCCGCGCCAAGGCGCCGGAGCTGCCGGTGATCCTGCTGGAGGACCTGGGCGCCCTGGTCGGACTGGCGTTCGCTCTGGTCGGCGTCGGAATGACCTTGCTCACCGACAACGGTCTCTGGGACGCGGCCGGTACGGCGATGATCGGCCTGCTCCTCGTGACGATCGCGGTCATCCTCGCGATCGAGACGAAGAGCCTGCTGCTCGGCGAGGCCGCCACGCCAGAGGCCAATGCCGCCATCGAGCGGGCCATCACCGCGGGGCCGGAGATCGAGCGGATCATCCACATGAGAACGTTGCACCTCGGTCCGGAAGAGCTGCTGGTGGCGGCGAAGATCGCGGTGCGCCACGACGAGACCGCCGACAACGTCGCGCGCACCATCGACGCGGTCGAGGAGCGCATCCGCGCGGCGGTGCCCATTGCGCGCGTCATCTACCTCGAGCCCGACGTCTATCGCCCGGTCGCCGCGGAAGGCGATCCGGACGGCACCCGCGCGCTCGGAGACGCCGGCTGACGTGGAGCAGTTGAACAACCCGATCCGGCCGTACGCCTGGGGCTCGCACACCGCGATCGCGGCAATACAGGGCCGCCCGCCGAGTGCAAATCCCGAGGCGGAGCTGTGGATCGGCGCCCACCTGGCCGAGCCGTCCACATTGGAGCGTTCCGGAGTCAGCCTCGCGGACGCCATCGCCGCCGCTCCCGGCCGCATGCTCGGACCCCGAGCGGTGGATGCGTTCGGGCCTCGGCTGCCCTACCTGCTCAAGGTGCTGGCCGCCCGTGAGCCGCTGTCGTTGCAGGCCCACCCGGACGCGCGGCGGGCCCGCGACAGGTACACCGCCGGCGATCCGAACTACACCGACCCGTACCACAAACCCGAGCTGCTCGTGGCGATCGACCAGTTCGAGGCGCTGTGCGGGTTTCGCGACCCGAAGGTCTCGGCCGAGTGCGTGCAGGCCCTCGACGTGCCGGCGCTGGTGCCGGTCGCCGACTCGCTCGCGATCGGCGAGGCCGGGCTGCAAAGCGCCGTGACGACGCTGTTGACCTGGCCGGAGGCCGAGCGTCGCACGCTGGTGGAGGCGGTGGTGTCGTCCGGCAGGCGGGCCGGCGAGCGCCATCGGTTCACCGCCGAGTACGCGTTGGCGAACTGTCTTGCACGGGACTACCCCGCGGACGTCGGTGTGGTCGTGGCCCTGTTGCTCAACCGGGTCAGGCTCGCGCCGGGCGAGGCGATGTGGCTGCCCGCCGGCACCCTGCACTCCTATCTGCGGGGCACCGGCATAGAGGTCATGGCCGCCAGTGACAACGTGCTGCGCGGCGGGCTCACCGCCAAGCGCGTCGACGTCAACGAGCTGCTGCAGATCTTGCGGTTCGAGAGCCTGGGGGACCCGGTGCTCCAGCCGGCCGACGTGGCCCCCGGCTTGGTCACGTGGCCGGTGCCGGCCGCGGAGTTCGCCCTCTTCCGGGCCCAGCTCGACGAACAGGTGCCGGCGGCGGACGTGGCGCTGGAGGGTCCGCGGGTGGTTCTGTGCATCCGCGGCGAGCTGTCGGTCGCGGACGAGGATTCGACGGTTACCCTCCGCGGGGGACAGGCGGCCTTCGGGCCGGCCGCCCGCGAGCCGGCGCGGCTGACCGGCCGCGGCGAGGCATTCCTGGTCGGGATCGGGTGAGCCCGCCCGGCCCGGATGAGATTGGGACTTTTCCGGATTCGCTTGACATGCCCGTAGCGGAGTGTGACTCTTTAACGACGCAGCGTCATCGCGACGAAGGTCCGAGTCACGCGCGGGGGAACCAAACCGGGGGGAAGCGCGGGGCGGTTGGCCGACTGGATGGAGAGTCCATCCACGACCACCGTCCCGCGCGTTATGTGGATTGGATCTTGGCGCTGGCGCCGCCACCTCACGTGCGCCGAGGGGCGGGTGGGGCGTGCTGGCGTAGTGTGTGGGGGCTCGCGCAGGTGACCCCGCACGACAGGAGTTCTCGATGACCAGCACGCTGCCGCGTACCCCGGCCGAGGGCCGACCCCGCAGCCTCGCCGACGGCGACTACCGGGTGGCCGACCTCTCGCTCGCGGCCTTCGGCCGGAAGGAGATCCAGCTCGCCGAGCACGAGATGCCCGGCCTGATGGCGATCCGACGGGAGTACGCCGAGGCCCAGCCCCTGCGCGGCGCGAGGATCACCGGTTCCCTGCACATGACCATCCAGACCGCCGTGCTGATCGAGACGTTGACCTCGCTCGGCGCCCAGGTCCGCTGGGCCAGCTGCAACATCTTCTCCACCCAGAACCACGCAGCCGCGGCCGTCGTGGTCGGGCCGTCCGGCACCCCGGACGCACCCGCCGGTGTCCCGGTGTACGCGTGGAAGGGCGAGACGCTCGAGGAATACTGGTGGTGCACCGAGCAGGTTCTGGTCTGGCCCGACGGGCCGGGCCCGAACATGATCCTCGACGACGGTGGCGACGCCACGCTGCTCGTACACAAGGGCGCCGAGTTCGAGGGGGCCGGCGCGGTTCCGTCGCCCGAGACCACCCAGTCCGAGGAGTACGCCGTCATCCTCCGCCTGCTGCGGCGCTCCCTGTCGGAGGACGATCGGCGGTGGACCCGGATCGCGGCCGGCATCAAGGGCGTCACCGAGGAGACCACCACCGGCGTACACCGGCTGTACGAGATGCAGCAGGCGGGCAGCCTGCTGTTCCCGGCGATCAACGTGAACGACTCGGTCACCAAGAGCAAGTTCGACAACAAGTACGGTTGTCGGCACTCGCTCATCGACGGCATCAACCGTGCCACGGACGTGCTGATCGGTGGGAAGGTCGCGGTCGTCTGCGGGTATGGCGACGTCGGCAAGGGGTGCGCGGAGTCGCTACGCGGCCAGGGCGCCCGCGTGATCGTCACTGAGGTCGACCCCATCTGCGCCCTGCAGGCGGCAATGGACGGCTACCAGGTCGCGACCGTTGATGACGTAGTCGACACTGCCGACATCTTCGTCACCGCGACCGGGTGCAAGGACGTCATCACCGCCGACCACATGAGCCGCATGAAGCACCAGGCCATCGTGGGCAACATCGGCCACTTCGACAACGAGATCGACATGGCGGGCCTCGCCCGGCTGCCGGGCGTACGCCGGGAGAACATCAAGCCGCAGGTCGACGAGTGGATCTTCCCGGACGGCCACGCGATCATCGTGCTCTCGGAGGGTCGGTTGCTGAACCTCGGCAACGCGACCGGACACCCCAGCTTCGTCATGTCGAACTCGTTCAGCAACCAGACGATCGCCCAGATCGAGCTGTTCACGAAAACCGACCAGTACCCGCTCGGCGTTTACACGCTGCCCAAGCACCTTGACGAGAAGGTCGCGCGGCTGCACCTCGACGCGCTCGGCGTACGGCTCACCGAGCTGACCAAGGACCAGGCGGGCTACCTTGGCGTACCGGTCGAAGGTCCGTACAAGGCCGATCACTACCGGTACTAGCCCGAGGAGCGCAATCAGACGCCGACTCCAGTCGGCCCGCAGCTCAGTCGCGGCCCGGACGGCGGCGTCCGTCCGGTCGGTCAGGTGGCTCGGGCCGGGAGGCGTTCCCATGTTTTGGACTTGAGATGCGATATTGGACCGCATGAGAGCCCGGGTACTGGTGGTGGACGACGATCCCGCGCTGGCGGAGATGCTCGGCATCGTGCTGCGCAGCGAGGGGTTCCTGCCGTCTTTCGTGGCGGACGGGGAGCGCGCGCTCGCCGCATTCCGGGAGAACCGGCCCGACATCGTGTTGCTCGACCTGATGCTGCCGGGGATGAGTGGCATCGACGTGTGCCGCGCGATCCGGGCCGAGTCGGGCGTACCGATAGTGATGCTCACGGCGAAGAGCGACACGGTCGACGTCGTGCTCGGGCTCGAGTCGGGCGCGGACGACTACGTCGTCAAGCCGTTCAAGCCAAAGGAACTCGTGGCGCGGATGCGGGCCCGACTGCGCCGCGGCGAGGACGTCGCGCCCGAGATGCTCACCATCGGCCCGCCGGACAACCAGATCACCATCGACGTGCCCGCCCACACGGTGACCCGGAAGGGCGAAGAGGTAAAGCTGACCCCGCTGGAGTTCGACCTGTTGGTCGCGCTCGCGCGTAAGCCGCGGCAGGTGTTCACGCGCGAGGTCCTCCTCGAGCAGGTCTGGGGCTACCGGCATGCCGCAGACACCCGCCTGGTCAACGTCCACGTGCAGCGGCTCCGAGCCAAGATCGAACCGGATCCGGAGCGTCCGGAGATCATCCTGACCGTACGCGGCGTGGGGTACAAGGCGGGCACCGGATAACCTGGGACAACTGTGGCCGAGCCGTCGACGACCCGTCCTCTGCGCGCCCCGCGGGTGCCGCTCGACCCGAGGCCCGCGTGGCACTCCGTCGTGCGCCGAGCCGTCTCGCTCGGGTGGACGCTGCGCGTTGCCTGGCGCCGGTCGCTGCAGTTTCGGATGGTGACGATCACCTTGGTCGCCGCCAGCCTGTTGGTGGGCAGCTTCGGTCTCCTCGTCGCGATGTCAAGCACCCGCAGTCTGATCGACGGGACCCTGTCGGATGTGCGAAAGGTCGCGAGAAACGGAGCCGAGCACACCAACGAGCAGCTGAGCGTGCACCCAAGCGCGCTCGACCCCAAGCTGCCGACGACGATCCACGACACGCTGGTGTACCTCGCCGGTTCCGCGCCGCAGGGCGGCGACATCGTCGTGGTGATCAAGTCGAAGCACGACCCGAACATCCGCCAGACGTCGTGGCCGCAGACGCAGGTCGACCCGGCCACGGCGATCACGCCGGAGCTCGAGCGGAAGGTGGCCGACGGCCGCCGGATGGCCGACCAGATCGTCACGCGCCGCCTCACGTCCGGAGACCCGGTCAAGTACCTCGTATACGGGTCGCCGGTGCCGACCCGGTTCGGCCAGGTGGAGCTGTACTACCTGGTGCCGTTGACGACCGAGGACGCGGTGGCCACCCGGATCCGCAACGTCGTGCTCGGGACCGGGCTCGCCCTCGTGGCCCTGCTTGCCGTGCTCGCCGCGCTCGTCACCCGGTTGGTGGTCAACCCCGTGCGTGTCGCGGCGCGGACCGCGCAGCGGCTCTCCGCCGGCCTGCTCGACCAACGGATGAAGGTCGAGGGGGAGGACGACCTCGCCCAGCTCGCCGCCTCGTTCAACCAGATGGCGGCCAATCTGCAGCGGCAGATCGAGCGGCTGGAGGAGATGTCGCGGCTGCAGCGGCGGTTCACCTCGGACGTGTCGCACGAGCTGCGTACGCCGCTGACGACGGTGCGCATGGCGGCCGACCTCCTTTTCGCCGAGCGGGACCAGTTCGATCCAGCGGTCGGGCGCACGGTCGAGCTGCTGCAGAACGAGCTGGATCGGTTCGAGGCGCTGCTCACCGACCTGCTCGAGATCAGCCGGTTCGACGCCGGGTTCGCCGTGCTCGACGCCGAACCGACGGACCTGGTGACCGTCGTCCGCCGGGTCGTCGACCGACTGGCCAGCGTGGCCGAGCGGGCGGACGTGCCGATTCGGCTGCACCTGCCGGACGGCCCGGTCATCGCCGAGGTGGACTCCCGTCGGGTCGAGCGGATCGTGCGCAACCTGGTGGGCAACGCGGTGGAGCACGGCGAGCGCCTGCCCGTGGACGTCACCCTCGCCTGCGACGACACGGCCGTGGCGGTCACCGTCCGCGACCGTGGGATCGGGCTCAACCCGGGCGAGGAGAAGCTCGTCTTCAACCGGTTCTGGCGGTCCGACCCATCCCGCGCCCGGCAGACCGGCGGGACGGGGCTCGGGCTGTCCATCAGCCTGGAGGACGCCCGGCTGCACCGCGGCTGGCTGGAGGCGTGGGGCGCAGCGGGCGGCGGTGCCCAGTTCCGGCTGACCCTTCCGGTGCGTGCCAGCGGCCGCCTCGTCACGTCGCCGCTGCCGTTGGTGCCGCCCGATCTGGCGCCGATCGTGCCCCGCCGCGCGATTGCGGCCGCCCCGAGCCGCCCGACGGTCGGGGCCGACGGCGCCCCGAGCCGTCCCCCAGCCGGAGCCGATGGCGGCTCCCCGGATCTGCCGGCCGAGGTGACGCGATGAGGTGGCGCCGCCTCATCACGGTGGCCATCGCGGCGCTGGCGTTGCTCGCGGGCTGCGGCATCCCCGACGGCACGGGCGTCCGGGACGACGGCACGGGACCGTCCGAGCCCGTCGGCGACCCCGACACCGGCCTCCAGCCCCCGGGCCGGGTGGCCAGCCGTGAGCCGGACCGGTTCGTTCGCAACTTCCTGTCTTCGCCGGCCGGCGACCTGGCCGGTGCGGCCGAACGCCAAAGGCTCTTCCTCACCAAGCGGGCCGCAGCGGACTGGAAGCCGCTGAACGAGATCAACGTGATCTCCCTGACCGAGGACCCGCTGATCACCGGCAAGGAGGTCGTGCTCAAGGACGTCCAGCACATCGGCACGCTCGGGGAGAACGGCATCCTCGAACCGCGGCGACCGCAGGAGCCTGCACAATCGACCTACACGTTCCGCATCGAGCTCGGCGAGGATGAAGACAACGGGCTGTTCGTCAGCAATCCGCCGCCGATGATCCTGATGTCCCTGGACGCGCTGGACGCCTACTACGAGCCGCGTGTCATCTACTTCTGGAACACCGACCACACCGGCCTCGTACCCGACGTCCGCTACCTGGCGCGGTCGGTTCCCCGCGCCCGGCGACCCAACGACGTGCTGGACTGGCTGATCGCCGGGCCGTCGCCCTGGCTGAAGTCGGCGGTGGAGCCCCTGCCCGACGGCACCCAGGCCCCGGGCAACGTGCCCGACCCGTCGACGGGCCACCTCATCGTCAACCTCAACGCGGCCGCGCTGACCGGCGACGGCGACCAGCTCGACCGGCTCGGCTCGCAGCTGCGCTGGTCGCTGCGGCCCGACTCGCAGGGCGACCTCCAGCTGAAGATCGACAACCAGCCCAAGAAGACGTTCGCCGGCGACGCGTACCTCGGCGACAACCCGGAGTCCCGGGACGAGGCAACCCAGTGGCCGTTCTGCGTCTTCCAGGAACACGTACGGCGCATCTCGCCGCCGAGCCAGCTGACGGACGTGCCGGTCGAGGCCAAGTTCAACACTTTCGTCCGCTGGGCGGCGTTCGCCCGCACCGACAACGGCGACCAGGTCACGGGCGCGCTTGTCCGCAAGTTCGGCGATCGGTATCAGCTCTGGGTCGGTGGCGGGGCCGACCCGGCGTACCGCGAGGTCGGCTCGGCCGCGGACATGAGCCGGCCCAGCTGGCTCGCCGGTCCGGGCGGTGCCGGCTTCGTACCCGCCGGCGGGAAGCTGTACCAGTTCACCCGCGGCCGCA
This sequence comes from Micromonosporaceae bacterium, assembly GCA_036506795.1. Lineage (GTDB taxonomy): Bacteria > Actinomycetota > Actinomycetes > Mycobacteriales > Micromonosporaceae > DASXRC01. The sequence goes on from DASXRC010000083.1 coordinate 39,863, forward strand.
CCGGGCTCCGCGCGGTGACGCTCACCGGCTCCAGGAACGATGTCACCGCGGTCGCCACGCCACCGGACGGGCAGCGGATGGCGTACGTCGACGGCGGTCGCCTCTACGTCGCGGCCCTTCGGCGGGACGGCGGGAAGCTGACCGACGTCGGCGACCCGCAGGAGGTGCCGACCCCCTTCTCGACGGTGATGGCGGTCGCCTGGAGCGGCGAGGGTCGCCTCATGACCGCGGGCTCGCGGAGCGACAACGGCCGCACCGCGCTGTTCGAGGTGAGTGTCGACGGCGGCCAGCGACGCGAGGAGGTCGCGTCCCTGGGTAGGGCGAACGTGAAGCAGCTCGTGGCGTACCCCGATGACCCGTCGACCACGACCGAGGATCGACGGGTGATGTACGAGGCCGATGGGGTCGGCTACGAGCTGTTCTCGGAACCGAAGCAGCTCACGGTGCGCGACGTTCTCGGCGTTCAGCCAACGCCGAGTAACGTCAATATCCCGCCCACCGCGCCGTTCTTCCTGGAGTAGCGGTGCCGGGGTGGCTGGCCGGGGCCTGGGCCGACCTCGCCGACCTGGTGCTGCCGACCGACTGCGCCGGGTGCGCCGCCGCCGGGGCCGCCCTCCGGTACGGCGTGTGTCCGAGCTGCATCGCCGCGCTCGAGGCGCTGACGCCGTTCGCGACCAGGCCCACGCCGGCGCCGCCGGGCATGCCGCGGTGCGTGGCGCTCGGCGGCTACGACGGCGTGCTGCGCGAGGTGCTGCTCGGCTACAAGGAGCGCGGTCGATACACGCTGAGCCGACCACTCGGCGCCCTGCTTGCCCGAGCGGTCGCCGAGGCGAGCAGCGATGCGCGTACCCCCGTATTGCTGCTTCCCGTGCCGGCCACCGCGGCGGCCGCCCGGCGCCGCCACGGCGACCACGTGTGGCGGTTCGCCCGGCACGCGGCGGCGGAGCTGCGGCGCTCGGGCCGCACGGCGGCGGTGGCGCAGCCGGTGCGGGCCCTGCCCCGCCCGGACTCGGCCGAGCTCGACCGTGCCGGCCGGGCCGCCGCGGCGGCGACGGCGTTCCGGCTGCGGGCCGGCCGCGTGCCGTCCACTCAGAGACGCGCGGCCCGCGCCGCGGTCGTGCTCGTCGACGACATCGTCACGACCGGGGCCACGCTGGCCGCCGTCCGCCTGCTGCTGGCCGAGGCAGGCCTTCAGGTGTACGCCGCGGCGGTGCTCGCCGCCACCGCCCGCCGGGCGGCGCCGGCCCGCGGGACCGCGATATGAACCCGATGAGGGCCGGCTGCACCGCGTGGGCGAATCTCCGCCAAACGGTCTTGGAAACCAGGGGTGACGCGCGGGCGAAGAGGCGTTAGCGTCAAGACCTACGCAGGGTTGGCCTGGGGCGATTTCGCGTCCCGGAAGGAGGCGCCCGCATTCAGAACGGTCGACGCCAAGGGGTTCACCCGGGGAGGCTGGCCGGCCGATTCCAGTTTCAGACCGCCGCCATCGGCTAAGAAGAGCCGGTGGCGCAGCCACTGGGGAACGACCGTGGGGGAGGTCAAGTGGACATCGTCGTCAAGGGCCGCAACGTCGAGGTGCCTGATCATTACCGAGTTCACGTAGCGGAGAAGCTTCAGAAGGTCGAACGCTACGACCAGAAGCTCATTCGCGTCGACGTTGAGCTGTTCCACGAGCGCAACCCGCGACAGTCCGACACCTGCCAACGCGTGGAGATCACCCTGTTCTCCCGGGGGCCGGTGGTCCGCGCGGAGGCCTGCGCCAGCGACTTCTATTCGGCGCTTGACAACGCCATCACCAAGCTCGACACCCGGCTGCGTCGCGCCGCCGATCGGCGCCGTGTGCACCGCGGCCGGCGTGCCCCGGTCTCCGTGGCCATGGCTACCGCGGGGTTGCTGCCGGAGCCGCTCGGCAATCCGTCGGCCAACGGCGGGCGTGGCCCGGCTCCGGCGGTCGAGGAGCTTGACGACCAGCCCTGGCACATCGTGCGGGAGAAGGAGCACCCCAGCGAGCCCATGACCATCGACGATGCCCTGTTCCAGATGGAGCTGGTCGGACACGACTTCTACCTGTTCATGGACAAGGAGTCCGGCCGGCCCTGCGTCGTCTACCGGCGCCGCGCGTACGACTACGGAGTGATCACGCTCGGCACGCAGGCGGCCTAACCGGCCGGGGCCGGCCCGGCGTCACCGGGTTGGCAGCGCGTCGCGGAGATCCTCGGGTAGCAGGCCGTACAGAACGTCATCGGCACGGCCGGGGCCGGCGGCCGGCAGCCGGCCGCGAAGGTAGCCCTCGCGCCGGAAGCCCACCCGTTCCAGCACGCGCTGCGACGCCGCGTTGTCGGGATTTGTGCCCGCGATAAGGCGCGCGATCCCCGCCTCGGCGAACGCCCAGCGGGCGAGGAGCCGGGCTGCGCGGGTCGTGTAACCCCGGCCACGCCAGGCCCTGAGCATCGAGTACCCGATCATCGCCTGGCCGGTCTGCGGTTCCTGGTAGTAAAGCCCGATGTCGCCGGTCGAGGTACCCGACGCGGCGTCGACGATGACGAGGTCGAGACGCTCCCCGGCCAGCCAGCGCATGTGCGCGCGACGGCAGCGGAGGGCGATCTCCGCCTGGTCCGGCGCGACCGGAGGCACGCTCGTCGCGACCACCTCGGGTTGGGTCAGTAGGGCGTGCAGGAAGTCGGCGTCGTCGGGACCCAGCGGGCGAAGGATGATCACTCCGTCCGTGAGCTGGCCGCCCAGGTAACCGTCGTCGGGTAGGTCCGGTAGCAGCCGGGCGGTCGGACCGGCCGGGTCGGTGGCCAGACGCGACCACGCGATCAGGTCGTACCGACCGCCGTCGGGCAGGACGCCCGCGCCACGGCGTTCGCCCTCCCGCTGGAACCCCGCGGCGAGGGCCACCCGCTGGCTCGCGGCGTTGTCCGGGTGAGTCGTGAGCTCCAGCCGCGCGAAGCCGCGCGCGAACGCCCAATCGGCGAGCGCCGTCGCCGCTGCCGTGGCCACCCCGTGCCCGCGGGCCCACGGGCCCACCCAGTAGCCGACCTCGGCCTGTGTGGCGTTCGCCGACGCCGAGTGGAGCCCGACCGCGCCGAGCAGCCGGTCGGTCGCCGGGTCGGCGATGGCGTACGCGGCGCCGCCGGACTCCCATACCCCCGTCGAGCCCTCCTTGATCCACCACAGCGCGTCGGCGTGCGTGTACGGCCGCGGCAGGTGCGGCAGGAACTCGGCCGTCAAGGGGTCGTTGCAGCCGGCCACTATGTCGTCGGCGTCGGATTGACGGAACGGCCGCAGGCGTACGCCGTGCGCGTCGACGATCTGCTTCGGCAACATCACGCCACGTCTTCCGCGACAAGGGCGCCGATCCATGTGTCGCGCCGCTGGCCACGGGAGGCGCTGTTGCCGAGATACGCGCGCCACTCCACGCGGCGTACGCCCAGCGTCTCGATCCCCCAGGTCGCATCCTTGATCTCGATCGGACCCACCCGGACATCCTCCCCGACGGACCCCGCCCACCCCAACCGAGTTCGGCAAGCCCGGTGAGCGAGTCCGACGGGTGAAATGTCCGGCTCTGCCCGGCTCGGGCGGGCACGGCTGACAGTTACCCTGTCGAGCCGCCTACCATGGTTCGGCAGACCGTCTAGGGGAGCGCTGACCCGTGTCAATTCTGGAAAAGGTCCTTCGCGCCGGCGAGGGCCGCTTGCTACGTCGGCTCAAAGCCATCGCAGACGCCGTCAACTCGATCGAGGAGAACTACACAGACCTCAGCGATGCCGAGTTGCGGGAACTCACCGACCAGTACCGGGAGCGCCTCGCCGACGGCGAGAGCCTCGACGACCTGCTTCCCGAGGCGTTCGCCACGGTCCGGGAGGCGGCCTCACGCGTGCTGGGCCAGCGGCATTTCGACGTCCAGGTGATGGGCGGTGCGGCGTTGCACTTCGGCAACATCGCCGAGATGAAGACCGGCGAAGGCAAGACGCTCGTCTCCACCCTGCCCGCGTACCTGAACGCCCTGGCGGGCAAGGGCGTGCACATCGTCACAGTCAACGACTACCTGGCCCAACGCGACGCCGAATGGATGGGGCGCATTCACCGTTTCCTCGGCCTCACCGTCGGGGTGATCGTGCCGAACCGGCCGTCGGCCGAGCACCGCGAGGCGTACGAGTGCGACATCACGTACGGCACCAACAATGAGTTCGGCTTCGACTACCTGCGCGACAACATGGCCTGGTCGGCGTCCGAGTTGGTGCAGCGCGGCCACAGCTTCGCGATCGTCGACGAGGTCGACTCGATCCTGATCGACGAGGCCCGTACGCCGCTGATCATCTCAGGTCCGGCCGAGCACTCGGCGCGCTGGTACACCGAGTTCGCCCAGGTGGTCGGGCGCCTCCAGGCCGGCAAGGACGGCGCCGGCGACTACGAGGTCGACTACGCCAAGCGGACGGTCGCGATCACCGAGCGCGGCGTGGCCAAGGTCGAGGACCGGCTGGGCATCGACAACCTGTACGAGTCGGTCAACACGCCGCTCGTCGGCTACCTCAACAACGCCATCAAGGCCAAGGAGCTGTACAAGCGCGACAAGGACTACATCGTCAGCGACGGCGAGGTCCTGATCGTGGACGAGTTCACCGGCCGCATCCTGCACGGCCGGCGCTACAACGAGGGCATGCACCAGGCCATC
>DASXRC010000084.1:0-60390 GCA_036506795.1 Micromonosporaceae bacterium
TGGCGTCCTGCACGATGGGCACGGTCAACTTCGGCGACGACGTGTTCATGAACCGGTGGGAGTTCATCGTCGACCTGCACACCCGCATGCAGGAGCGCGGGATCGTGCCGGAGTACGAGATCTTCGACCTGGGCCACCTGATCGCGCTGCAGCGGCTGCTCGGCAAGCACGGCCTGCCCGCGGGCGGGCACGTTCACGTCGACCTCGTGATGGGCGTGCCGGGCGGCATGCCGGGCACGATCGACGCGCTGGTCGCCTGCAAACAGGCGTTGCGGGACCTGCCCGACGGCACGACGTTCTCGGCGACCGGCATCGGGCGTACGACGATCGATGTGATGCTCGCCTCGCTCTCCGCGGGCGGGCACCTGCGCGTCGGCATGGAGGACACCATCACGTACGCCAAGGGTCAGCCCGTGGAGTCCAACATGCAGCTCGTCGCGCGGGCGGTCGGCTTCGCCCGGCTCGCCCAGCGCCCGCCACTGCCGGCCGCCGAGGCACGTCAACTGCTCGGCGTGCCGGCGTAGGGCCGGCGTACCGTCCCTGGCATGGGCAAGATCTACGAGGGCGGCGTGACGCTGGCCGAGGTGGTCCGTTCGGGGTTCGTCGAGGGGATGCACCGCGGCTCGGTGGTGGCGCTCGACGCCGCCGGGCGGCCGGTCGCCTCGGCCGGTGACGTCACCGGACCGATCTTCCCGCGCTCCGCGAACAAGCCGATGCAGGCGGTCGGCATGCTGCGATCCGGGCTCCGGCTCGCCGATCCGGCCGATCTCGCCCTCGTCTGCGCCAGCCACCACGGGGAGGATTTCCACATCGCCCGGGTACGCGCGCTGCTGCGCAGCGCCGGCCTGGACGAGTCGGCGCTGCGGTGCCCGCCAGACCTCCCACTCAACGAGGCCGCCCGCGATGCGGTGCTCCGCTCGGGCGGCGGGCGGGCGCGAATCCTGATGAACTGCTCGGGCAAGCACGCCGGCATGCTGCTCACCTGCCTGTCCGCCGGCTGGGCGACCGAGTCGTACTGGGACCCGACGCATCCGTTGCAGGAGCGGCTGCGCGACGCGACCGAGGAGATGACTGGTGAGGAGGCCGCCGCGGTGGGCGTGGATGGATGTGGCGCGCCGGTGCTCGCGACCTCGCTGACCGGCCTCGCGACCGGCTTCCTCCGCCTGGTCTCCGGGGAGCCGGGCTCGGTGGAGCGTACGGTCGCCGACGCGATGCGTGCCCATCCGGAGCTCGTCTCCGGCACGGGGGCGACCGACGCGAGGCTCATGCGCGGCGTACCGGGGCTGCTCGCCAAGGGCGGCGCGGAGGGCGTCCAGGCGATCGCGGTCGCGGGCGTGGGCGCGGTCGCCGTGAAGATCGACGATGGCCAGCATCGCGCATCGGCGCCCGTGGCGGTCTCCGGGCTGCGTCGCCTCGGCGTCGCGGCCGACGTCCTCGACGAGCTCGCTCAGACGCCCGTGCTCGGCGGCGGGGAGCGCGTCGGCGGGGTGCGCTCCCTCTGGTAGCGATGCCGCGGGAGGCCCACCGGCGGGCGGCCACCCGCGGCAGGCCACCCGCGGGAGGCCACTGCCCAACCCGTCAGAGTTGCGAGGCGGCGGCTCGTGAGGCGCATCACGCTAGCTTTCGCTAGCAAAACGCTTGCAGCAGCTAGCACGGGCGGCTAACGTCGACGGCGTGGCTACCGCCAAGGATCTGCCCCGCGACATCGGCGAGTTCATCCGGGACCTCCGCCGTAATGCGCGGATCTCGCTACGCCAGCTCGCCGAGCAGGCGGGCGTCAGCAACCCGTACCTGAGCCAGATCGAGCGTGGCCTGCGCAAGCCCAGCGCCGAGGTGCTCCAGCAGCTCGCGAGCGCCCTGCGCGTGTCCACACCACTGATGTACCTGCGAGCCGGCCTGCTGGACCCGAAGGAGGGTCAGGGTGTGCTCGCCGCGATCGCGGCCGACCAGGACCTGACCGTCGCGCAGAAGCAGTCGCTGACCCAGATCTACCAGACGTTCCGCCGCGAGAACGAGCGCGAGAACCACCGCGAGAACGACCGTGAGAACGAGCGCGAGAACGCGCGTGAGAGCGAGGCCGCGGGGTCCGCGGATCCCGCCGCCGACGCATCTCCACAGCCCGCGCCCGCCCCGACCCCCGAACCGAAGGCCGTTCGGACGCCCGCAAAGAAGGCCGTCCGGAAGACGGTCCGCAAGGCCGCACCCGCGGCCACCAAGGAGGATTCATGATCGAGCAGACCCGTACCCGAATTCCTGCTCCGCTGTACGCCGCCGCCGGCGCCGGCGACCTCGCGTACGAGAAGCTGCGCAAGCTTCCGGCGGCGGCAGCCGCTACGCTCCGTGCCGCGACGTCCGGCGGCACCGAGCTGCGCGAACGGGCCGTCACGAGCACGACCGAGCTGCGCGACAGGGTTCGCGCCAGCACGGCCGAGCTGCGCGAGAAGGCCGCGGCCGGCAGCGCCGACCTGCGCGAGCGGACCGCCGCCAGCGTCAAGTCCGCGAACACGACCGCGACCGAGCTTCGCGAGCGGGCCGTGGTCCGTCGCACCCGTGACCTCGACGCCGACCGGTTCCGTGAGCTGGCCAAGCGCAACGCCGCGGTCGTCCTGGCCGGCGCCCACGCCGTCCAGGAGCGGGCGGTGGCCGTCTACAGCGAGCTGGTCGTCCGCGGCGAGCGCGTGATCGGTGGCGGCGTCCTCGAGGTCGCCGACACGGTCAACGCCGACATCGAAACCACCAACGTCGACCGGGCCGACGAGGCCGCCACCCCTGCGAGGGTCGCAAAGGCGACGAGGGCTCCGGCGAAGACCGCCAAGCCGGCCAAGCGCACCCGCCCGGCCAGCACGAAGTGATCCCCGCCGTCGGGTCCCGGGAGCCGTATGGCACGCGCCCGGGGCCCGCGGCATAAGCTTCATCGCATGGGCAGCAGTCCGTTTTGGGTCGACAACGTGGTGAGGGGCATCAACCTGGTGCTCGTCATCTTCGCCCTGGTCGTCGAGGCGGTCGCGTTCGTGCACTGCCTGACGCAGCGGTCCGACGCGTTTCCCGCGATCGGCACCCTGCCTAAGGGCGGCTGGTTGGCCCTTCTGGGCGTGGCGTTCCTGTTCACCCTGCTCCTGGGCTCCTCGTTCATCCTCATCATGATGGTCGGAGTGGCCGCCGCGGCGGTGTACCTGCTCGACGTGCGTCCCGGCCTACGTGACGTCACGGACGGGCACGGGCCCTGGTGAGGGACTTTCGCTGGCCGCCCCCGCCGGAGGGCGGACCGCGGACATACGGTCCCGGGCGCACCGCCCCACGCACCGGCCGACCGACGCTTCCGGAGCCGCCGACCGACCTCGTTCCCACGCCCCACGGCGTCGTGCTGGAGCAGCTGGTCACCGGGGTTGGTGAACCCACCACGGTGTTCGCGCACGGCCTGGGCAACGGCATCGCGGAGACCCGCCCCCTGGGCAGCGCGGTCAACGGCCGCAAGGTCTTCTTCCAGTTCCGCGGACATGGCCGGTCCGCCGCACCGGCAGGCTCCTGGACGTACGCCGAGCTCGCCCGTGACCTACGGGCGGTCGCCGACCTGTCCGGCGCGACCCGCGCGGTGGGGGTCAGCCTCGGCGCTGGTGCGCTGTGCCGCCTGCTCGCGGACAGCCCGCGCCGCTTCGACCGGCTGGTGTTCTTCCTGCCGGCCGTGCTCGACCAGTCCCGACCGGCCGCCGCTCGGGCCAGGCTGACCGCACTGCTGGACGCGATCGCGTCCGGTGACCTTTCCGCGGTCGCCGATGCGGTCGCGAGCGAGGCTCCGGCCTCGGTCCGCAACACGCCCGCGGCCTGGGCCTACCTCCGTCAGCGGATCGACCACCTGATGCGCGACGGCCTCGCGCCGGCGCTCGCCGGCCTGCCCGGCCAGGTGGCGGTCGACGACATCGCCGTCCTCAAGGAGGTCACCGCGCCCGCGCTCGTGATCGGCTGTGAGGGCGATGAGCTCCACCCGGCAAGCGTCGCGGAGCGGCTGGCAGCGACCCTGCCGCAGGCGACGCTGCACGTCTACGACAAGCCCGGCGTGCTCTGGACCGAGCGTGCCGACCTGCGCGAGCGGATCTCGACGTTTCTGAACGCCGAGAATTGAACCGATAGGCTGCAAAGCATGGGTGTCACGCATCACGGCCGGACCCACCGCCTGGATCTCGCCGACCCCACGCTGCGCGAATGGGAATGCACCGTGCTCGCCGCCGACCCGGAGCAGGGCATCGTGCTGGACCGGTCGGCGTTCTACCCCGGCGGCGGCGGTCAGCCGCCGGACCACGGCGTACTGCTCTGGCAGGGCGTACAGACGCGGATCGTCGGCACGCGCAAGGGCGACGACCTCTACCTGATCCCGGCGGAGGGCGACCCGTTGCCGCCGGTCGGTGCGACGGTCACCGGTGCGGTCGAAGACGAGCGCCGGACGCTGCTCATGCGCACGCATTCGGGGCTGCATGTGCTGTGTGGTGTCGTGTTCCGCGACTTCGGCGCCTTGGTCACGGGCGGCAACATGGAGCCCGGTGAGGCCCGGATGGACTTCAACCTGCCCGAGGTGCCAGCCGACTTCAAGGCGCGGGTCGAGGAGCTCGTCAACGCCGAGGTCGTCGCCGATCGCCGGGTCGCGGTCAAGGTGCTGCCGCGTGAGCAGGCCCTCGCGATCCCGGACATCATCCGCACCCAGTCGAGCCTGATCCCCGCCGACGAGGACCAGATTCGAATCGTGGACATCGTCGGCCTCGACGTGCAAGCCGACGGGGGCACGCACGTCGCGTCCACCGCACAGATCGGCAAGCTGCAGGTGGTCAAGGTGGAGAGCAAGGGCCGAGCCAACCGGCGCGTCCGGGTGCGCCTCGTCTAGGTGCGCCGTGAACGTCGCCCTGGTCGAGGGGGATATCACCCGGCAGCGGGTCGATGCCATCGTGAACGCCGCGAACTCATCGCTGCTCGGTGGCGGTGGTGTGGACGGCGCCATCCACCGCGCCGGCGGGCCGGCGATCCTCGCGGAGTGCCGGGCGTTGCGCGCCTCCAGCCATCCGCGTGGGCTGCCGACCGGAGAGGCGGTCGCCACCACCGCGGGCGAGCTGCCGGCCCGGTGGGTCATCCACACAGCCGGCCCGGTCTGGTCGGCCCACGAGGACCGGTCGCCGCTGCTGCGCGCGTGCTACGCGAACGCGCTCCGGGTAGCCGACGATCTCGGCGCGCGGACGCTGGCGTTCCCGCTCATCTCGGCCGGCATCTTCGGCTGGCCCGCCGATGACGCCGTCCGCCAGGCACTGTCGGTGCTGGGCGCGGCCGAGACTTCGGGCGTACGCGAGGCGCGGCTCGTCCTGTTCGGACGCGACATGTACGAGGTCGCCGATCGGGTGCGCGCCGAGTTCTGACATCCACTCGCCGATCTGTGAGTGTGTTTGTCAAGTGATTGGGCTGGCGGGTGGGTTGGTGGTGTGTGACTGCATGATCCGGTAGAGGTGTCGGGCCAGGTATCGCTTGATGCAGCGGGTGATTTCGCGGTCGGTTTTGCCTTCGGCGCGGCGGCGGGTCAGGTAGGCGATGGTGGCGGGGTGGCTGCGGCGGCGGGTCTTGGCGATGGTGTGTAGGGCGGCGTTGAGGGTGCGGTCGCCGCCGCGGTTGAGGCGGTGCCGGGTGTGTCGGCCGGAGCTGGCGGGGATGGGGTTGACGCCGGCGAGGGCGGCGAAGGCGGCTTCGTGTCGGACCCGGCCGGGGTGGGACCAGGCGGTGAGCAGGGTGGCGGCGGTGACGGGGCCGACGCCGTGGATGTCGAGCAGGCCAGGCATGGCGGCGGCGACCAGGGTGCGCAGTTGGCGTTTGTTGGCGCGCAGCGCGGTGTCCAGGTCGCGGATGCGGCCGGCCAGCTCGGCCAGCTGGGTGCGGCGGATGCGGTGCTCGGCCGGCTGCTGCCCGGTGGGCCAGCCGGCGGCGGCGGTGCGGACCTGGGCGGCGGTGGATAGTCCGCGCAGCGCACCGCGGAGCTGGTCGTCGGCGGTCAAGATCAGCGATTTGAACAGGTTGACCGTGGCGGTACGGGTGTCCGCGTCGTGCCGGCGGCAGGTCAGCAGGATCCGCAGCGCCTCCCGGTCACCGTCGCCGCGCGGGTCGCCGAGCTGCCCGGCGGCCAGCACCGCGCGGGCGGCGGCTACCGCGTCTAGGGCGTCGGACTTGCCGCCCCGGCGGCGGCCGGCGGCGGCGGGTTTGGGGGCCTCCACCACCCAGGACCCGGCGCCGCGCAGGATACGGGTCAACCCGACGCCGTGCGCCCGGGCACCATCGACCGCCCACAGCAGCCGCGGGCCGGGTGCCTGCCGCCCGGCCCAGGCCAGCAGCCGGGCGCAGCCGGCCGGATCGGCATCCACCTGCAGCTGGGCCAGCACCGCCCCGGCCGGGTTGAGCACCGCCGCGGTGTGCGTGTCGGTGTGGGTGTCCACCCCCACCACCGCGTCGATCCGATCTGCCACCATCACCATGCGGGTGTCCTCCTTTTCACGGGCGTCATCCGTTCGCGGCGTCGGCCCGGAAAGCAGGTCACCGGTGCGGCACATCTGTGATGAGTCACGTGCCACGGCACGGACAGGCTTCTGATCAGGCCAGCAGGGTGGGCCGGGCCGGCGCCGGCGACTCGTGGGGACGGGTCATGGCAAGGCACACCCGCAGGCGGCCAGATCGGCGAAGAGTCACCCACAAGATCGCCAGCGCACAACCGAGCGGATCACGAGCCCCGGGCCCGATCACCACACACATAGAAGCGTCATGGATTTCCGCGTCGATCATGGAGCTGTTGTCGTGCCTCGGAGATCGAAGTATGGCAACAAGTCCATGATCGACGGAGATCGAAGCGGGGGGTCAGCCCGTGCGCAGGCACTCCAGGAGGCTGGGGTCGCCGGTCACGTCGAGCACCTCGAACAGCACCCTGCCGAACATCGCCAACACGAGGTCGCTGGCCGTGCCGACGGCCATCGTGCGGGTGTGGTGGTCGTCGGTGTCGAGGATCGTGTCCGTGTCCAGGAGTGCGACGCCCCCGTCGCGCAGCCGGAGGTACCACTCCTGCTCGGCGTCGGTCGCGACGAGGTGGACCACGCCCTCACGGTCGCGCGGGCCGCGGCGGCGCCCCGCCGGGAGCCACGTGTCCAGCACCTCCGTCACGCCGTCCGCCGCGAGCTTGGCCTCGATCGGCTCCGCGTGGCCCAGTGCCATCTGGGCGTCCCACCGGTGCACCGAGGTTTCATGGGCCATCCGGCGGTGCCAGAACACGGCCTTCTTGGTCTGCGGCGCCCAGTTCCACGCTGGCAGCTCCGGATCGAGACCATCGAGCAACTCGACCAGCCGGGCGTACTGCTCGTCCCACCAGCCCAGCGCGGCGCTTCCGGTCGGCAGGCCCTCGAAGGACCTGGGGCTTGGGTCCGGCCGATCCGTGACCCCTCGGCCGGCGTGCGACGCAACCCACCGGTAGATGCTGCCGAGGTGGTGAACGAGATCCTGCACGCTCCAGCCTGGGCAGGATGGCACCGGCGCGTCGAGCGGCGCCTCCGCCGCGGCGGCACGAAATGCGGGGCCGTCGGCGCGCAGCGCGCCCAACCAGAAGTCCTTCGTGCCGTGGTGGAGCCTGCTCATCCCCATCCTCCTGCGGGCCGACCACGCCGGTGGCTGGATCCGCGCACCTCCAGCCTAGGGTGAGGGGCGTGCCAGACGTTAGCGCCGACTCCCCGGTTGTCGCCGCGCGGGCCCCGGCGGGCTCCCTCGCGGCGTACACGACGCTGCGCCTCGGCGGGCCGGCCGGCCGACTGGTGCCGGCGGTCGACCCGGACACGATCGTACAAACAGTTCGGCGCTGCGCCAGCCGAGGGGAGCCGGTGCTGGTCCTCGCCGGCGGGAGCAACGTCGTGATCTCCGACGCGGGCTTCCCCGGCACGGTCGTACTGATCCGCTCCCGTGGCCTGCGTGTCCTGGCGGAGGACAGCGGCTCGGTGACCGTCCGGGTCGAGGCCGGAGAGCCGTGGGACGAGGTCGTGCGCGCGGCCCTGGCCGCCGGCTGGTCCGGAGTGGAGTGTCTGTCCGGCATCCCGGGTTCGGCGGGTGCCACGCCGATCCAGAACGTCGGGGCGTACGGGCAGGAGGTCGCCGAGACGATCACGGCTGTCGAGGTGTACGACCGGCTGACCGACGAGGTGGTCACCCTCGCGCCGGCCGACTGCGGCTTCGTCTATCGCGGCAGCGTCTTCAAGTACGCCGACCGCTGGGTTGTGCTATCCGTCGACTTCCGGCTGGCCCGCACGCCGCTGTCGGCCCCGATCCGGTACGCCGAGCTCGCCCGTGTGCTCGGCGTCGAAACGGGCGACCCGGTGCCTCTGGCGCGCGCCCGGGAAGCCGTGCTGGCCCTGCGGACCCGCAAGGGCATGGTGCTCGACCCGGCCGACCCGGACACCTACTCAGTCGGTTCGTTCTTCACGAACCCGGTGCTCGGCACGGCGGCGTACCGCGACCTCCGGGCGCGTGCCGACGGCTTCGGGGAGCCGGCGGCGTGGCCGAGCCGGGACGGCACGGTGAAGGTAAGCGCCGCCTGGCTGATCGAGCGAGCCGGCTTCGGCAAGGGCCACGGCCCGGGCGATGTGACCATCTCGACCAAGCACACGCTCGCGCTGACCAACCGCGGGACGGGCACGACGAAGTCGCTGCTCGCGCTCGCCGCGGAGATCCGGGACGGGGTACGCGAGCGGTTCGGCGTCGCCCTGCACCCGGAGCCCGTGCTGGTCAACTGCTCGCTCTGACGCCGCTGCCCGTCACGTCGGCGAGCGCCCGGAAGATGAGCCAGGTCGAGGTCGCACCGGGATCCTGGTGGCCGACGCTGCGTGGACCGAGGTACGAGGCGCGGCCCTTGCGTGCCTGGAGTGCCGTCGTCGCGCGCATCCCTTCGGCGGCCGCGGCGGCCGCGGCCGCCGCGGCCGCCGGCAGGCCGCCGTCGAGCTCCTTCTCGAACGCCGCGACCGCGGGGGCGTACGCATCGACTATGGTCTTGTCCCCGGGCACGGCGGCGCCCAGCTTCTGTACGGCCTCGAGCCCGGCGTGCAGCCCCCGGGCCAGCGCCGCATCGTCCACGGTGGACTCGGCGGGCAACGCCTTACCGATCGCCCGGAACGCCGTGCCGTAGAGCGGACCGGACGCGCCGCCCACCCGCGACACCAGCGTGCCGCCGGTCCGCATGAACACCTCGCCGACGCTGGCCGGCTCGGCGTCCGCCAGTACGGCGACCACGGCGGTGAAGCCACGGTTCATGTTGACCCCGTGGTCGGCATCCCCGATCGCCGAATCCAGCTGCGTGAGGTAGTCGGCCTGCTCGGCGACCGCGGCGGCGACGGCGGCGATCCACGAGCGGGCGAGCGCGATGTTCACGGCGACCTCCTGCGTATCCGCGTGCCTACGCTCCCCAGCGGAGCGCGGGCGTGCGTACCGGAGCGTCCCACAGCTTGAGGATGTCGGCGTCCGCCCGGCAAACCGTCACCGACATGCCGGCCATGTCGAGGCTGGTCACGTAGTTGCCGACCAGGCTGCGTGCGACTCGTACCCCGGCCGCGTCGAGCACGGACGCCACCTCGCCGTAGAGCAGGTAGAGCTCGATCAACGGCGTACCGCCGAGGCCGTTGACCACGAGGATGGTCTCGTCGCCGGCGGCGAGCGGGTTCGCGGACAGGATGGCGTCCATCGCGATCCGGACGATGTCCTTGGCGGGCCGGAGCTTCTCGCGCCGGCGGCCGGGCTCGCCGTGAATGCCGACGCCGACCTCCATCTCGTCGTCGGGCAGGTCGAAGCCGGGCTTGCCGGACGCCGGCGTGGTGCACGCGGTCAGGGCGACCGCGAAGGAGGCGCTGGCCTCGTTCACCCGACTGCCGGCCGCGGCTACCGCTTCCGCGGCCGCACCGGACTCGGCCAGGGCGCCCGCGACCTTCTCGACGATCAGCGTCGCGCCGGTGCCGCGGCGACCGGCGGTCCACGTGGAGTCCTCCACCGCGACATCGTCGTCGACGAGGACGGTGTGTACGTCGACACCCTCGTCGTCGGCCAGCTCCGCGGCCATCTGGAAGTTCATCACGTCGCCGGTGTAGTTCTTCACGATGTGCACGACGCCGGCGCCCCCGTCGACCGCCTTGGTGGCGGTGAGCACCTGGTCGGGCACCGGGGAGGTGAACACTTCGCCGGGGCACGCCGCGTCGAGCATGCCCAGCCCGACGAAGCCGCCGTGCAAGGGCTCGTGGCCCGAACCGCCGCCGGAGACGAGCCCGACCTTGCCGGCGCGCGGGGCGTCCCCGCGTACGACGATCTGCTGCTCGAGATCGACTCGCAGTTCGGGATGGGCCGCGGCGAGGCCGGTGAGGGCCTCTCTGACCACGTCGTCGGGGTGGTTGATGAACTTCTTCACGAGCGGACTCCTTCCGGCTCGGGGGTGACCTGAGGCTGCGCCGGGACGGTCTGGCGGGCGGCCGCGCGGGCGGTGGCGACCACACCGTAGGCCAGCCCGGCGGCGGTCGCGCCGACGAACTCCGCGATCAGGTATACGGGGAGCTGGTTCCAGTGCACCGTGCCACCGGCGATCTGCTGTACGAGCATCGGGCCCAACGTGCGGGCCGGGTTGATCGAGGCACCCGTCGCGGGCGCCACCGGGATGATCGCGGCGAAGACGGCGAGGCCGATCGCCAGCCCGGCGAATCCGCCGGGCGCCCGGCGGTCGATGGCTCCGAACACCACAAACGCCAGGATGAACGTGCCGAGCGCCTCGGCGAAGAAGGCCTGTCCAGCGCCCACCCCCTGGCCGTACGCCGCCACGCCAAGGCCGACATCGGAAGCCTTTCCGCCGAGTACCCCGATGATGGACGCCGCGCCGAGGGTCGCGCCACCGACCTGGGCGGCGATGTAGCCGGGCACGTCGCGCCACGGCAGCTTTCCGGTCACCGCGAGCGCCACGGTGATCGCCGGGTTGATCTGGCAGCCCGAGACGTGGCCGATCGCGTAGATGAGCGCGACGACGATCATCGCGAACGCGAAGGAGATCATGCCGAGCTGCGCCATGGTGAACGGCGCGTCCCCGGCGACGATCAGGGTGGCCGGCACGGAGCCGACCCCGACGAAGACCAGCAGTGCGGTGCCGATGACCTCGGCGAGAAGCTTCTGTGGGTACGAGATTTCTGCCATGCCTAGCGCCCGAGCGGGTACGCCGCCCAGGCACACCTCCTCCGCTACGACACGGGACTGATTCCAAACGGCGTTCGGTATTACCGAATGGTGTTCGGACGGTAGCCCCAGGCGCGGGCGTGTGTCAAGGGTCTCACCTCCGGCGATCTTGCAGTCGTGGTAGGCGGTTTTACCCGTCTCGGGCCGTATGCGGCGCACCACAACTGCAAGATCGGCGCTGGAAGGTCAGGAGGCCGCGGCCACCCAGCGACGGGCGGCCGGTCGGGAGGCTCCGAGGTCGCGCGACAGGTGCCGGGCTGTCTCGCGCACGGCGACCGCGAGCGCATCCCTCGTCGGCGCGTCGAGCAGGCGCTCGACCGGACCGACCACGCCGATGGCGCCCACCGGGTCGCCGGTGTGGTCGAAGACGGGCGCCGCGATCCCGGCGTCACCGATGGCCGCCTCGCCGTCCTCGACGGCGTACCCGCTGCTCCGAACGGTCTCGAGCTGCCCGGATAGCGCATGGGGGTCCGTGATGGTGGCGCCGGTCAGGGCGGGCAGCGGTCCGTTCAGGAGCGTCGCGAGCGCCAACTCCGGCAGGTGCGCGGCGATGGCCTTGCCGAGTGCGCTCGTGTGCCACGGCAGGACGGCGCCCACCTCGAGGATCTGGACGGCTCCCTCCGGCCGGAACGCGTGGTGGACGACCAGCAGATGATCGCGGGAGAGCACCCCCACCCAGACGGCCTCGTTGGCCCGGTTGGCCAGGCCGTCCGCCCAGGCGACCGACCGTACCCGCAGCTCGTGTGTCTCCAGGTACGCGTTGCCGAGCTCGAGGAGGGCCGGGCCGAGGCGGTACTTGCCGGTCTCGTGGTCCTGCGAGACGAGCTGGCCCGCCTCGAGCGTGCGGAGCAGGGCATGCGCCGTCGGCTTCGCCACCCCGAGGCGCTCGGCGACCTCGGTGACGCCCGCACCGCGCGCCGAGCTACCGAGTACGCGGAGGATCTCGATAGCGCGGGCCACCGACTGCACCATGCGGTCCGTCCTCCGTTCGCTATTGCCGAACAGCGTTTCTGAATCTATCATCTGCGTTCATGACGAGATCCGTGGGCATCGTACTCGTCTCGCACAGCCGCGAACTGGCTGCCGGCCTGCGCTCGCTGCTGCTCCAGGTGGCGGCTGAGGGCCTGCCGGTGGAGGCGGCCGGCGGGACGGACGACGGCCGGCTGGGCACCAGTTACGACCTCGTGGCCGCCGCGGTCAAGCGCGCCGACCACGGCTCCGGTGTCGTCGTGCTGCCCGACCTGGGCAGCTCGGTGCTGACCGCACGGGCTGTGCTGGCGGATCACCCGGACCCCAACGTGGTGTTGGTCGATACCCCGTTCGTCGAGGGCGCGGTCGCTGCCGCGGTCATAGCGGCCAGCGGCGCCGACCTCGCCGCCGTGGTGGCCGCGGCGGAGGAGGCGCGGCATGCCCGCAAGTTCTGAGGCCCGGGTGGTGCTGCCCGTCCACCTACACGCGCGGCCGGCCGGTCAGGTCGTTCAGGCAGCGACGCGGTTCACCTCCGAGATCGAGATCTCGTACGGCGAGCGAACGGTCAGCGCGCGCGGCGTACTCGGTGTGATGGCGCTCGGTGCGACCGCCGGCACCACGGTTGTTCTGCGCGCGACCGGCGACGACGCGGCGGAGGCGGTGACCGCGCTCGCCGCGATGCTGGCGACGGCTATCGACTGATATCCACGCCGGGTACCGCCGCCGTGATCAGAGCACCCGGTGCACCTTGTACTGGGCGGCCTGCGCGAGCGGGCGGACCACCAGCCGGTCAATGTTGACGTGGTGCGGCCGCGTCGCGCACCAGGCGATGCAGTCGGCGATGTCCTCCGCGACCAGCGGCTCTGCCACGCCCTGGTAGACGTCGTCCGCCTTGGTCCGGTCGCCCCCAAAGCGGCCGAGCGCGAACTCCTCGGTGCGCACCATGCCCGGGTCTATCTCCACGACCCGGATCGGCCGCCCGTTGACCTCCAGCCGCAGCGTCTCGGCTAGCGCTGTCTGTGCGTGCTTGGCGGCGGCGTAGCCGCCCCCGCCCTCGTACACGATCAGGCCGGCGGTGGAGCTGAGCACGACCACCGTGCCGGCGCCGGACTTCTCGAGGGCCGGCAGAAAGGTCTGGGTGACCCGGAATGTGCCGAGCACGTTCACGTCGTACATCCATTGCCAGTCGGCGACCGATCCACTCTCGATAGGGTCGGCGCCGCGGGCCCCGCCGGCGTTGTTGACCAGCAGGGTGACCGGGCCGTCCATCCCGGCCACGGCGGCGGCCAGGCCGGCGACCGACTCGTCGGACGTGACGTCGCAGGTCACCGGGGTGGCCGCCCCTCCGCCCGCGGCGATCTCGCCGACGAGTTCGGTCAGCCGCTCGGCCCGCCGGGCCGCGGCGACCACGTGGAAGCCCCCGCCCGCCAGGCGGCGGGCGGTGGCGGCCCCGATCCCGCTCGAGGCCCCGGTGACGATGGCGATCGGCGTCTGCGACATGCCCCGATGATGCCGGACGCCGGTGGCGCGCGCCGCATCGTGGGAGACACTCGTCACCCGGACCGTGGGTGTGGGTGTGCGCTCCCCCGTACGCGGGAAGATGACCGGCGGCGCATTGGTTGATCCGCATGGCTCGCCGCCCAGATGCGGCCTGTTCCGTGGTGAAAGGAGCCGAGGTGGCGCGATTTGGCGGATCTGGCGTAATCCGGCAACGTGGCGGGGAATGGCCGACTCTCCGGCGCATCGCCACCATTTCGGTGCACACGTCGCCGCTCGACCAGCCCGGCACCGGGGACGCCGGCGGCATGAACATCTACATCGTCGAGGTGGCCAGGCGGCTCGCCGAGGCGAACGTCGAGGTCGAGGTGTTCACGCGGGCCACCTCGAGCGAGCTGCCGCCGGCCGTCGAGATGGCCCCCGGCGTGCACGTCCGGCAGGTCACCGCCGGCCCGTACGAGGGGCTTTCCAAGGAGGACCTGCCCGCCCAGCTCTGCGCGTTCACCAACGGCGTGTTGCGGGCCGAGGCCGCCCGCCCGCCGGGGTTCTACGACCTGATCCATTCGCACTATTGGCTGTCGGGCCAGGTCGGCTGGCTGGCCAAGGATCGCTGGGGCGTACCCCTGGTACACACCGCGCACACCCTCGCCAAGGTCAAGAACCGCCGGCTGGCGGATGGCGACCGCCCCGAGCCGAAGGCGCGCGTGATCGGCGAGGAGCAGGTGGTCGCCGAGGCCGACCGGCTCGTCGCGAACACGCCGACGGAGGCCCGCGAGTTGATCGACATGTACGGCGCTTCGCTCGACCGGGTCGCCGTCGTCGAGCCGGGTGTCGACCTCGACCGCTTCCGGCCACCCGCCGCCGGGTCCGAGGCCGCGGCCCGGCTACGGGCCCGCCGCCGGTTCGGTCTGCCGGAACGGGGGTACATCGTGGCGTTCGTAGGCCGGATCCAGCCCCTGAAGGCGCCCGACGTGCTGCTGCGCGCCGCCGCCGCGCTGCGAGCCGGCGATCCCGAGTTCGCCGGCGCACTGACGCTGGTCGTCGTCGGCGGGCCCAGCGGCACCGGCCTGGACCGGCCGAACGGGCTCATCGAACTCGCCTCCTCGCTCGATCTCGGCCGATCCGTGCGGTTCCTACCGCCGCAGGCCGGACCGGACCTCGCCGAGCTGTACCGCGCGGCCGATCTGGTCGCCGTGCCGTCCTACAACGAGTCGTTCGGTCTCGTCGCCCTCGAGGCACAGGCCTGCGGTACTCCGGTGGTAGCGGCCGCCGTCGGCGGCCTGGTCACCGCGGTACGCGACGGCGCCAGCGGCGTACTCGTCGAAGGGCACGATCCGGCCGACTGGGCCCGCGTGCTCGGTGGGCTGCTCGCCGCCCCCGCCCACCGCAACCGGCTCGCGCGCGGAGCCGTCGAGCATGCCCGGCATTTCTCGTGGGCTCGCACGGCGTCTGGGCTGCTGGCCGTCTACCGTGAGGCCGTGGCCGAGAACCGGAGTCGGATCGCGGAGCGGTTCGCCGACGACGCGGCTGCGCTCAGCGCGGGCGTGCTATGAGCCGGGCGGAGGTTGCTGGGCTCGTCGAGTCGGTATGCGCCGAGCGAGGGCTGGCCTGCGAGCCGACCGGCGAATATTCGTACGCCGTCACGCTGCCCGGAACGCACAAGCTCAAAACGATCTGCAATCTGATCGTCGGCGAGCACTCGCTGCGCATCGAGGCCTTCGTGATGCGCCAACCCGACGAGCGACGCGAGGAGCTGTGGTCCTGGCTGCTGCAGCGGAACGCGCGGATGTACGGGGTGGCGTTCTCCACCGACGCGGTGGGCGATGTCTACCTGACCGGCCGGGCCGGGCTGAACGGTCTCGACGCCGACGAGCTGGATCGCTTGCTCGGCTCGGTGCTCACGTACGCCGACGAGTCGTTCGACACGATGCTCGAGATTGGTTTCGGCTCGGCCATCCGGCGCGAGTGGGACTGGCGGGTGTCCCGTGGCGAGTCGACCGCCAACCTCGCGGCCTTCGCGCACCTGTTCGGGGAGCCGCGACCGGCACAGTGACGACGATCGCAGTGTGACCGTGGAGACATGGATTTCGCTTGTGTCGCCGAAGTCGCCAGAACTAGCGTGATCGCTTGGGGGATGGGTGACGGATCGTCACTCCAGACCGGCGGTTGAGCGGGCGACGTTGACGGGGGTGAGCGTCGCCCGCCACCGCCGGCGCAACGGCCATCGGTCTAAGGTCCACACATGAGCAGCCGCGCCGCGCCGTGTGGTCCCAGTGAGGCTTCGGGCGATGCATCGTGAGCGGCCCGCTCAATGGGCTCGTCGTCATCGAGCTCGCCGGCATCGGCCCCGCACCGTTCGCCGGCATGCTGCTCGCTGACCTCGGCGCGGACGTCATACGGGTGGATCGGCCGATCGGGTCGGCGGTTCCCGGCGGATCCGTTGTTCCCAGCGACGCGCGACACGACCTGCTGGGCCGCGGCAAGAGGTCGATCGCGGTCGACCTGAAGCAGCCGCGCGGCGCGGAAGTCGTGCGGGCCCTCGTCGCCGGAGCGGACGCACTCATCGAGGGGTTCCGGCCCGGGGTCGCGGAGCGGCTCGGCGTGGGTCCGGCCGACTGCCACGCGGTGAATCCACGGCTGGTGTACGGCCGGATGACCGGCTGGGGGCAGGACGGTCCACTCGCACGAACCGCCGGCCACGACATCGCCTACCTCGCGGTCAGCGGTGTGCTGCACGCGATCGGCCCGTCGGGTGGGCCGCCCGTGCCGCCGCTCAACCTGATTGGCGACTACGGCGGCGGTGGGATGTTGCTCGCGGCCGGCGTGCTGGCCGCGCTCTGGTCAGCCCAGCACACCGGAACCGGCCAGGTCGTGGACGCGGCCATCATCGACGGCGCCGCGCTGCTCGCCACCCAACTGTATGGATTGCTCCACAGTGGACTGTGGCGGGACGAGCGCGGGGTGAACCTGCTCGACGGTGGCGCGCCGTTCTACGGGGTCTACGAGACCGCCGACGGCCGGCACCTCGCGGTCGGGCCGCTGGAGCCCAAGTTCTACGCCGAATTCGTGGCCCGGCTCGGGCTGGATCCCGAGCAGACTCCGAGTCAGTACGACGTCGCCGGCTGGCCGCGGCTCCACGCGGCGATCGCGGCGCGGCTCGCCACGCGTACCAGAGATGAATGGCTGGCCGTCTTCGCGGGCAGCGACGCCTGCGTGGCACCGGTGCTGTCGCTGCGCGAGGCGGCCGGCCACGACGGACCCGGGCATCCTCACCTGGCGGCGCGGAGCACGTTCATCGAGGCGCATGGTGTGCGGCAGGCCGCGCCGGCGCCCCGGTTCTATGCCACGCCAACCGGGCCGCCCCGGCTGCCGCCGCCGTATCCGGGGGAGCACACCCGCGAGGTCCTCGCGCAGCTGCGGATCCAGGACGCGGACGTGCTGCTGGCCGAGGGGATTGTCACCGAGAGCTAGCCCCGCTGGCGGTGCCGTGGCGAGCCTCGTCCAACCGACCTGGGGATGGTGTGTCGACATCCTTTGCTCTGCTTCCTTGGGCGATACGCCACAAGGATGAGGTGGGGCCTCCATCGGTGGGTGTATCCCCCGGGGAAGCAGAGCAAAGGTTCATGCGGCATATGCCTGGGGTGGGCGGCCGACGGGGTGCCTCGGGCGTGGCGGCAGGTGGTGGTCACCCGTGACCAGGCCGCGAGGAGGCATCGTGGCTGCGGCAGGATGTCTGGCATGACCGTCGGGACTCTGGTGCTGCTCCGGCACGGTGAGAGCGAGTGGAACGCGAAGAACCTGTTCACGGGCTGGGTGGACGTCGACTTGTCCGCCAAGGGTGAGGCGGAGGCCCGCCACGGCGGCGAGCTACTGCGCGAGCACGGGCTGCTCCCCGATGTCGTGCATACGAGCGTGCAGCGCCGCGCGATCCGCACCGCCGAGCTGTCACTCGATGTCGCGGACCGGCAGTGGATTCCGGTGCGCCGGTCGTGGCGGCTGAACGAGCGGCACTACGGCGCGCTGCAGGGGAAGAACAAGAAGCAGACTCTCGAGGCGTACGGCGAGGAGCAGTTCATGCTGTGGCGCCGGTCGTACGACGTGCCACCACCGCCGATCGAGGATGGCGACGAGTGGTCCCAGGAGGGCGATCCCCGGTACGCCCAGCTGCCGCCCGAGCTGATGCCGCGCACCGAGTGCCTCAAGGACGTCGTCGTGCGTGTGCTGCCGTACTGGTACGACGCGATCATCCCGGACCTGCTCACGGGCCAGACGGTGTTGATCTCCGCGCACGGCAACTCGCTGCGGGCACTCGTCAAGCATCTGGACCAGATCTCGGACGAGGCGATCGCGAAGCTGAACATCCCAACGGGGATGCCGTTGCGGTACGAGTTCGATCCCGCCACGATGCGGCCGCTGACCGTCGGCGGGACGTATCTCGACCCGGAGGCGGCGGCCGAGGCGGCCGCGGCGGTGGCGAACCAGGGCAGGTGACCTGCGGGCGGCGTGCGGGGGCGGGTGCCAGCACCTACGCCGGCTGCGTCTCCCCGGTGACCAGGTAAATGACGCGCCGGCCGGCGTTCACGGCGTGGTCGGCGTACCGCTCGTAGAACCTGCCGAGCAGCGCCCCGTCGATCGCGGTCTCCACGCCGTACGGCCAGTCGTCGCCGAGCAGGATGGAGAGCAGCTGGCGGTGCAGCTCGTCCATGGCGTCGTCGTCGCGGTCGAGCTCGGCCGCCACGACCACGTCCTGCGTGGACAGGCACCTGCCGATCTTCGCCGCCATCCGGTCCGCGACCTCCGCCATCTGCCCGACGACGCCGCGCAGCTCGGCGGGTACCGCCGGCGACGGGTGCCGGCGCAGGGCCGTCTTCGCCACGTGGTCCGCGAGATCCCCCATGCGCTCGAGGTCGGCGGCGATGTGCAGCGCGGTCACCACGAGTCGCAGATCCGAGGCGACGGGCGCCTGTCGGGCGAGGACGTCATAGACCGTGTCCTCCACCGTGCGGTCCAGTTCGTCGATCTCGTGGTCGTTGGCGATCACCGTCTCCGCCGCGAGGCGGTCGGCGGTGAGCAGCGCTACCGTCGCGTGCCGCATCGCGGTCTGCACCGCCTCGCCCATGGAGACGAGCAGACGACCCACCTCGAGAAGATCGGCGCGGAACTCTTCGCGCATTAGCCCATCCTGACGGTCGTGCCCCAGACGGGTCGAGGGCTGCCGAGCCCACGGTATGGCGGCGTGGCGGCCCGCCGGTGAACTGCGGTGAACGAGGCCGGGCCGAGTGGTGAACATTGCAGGAAGGCCGCCGGTTTTGTCCTGTTGTGGGAGGTCGGAAGGTTAACAATAGACCTACGATCGCCTCGTGGAGTGGGCGGTCATCGTTGGCGTGGCCGGCGGTCTCGCCGCTGGTCTGGCGGTAGGCGTCCTCGGGTGCCTGCTGCTTCTGCGCTCTGGGCGCGTCCGGTCCACCGCCGCGAATGGTCCGGTGGGCGGCCCGCCCCGGGCCTTGGACGGGGCGAGCGGCGACAACGGGAGGCGCGCCATCACCAAGGAGAAGACCCGGCCGTCCGGCCTGGGACGCAAGAGCCTGGACTCCCTGCGCGTAGGCGTGGTCGTGCTCGACCCCAAGGACACGCCCGTGGTCATGAATCCGTCCGCTCGGGCGATGGGTCTGTTGCGCGCCGGCGCAGCCCCCGGAGCGGTCGCGGCCCATCCGATCATCCGTACCCTCGCCGGGCAGGTCCGGCGAACCGGCGTCCGCCGCGAGGTCGAGCTGGACCTGCCGCGGGGGCACCCCGGCGGCGCCCAGGATCCGCTGGGCGTACACCTGAGGGCGGTCGGACTTCCGAACGGCTACGTCGCCGTGGAGGCCGCCGACGTGACGGAGGCACACCGGGTGGCCCGGGTGCGGCGCGACTTCGTCGCCAACGTCAGTCACGAGCTCAAGACCCCGATCGGTGCGCTCCAGCTGCTGGCCGAGGCGCTGCTCGACGCGACCGATCCCGGCTCGCCCGGCTCGCCCGAAGCGAGCGAGGACGTCGCGGCCGCCCGACGGTTCGCCGAGCGGATCCAGCGCGAGTCCACCCGCCTGGGTCGGCTCGTCAACGAGCTGCTCGAGCTGTCCCGGCTGCAGGGCGCCGACCCCCTGCCGCCACCCGAGCCGGTCCAGGTGGACTGGGTCATCACCGAGGTCCTGGACCGGACCCGCACCGCGGCCTCGGCGAAGCAGATCGAGATCGGCTTCTCGGGCCAGCGGGGGCTGACCTTGTACGGCAGCGACAGCCAGTTCGCCACCGCCGTCGTCAACCTGGTGGAGAACGCGATCGCGTACTCCCCGGCCGGGACGAAGGTGTCGATGGCCACACGTGGGGACGACGAGGTCGTCGAGATTTCGGTCACCGACCAGGGCATCGGCATCGCGGCGCACGAGCTCGACCGCATCTTCGAGCGGTTCTACCGGTCGGACCGGGCTCGGTCGAGGGCCACCGGCGGGACCGGCCTCGGTCTCGCCATCGTCAAGCACATCGCCACGAACCACGGTGGCAGGGTGGACGTGGCGAGCACGCTCGGCAGGGGTTCGACGTTCACCCTGCGGCTGCCTGCGCGTCCGCGCGACGCCGCCGGCGCGCTACCGCCATCGGTTGAGATCGAGCCCGACCGGGCCCCGTTTGCGCCGCTCAGCTAGTGCGGAGGAAGGAAGGGTCAGTTGTCCCGCGTACTGGTCGTCGAGGATGAGGAGTCGTTCTCCGACGCTCTGTCGTACATGCTCCGCAAGGAGGGCTTCGAGGTCTCGGTCGCCGGGACCGGGACGTCGGCGCTCACCGAGTTCGACCGATCGGGCGCGGACATCGTGCTTCTCGACCTCATGCTGCCCGAGATGTCCGGCACCGAGGTCTGCCGGCAGCTGCGCCAGCGCTCCGCCGTGCCGATCATCATGGTCACCGCGCGGGACAGCGAGATCGACAAGGTGGTCGGGCTGGAGATCGGGGCAGACGACTACGTGACCAAGCCGTACTCTCCGCGCGAGCTCGTCGCCCGGATTCGGGCGGTGCTCCGCCGCCAGATCGGCGACGCCGTCGACGTATCCGCGCCGACGCTCGCGGCCGGGCCGGTACGCATGGACGTCGAGCGCCACGTGGTGACCGTGGACGGCGACGCCGTGCAGCTCCCGCTGAAGGAGTTTGAGCTGCTCGAGCTGTTGTTGCGCAACGCCGGCCGGGTCCTCACCCGCGGCCAGCTGATCGACCGCGTCTGGGGCGCCGACTACGTCGGTGACACCAAGACGCTCGACGTACACGTCAAGCGGTTGCGCTCCAAGGTCGAGCCCGAGCCGTCGCAGCCGCGGTACATCGTCACCGTCCGGGGCCTGGGCTACAAGTTCGAACCCTAGGATCTTAGGGCTGCGTCCGGGAGGCCGGGTGGGGCGCCACCAGGCCGCGGGCGGCACGGGCCGCGCACAGCTCGGCGAGCTTGGCGTACGCCCTCTTGCCAATCAGCGCGACGAGCTCCGGCTCGTACGACCGGTACATCGGCTCGCGGCCGACGTGCGCCTCCGGTGAGGACGTGCACCACCAGTGCAGGTCGTGGCCGCCCGAGCCCCAGGCGCGGCGGTCGAACTCGGTCAACACCGTCAGCAGCACCTTGGTGCCGTCCGGCCGCTTGGTCCACTCCTGGTCGCGACGGACCGGCAGCTGCCAGCACACGTCGGGCTTGTACTCCAGCGGGTGTACGCCGTCGCGCAGCGCCTGCGCGTGCAGTGCGCACCCGCCGCCGCCCGGGAAGTCGGCGTCGTTCAGGAACACACATGGGCCATCGTTGGGCAGGGTCGCCGTGCGCCGGGCCGGCTTCTTGCCGTCGATGGAGTCCATCTCGGTGTAGTTCTTGAATCCTCGCCGGAAATGCTGCCACGTCATCGGCGTGAGGCGCCTTACCGCGCCGCGTACGCGTTGCTCGTCGTCGGCGTCCGTGAAGAACGCGCCGTGCGAACAGCAACCCTCGCCTTCCCGGCCCGCCAGGATCCCGTGGCACCCCTTGCCGAAGATGCATGTCCAGCTGGACAGCAGCCAGGTCAGGTCGGCCCGGATGACGTGTTCCGAGTCCCCGGGGTCGACGAACTCGACCCACTCCCGGGGAAAGTCGAGCTCGACCTCCCGGCTGCGGGGTTCCGACGGGTCGTCGACCAGGACGCGAAGCTCGTTGCGGCTTGCCACCCGGCCAGCCTACGCCCGGTGTGTCGGCGGATTCCCGCTGCGACGCAATAGTGTTCGGTCATGCGACTCGCGGTCCTCGACGTCGGTTCGAACACGGTGCATCTGCTCGTGGTGGACGCCCACCACGGCGCGCACCCGTGGCCGGCGTACTCGGAGAAGAGCGTGCTGCGCCTGGCCGAGCAACTGGGCCGCAACGGCCACCTGACCAAGACGGGGGCCAACGCGTTGATCGAGGCCGTGGCCGAGGCTAAGGAGGCCGCCGCCCGGCTCGAGACCGACGACCTGCTGGCGTTCGCGACCTCGGCCGTACGGGACGCGTCGAACTCGGCCGACGTGCTCGCCCGCGTACGTCGGGAGACCGGCGTCGACCTGGAGGTGCTCACCGGCGAGGACGAGGCCCGCAGGACGTTCCTTGCCGTGCGCCGGTGGTTCGGTTGGTCGGCGGGGCGGGTGCTGGTGCTGGACATCGGCGGCGGCTCTCTCGAGATCGCGGCCGGCATCGACGAGGAGCCCGACCTGGCTCTCTCGTTACCGCTCGGCGCCGGCCGGCTGACCCGCGAACGCCTCCGTATCGACCAGGACTCGACCCGCCCGCCGAGGGCGGAGTCCGTGGACGAGCTGATCGAGTACGTCGACTCGCTGATCGAGCCCGCGGTGGCCAAGCTCCGGGAGGCGGGCTGGGAGCGGCCGGTCGCCACGTCCAAGACGTTCCGCACGCTGGCCCGCCTCGCGGGCGCTGCCCCGTCCGGGGCGGGGCTGTGGGCGCCTCGCCAGCTGACCCGCACCGGTCTGGAGCAGGTCCTCGGCTTCATCCGGCTGATCCCGCCGACCGCGTTGTCGGAGCTCGATGGCGTCAGCGCCCGCCGGGCCCACCAGCTGCTCGCCGGTGCCGTCGTCGCGGAGACCGTCATGCGCCGGCTCGACATCGACGCGCTCGAGCTATGCCCGTGGGCGCTGCGCGAGGGAGTCATCCTCCGCCGTCTCGACCAGCTCGATCCACCCGTCCTGGAGTTGTGAGCGCTCCGGGATACCCTGACTGTCGTGACTGTTCCGGTGATCCTGTCCAGTTCGTCGGTCTTCCCGGAGCCGACCGCGGCCGCGTTCGAGATGGCCGCCATGCTCGGCTACGACGGACTCGAGGTGATGGTCTGGACGGACGCGGTCAGCCAGGACGCGGGGGCGCTGCGCGGGCTGGCCGCGCACTACGGCGTGCCGGTGCTGTCCGTCCACGCGCCGTGCCTGCTGGTCACCCAGCGGGTGTGGAGCCCGGACCCGTGGGAGCGCTTGCGTCGCGCGGCCGGGCTCGCCGAGACGCTCGGCGCGACCACCGTCGTCGTGCATCCGCCGTTCACCTGGCAGCGCGACTATGCGCGCGGCTTCCACGCCGGGCTGTCCGGGCTCGAGGGCCAGCACCGCGGCGTGCGGTTCGCGGTGGAGAACATGTTTCCGGTACGCATGGCGGGCCGCGAATTCGTTCCGTACGTGCCCAGCTGGGACCCGACCGTCACCGGCTACGACGCGTACACCTTGGACCTTTCCCACTGCGCGGCGTCGCGGTCCGACGCGCTCGCGATGGCCGACACGATGGGTGCCGGCCTCGCCCACGTCCACCTCGGCGACGGCCGGGGCGAGGGGCGCGACGAGCATCTCGTGCCCGGCCGCGGCGGGCAGCCGTGCGGCGAGCTGCTGGCGTCGCTGGCCGGCCGCGGCTTCACCGGCGCGGTGGTGGTCGAGGTGTCCACCCGGCGGGCGGGCAGCCGCGCGGAGCGCGAGGCGGATCTGGCCGAGGCGCTCACGTTCGCCAGGAAGAGTCTCGCTGACGCGAGCGCCGCGACGGCGTCCGGAACCCCCGGCGGACGCCCGTAACGCGTCCCGTCCGGCGGCCCAGCTCAGACCGACGTCAGCTCCGTCGCGGCGCGTTTGCGGGCGCGGTGTGCGGCGACGTGCGACCGGGTCGCGCAGCGCTCCGAGCAGAACCGGCGGCAGCAGTTGGACGACGTGTCCAGGTAGACGTTGCCGCAGCGCTCGTCGGCGCAGACGCCGAACCGTTCGCTGCCGTACTCGCACAGCCAGACGGACAGGCCCCAGACCGCGCCGGCGAGATAGTCGGCGGAGACAGAGGCGCCACGGCTGGTGACGTGCATGTGCCAGTCGCCGGCGTCGTGGCCGGAGATGCGCGGCTGGACCGGAAACGCCTCGAGGAGCGCGTTCAGTTCGGTGACCGTGTCGGCGTCCCGGCCCGAGGTGCCGTACTCGAAGACGTCGCGCAGGCGCTTCTGCGCCCGGCGGAAGATCGCGACCTCCCGTTCGGTGACCTCGTCCCGCATCCAGCTGTCCGCCGGGAACACGGCACGCAGGTCGGCCAGGTCCTGCAACGGGGCGTTGACCAGGTCAACCGCGGTCCGGGCGTACGCATCGAAGTCCACGCGACAACGGTAGTCGACCGCGGCGGTGGGTGGCTCGTCCGCCCGGCCGTCCGTTCGCGTGGGCGTTACGCTCGGCACATGTTCCGATCGGTGATCCTCGCTGCCGCCCGCTCCTCGCGGGTCGAGCGGCTCGTCGAGACAGCCCCCATCAGCCGGGACGTCGTCCGCCGGTTCATCGCCGGCATCGCAACGGAGGACGCGCTGCGCGCGACCCGGGAGCTTGCCGACGACGGGCTCGCGGTCACCCTCGACTATCTCGGCGAGGACACGGTGATCCCGGAGCAGGCCACGCATATTCGGGACGAATACCTCGCACTGCTCGCGGCGCTGCACCAGGCCGAGCTCACCCCGGCCGGGGAGATCAGCCTCAAGCTCTCCGCACTCGGCCAGCGGTTCGACGAGCAGCTCGCGTGCGACAACGCTCGGGTGATCTGCGCCGCGGCGACCGAGGCCGGGACCACGGTCACACTCGACATGGAGGACCACACGACGACCGACTCGACCCTGGAGATCCTCGGCAAGCTCCGGAAGGACTTCCCGACCACCGGGGCGGTGGTCCAGGCGTACCTCCGTCGGACCGAGGCGGACTGCCGCGAGCTCGCCACGACCGGCTCCCGCGTCCGGCTGTGCAAGGGTGCGTACAAGGAGCCGGAGTCAGTGGCATACCAGTCCAAGCTGGACGTCGACAAGTCGTACATCAGATGCCTGAACATCCTCATGTCCGGGCACGGCTACCCGATGATCGCCACGCATGACCCGCGACTGGTCGCCATCGCCGAGGACCGCTCGCGCTGGTTCGACCGGTCGCCCGACGAGTTTGAGTTTCAGATGTTGTACGGCGTGCGGCCCGACGAGCAGCGCCGGCTCGCCGGCGAGGGCTACACGGTGCGGGTATACGTGCCGTACGGGACCGAGTGGTACGGCTACATGATGCGCCGGCTCGCCGAACGCCCGGCGAATATGAGCCTCTTCCTGCGAGCGCTGACGTCGAAGAAGTAGGCCGCGGCACGCGGTCGGTCAACGTCAGCTCTGGACGGGCTCGCGCCGTCGCCGCGGGACACGTACCCTGCGCCCGTGCGGGACGATGGGGAGGCGGCGCCGCGGGCGCCGGAGGAGTGGGCCTCGATGGAGCCCGAGAGTCAACGGCCGCCCGGACGCCAGGACCCTCAGCCACCGGCCCAGCCCCGGCCGGCGCCGAGCTACCCGCCCGCGGGGTATCCGCCGCCGGGCGGCCAGCCGCACCCGGCCGGGCCGCCCGGTTACGGCTACCCGCCCGGTCCGGTCCCGGCCCCACGGAGGCGGCGGGTCTGGGTTCTCTGGGTCACGCTCGGGCTGGTCGCCCTGCTCCTGGCGTGTGGGCTGCCCGCCGCGCTCGTCATTGTGGTCAACCGCGTCGAGCGTGGCCACCCGGGCACCGCCGGCTCGGCGCCGTCCGACGCGGCGCGTTCGGCCGCCGCCTCACGGTCCACGCCGACCGCCGAGGCGCTGCGCGTCAGGATCGACGCGGCGCTCAGGGACCAGGCAGCCGCGCTGCGGCGGGGCGACGAGAAGGGCTTCCTCGCCGTCGCGGACCCGGGCGTGCCGGCCGCGGTCGCCGACCTCAAGCGCCGGTTCCGGTCGCTGCGGGCACTGAAGGTCGCGCGATGGTCGGCCAGCGTGGACGCGCCGGTGGGGCCGTCCGGGCTCAAGAAGCAGTGGGTCGTGCCGGTGACCTGGGAGTACTGCGTCGCGGTCGCCAACTGCAGCCTCGACTCCGTCAACGTCTCCACCACCTGGGTGGAGCGCAAGGGCAAGCCGTTGCTCGTGAAGCTCGGCACCACGACGAAGAGCGACAACGGGCCGCTGCCATGGGAGGTCAGCGAGCTTCGCGTCGCCTTCGGCCCGCACACCGTGGTGGCGACGACGGCGCGGTACGCCGGTCGCCTGCCCATGCTGTTGCGAGAGGCCGAGAAGGCCGCGAGGGTGGTCGCGCCCTTCGTCGTCGTGCATCCGGCGCCGGACCGCTTCCGGATCTTCTACGCCGGTCCCGGGGAGTGGCGGCGGTGGTACGGCGGCGGCCAGCCGGAGTGGTCGGTGGGCCAGGCGATTCCCGTCTCCAGAAGCCGGATCGACGTCGTAGTCAGGGCCGCCGAGATCGAGCATGACCTAGGGTTCCTCGACGACTTGCTCCGCCACGAGATGACGCACGTGGCGACGCTGCGGGGCGCTCGAACTTCGGCGAAGTTCTGGATGATCGAGGGGATCGCGGACTACGTCGCGATGCTCGGCCGGCCGTTCTCCGCGTACGACTCGGTCAACGAGACCCGGCGCTGGGTGCATGACGGATGGGATGGCGACATCGAGGTCGCCGAGCCCACCGACTCGACACCCGACTGGCAGGTGGCGGCCCGGTACGGCGTCTCGATGCTCGCGTTGCGCTGTCTCGCGGCCAGGTTCGGCCAGCCGACGATGATGAGCTTCTTCGGCCTGGTCGTGAACGGTGGCTACTCGCTTTCGGACGCAGCGAACACCGAGCTACACGCCGACTGGGCGCGCGTCGCCGAGGACTGCGCCGACTACGTGCGATCGGCCGCCTGACGGCCGGCCGCGGCCTCGACGCCTCCGGCTGCCGTGCGTCGGGGCCGGCATAGCATGGTCCGCGTGCGTCGCGCCCCCTCGCCGCCGTCCCTCGTCGTTGCCCTCGCCGGCGTCGTCGCGCTGACCGTGACCGCCGCCTCGTGCAACGACAGGTCCGGCGATATCGGGGTGGGCACCGTCGCGCAGGGCTCGGTCGTCGAGGTGGTAGACGCTCCGGCTTCGGTCACCGCGCGAGCGGCGGCGACGCTCACGGCGGCCGCCGACGGCACGTTGGCGTCGCTCCGCGTGGGGGCGGGTGATCGCGTACGCGTCGGCCAGGTCCTCGCCGTGATCTCCTCCCCGGAGGCGCGGACCCGGTTGGCGCAGGCGAAGAAGGCGCTGGCCGCGGCGTCTCGGGCCGGCGGCGGCGGTGGCGGAGTGAACCTCGTCGCGGTGCAGCGGTCCACCGACCGAGCGGCGGCGGATGCGTTCGCGCGGGCGCGCGATGCCGCCGAGCGGATCGCCGACCAACCGCTGCGTGAGGCTCTGCTGGCGCAGGTGGCCGCCGCCGAGCGCCACTACGATGCCGCGGCCCGGGCGGCCAACCAAGCGGTCCGCGCCGTTCAGCGCGGCGTGGCCGGGTTGAGCTCCGCGATGAGCGCGCTGTCGGCAGCCCAGCGACTGCAGGCACAGCAGGCGTACGCGCTGGCAAAGTCCACTGTGGATGCCTTGACGCTGCGCGCCCCGATCGCGGGCGTGGTCCAGCTCGGTGGACCGGCCTCGGCCACCGGCGCCGCCTCGCTGACCGACCTCCTCGGCGCCACGGGAGCCGATACCGGAGTGGCCGGCATCGACTCGGCGGCCGGGGCCGCAGCCGTGGGTGGTGGGAGTGCCGCGTTGCCCGGCGTCGATGGGTCGGTCCCAGCCGGCGGCCGGGTCAGCGCGGGCACCCCGGTGTTGACCATTGTGGACACGGGCGTGCTGGGACTCCTGGCGGACGTCGACGAGACCGACGTGCTGCTCGTCCGGCCGGGCGTACGGGCGTCGGTGGAGCTGGATGCCGCCACCGGCGCGAGCTACGACGCGACGGTGCGGACTGTCGACGTCCTGCCCACACCGTCGGCGCGTGGGGGCGTCGCGTACCGGGTGCGGCTCACGCTGGGCCCGGGCCGATACGCCGACGGCCGCTCGGCCCCTATCCCGAGGCCGGGCATGAGCGCGGTCGCCCACCTGCGGGTACGCGAGGCCGTCTCCGCGGTGACCGTCCCCGCCGCGGCGGTGTTCTCCAGCGGGGGTCACGACGCCGTCTGGCTGGTGCGGGACGGCCGCGCCGAGCGGGTCGAGGTGACCGTGGGCGTCCAGGGTCGGGACGTGGTGCAGATCGTCGACGGCGTCCGGCCGGGCGAGCGGGTCGTCGTGCGCGGGGCCGATCAGGTACACGTCGGCCAACAGGTGCCGTAGTGACCGGCTCCTCGCGTTCGGCGATCGAGGCGGTCGGCGTGACCCGGGTGTACGAGCTCGACGGCGTCTCGGTCCACGCCCTACGCGGCGTTTCGCTGAGCGTCGCGGTCGGGGACTTCCTCGCGATCGTCGGCCCGTCCGGTTCCGGAAAGTCCACACTGATGCACGTGATGGGCGGCTTGGACCGCGCCACGAGCGGCCGCCTGGTCATCGGTGGACGGGATGTCGCCGGGCTGCGGCCGCCGGAGATGGCCAGGCTGCGCAACGAGACGATCGGCTTCGTGTTCCAAGCGTTCCACCTCCTGCCGCGTACCTCCGCTGTGGACAATGTGGCCCTTCCTCTGGTGTACCGCGGCCTGAACGCGCGGACGCGGCGGGCGCGCGCCACCGAGATGCTCGAGCGGGTCGGCCTGTCGCACCGGCTGCGGCACCGGCCGAGCCAGCTCTCCGGCGGCGAGCAGCAGCGCGTCGCGATCGCGCGGGCGTTGGTCACGTCGCCGTCGGTTCTGCTCGCGGACGAACCGACCGGCAACCTCGACACCGTGACCGGCCAAGCCGTGCTTGCGCTCCTCCAGTCGCTCAACGAATCGGTCGGCGTCGCGGTCGTGCTGGTCACGCACGACCGCGACGTGGCGGCGCGGGCACATCGTCAGATCGTCATGCGGGACGGGATGATCGTGCCTACGACCGAGGGCACCGGATCGGCGATAGTGGAATCCGCTCCCAGTGGGGCGCCCGGTCCGTCGGCCGACGACGGTCCGTGGCGCCCCATCCCTCACTCGGGGAGTCCGCCGTGAGGCTGGCGGAGGCCTGGCGGGTCGCGTTCGACTCGCTGCGCACCAACCGGCTGCGCAGCGGACTTACGATGCTCGGCGTCGTCATCGGCGTGGCGGCCGTCGTCGTGCTCGTCGCGATCGGCACCGGCGCTAAGCGCGAGGTCGAGCGGCAGGTGGAGGGCCTGGGCTCGAACCTGCTCATCGTGGTGCCCGGCCGGGTCGACTTCGGCTCCGCGCCGGCGGTGTCCCGGCTCTCACTCTCCGATGTGGACGCCGTGACCCGAATCGTCGGAGACCGTTCCCGGGTCGCGGTGTCGGTAACGTCCGGCGAGACGGTTCGCGCCGGCGCCGCGGCACGTTTCACGAGCGTGCTCGGCGTCCTGGAGACGACGCCGTCGGTGTTCGTCCGTGCGCTGTCCCGCGGGGCGTACCTCACACGCTCCGATGTGGATACCGGCCGCCGCGTCGCGGTGCTCGGTTCGGCCGTGGCTCGGTCGCTGTTCGGCGAGCGGGACCCGATCGGGCAGCAGGTGAGCATCGCGGGCGTCCGGTTCCGGGTGGTCGGCGTGTTCGCCCCGCTCGGCCAGAGCCTCGGCGTGAACCGCGACGACGAGGTGCACATTCCGGTCACCACGGCACACCGCCTGTTCGGTACGCAGCGGGTGGACGGCATCGCCGTCAAGGCGCCGGACCGCGGCCAGATCAGCCAGCTCGGTGCGCGGATCGTCGACGAGCTGTCCTCGCGGCATCCCGACACCGAGTTCAGCGCCGTGACACAGGAGCAGATTCTGGGCGTGCTCGGCGACATCCTGGGAGTGCTCACCGGCGTGCTCGCCGCCATCGC
Organism: Micromonosporaceae bacterium; assembly: GCA_036506795.1. Taxonomy (GTDB): domain Bacteria; phylum Actinomycetota; class Actinomycetes; order Mycobacteriales; family Micromonosporaceae; genus DASXRC01. Next base: position 29,988 of record DASXRC010000084.1, read on the forward strand.
GGGCATCTCGCTGCTCGTTGGCGGCGTGGGCGTATCGAACATCATGCTGGTCTCGGTGCACGAGCGAACCAGGGAGATCGGCCTGCGCAAGGCCGTCGGCGCGCGCCCGCGGGACATCGGCGTGCAGTTCCTGCTCGAAGCGGTGCTCCTGACCACGCTGGGCGGGACCACCGGGATGGCGCTCGGCGTGGGTGGAGCGCTGCTCGTGGCCGCCCTGTCCCCGGTGCCCGCGGCGGTCACCTGGTGGTCGCTCACGCTGGCGTTCGGCGTCTCGGCGGCGGTCGGCATCGTATTCGGCGTGGTCCCCGCCCAGCGCGCAGGCCGGCTCGACCCAGTCGAGGCCCTGCGCTCCGAATGATCTCCTGTGCCCGGGTCGCCATGATCACTTGGCGGGAAGGATCGCGCCGGTCACAGCCGCCCCGTTACCGTACTAGTAACACGCGCGTTGCCTGCCTCGACGCGGATCATCCCTCCGGGGCGGCACGCGCCGGGGATTGATGGGTTGACAGCCATGGCATCACCACAGTCCGAGGGCAGGTTGGCCGAGGTCAAGTTCCTGACGGTCGCCGAGGTCGCCAGTCTCATGCGGGTTTCCAAGATGACCGTCTACCGCTTGGTCCACTCGGGCGAGTTGACCGCCGTTCGCGTGGGGCGCTCGTTCCGGGTGCCCGAGCACGCCGTGCACCAGTATCTTCGCGAGGCGTTCCGCGAATCCGCGTAGCCGGCCGCCGCGCGCCCGGCCGTCGGGGGTGCGTTGGTTGGGCCCGTACCCGCCGGCTACCCTGAACGCGACCGTGACCCGCGCGTCGATGCGCCTGCCGTCCAGGCCGGGTCGCCGGTCTACTGTCCGTCTCGGGCACCGGCGGCGCACCCGCGGTTGCCGGCCCGACCCGCACGTTTTCGAGAGGGCTGTCGTATGGGCTCGGTGGTCAAGAAGCGCCGCAAGCGCATGGCGAAGAAGAAACACCGCAAGCTGCTGCGCAAGACCCGCGTCCAGCGTCGCCGCCTCGGCAAGTGATCTCCGGCGGGCGCTCCGGCCCTCGCCCCCGCGTCCGCCCCGAGTTGCCCTCCGGTCCCGTCCATCATCGGCAGGAGCATCGTGACCGCCGCGCAGGACCGCCGCAACGGCGCGACCGACCGGCCGGATTCCAGGCCGGCGCGCCGGCCGCGCCAGGCCCCGGATCCGGTGCCGCAGGTGGTCGTCGTCACCGGCGTGAGCCGCTTCCTCGCCGCGCACGTCGCCGCGCGGCTCGCCGCCGACCCGCGCGTCGATCGGGTGATCGGGCTCGACCCGGTCGAGCCGCCCCCCGAGCTCGCCGTCGTCCTAGGCGACGTCGAGCACGTCCGCGCGGACAGCGCCTCGGCCGCCACGGTCATCGCCGATCTCGACGCTCGCGCGGTCGTCCACATGGCGATCAGCACGTCGCCGGACCACCAGCACGGCGGCCGCGCGGCGATGAAGGAGCAGAACGTCATCGGCACGATGCAGCTGCTCGCGGCCTGCCAGCGGGCGCCGCGGCTGCGCAAGCTGGTGGTCCGCTCGTCGACCGCGGCGTACGGCGCGTCGTTCCGCGATCCCGCCGTTTTCACCGAGGACACCGAGCCGCGCGAGCTGCCGCGCGGTGGGTTCGCCCGGGACATCCTTGATATGGAGGGGTATGTGCGCGGCTTCCGCCGCCGCCGCCCCGATGTCATCGTCACCGTGCTGCGATTCGCCCCGTTTGTGGGCTCGCGTGCGGAAACGACCCTCACCCGGTACTTCTCCCAGCCCGTCGTGCCGACCGTGCTCGGCCGCGACCCGAGGCTGCAGTTCGTGCACGTCGACGACGCCCTGGAGATCCTGCACCGATCCGTCACCGAGGACCACGCGGGCACGTTCAACGTGGCCGGCGCGGGCGTGCTCTCCCTGTCTCAGGCGATCCGTCGGGCTGGCCGGATCGCGGTTCCGGTGCTCGAGCCCGGACTGTCGGCGGTCGCCGGGCTAGCCAAGAACCTCAGGGTGGGGCACTTCGGGTTGGACCAGGTCGACCTGTTCGTGCACGGCCGCGTCGTCGACACCTCGCACCTCATCAAGGACTACGGCTTCACGCCGCGCACGACCGCCGCCGCGTTCGACGATTTCATTCGCGGCCACGCCGGCGGCACCGTCATCCGCCCGGAGCGGCTCGCCGACGTGGAGCAGGGCGTGCTCGACGGCGTTCGCCGGGTGCGTGAGATGGGCCGAGTCGCCCGTCGCGCCGCCGGGGAGATGTCGCCGTGACCTCCGACGAGGGGCGGCGCCTGGGCGTACGCCCTCCACTTGACGACGGCCTCGTTTCGCCGGCGCGGAGCAACGGCCGCGGACCCGTCGGTGCCCCGATCGACGCCGCCGTGCCCGACGGACCGCTCGACAAGTGGGACCGAAGGGTGGCCGGCGCGCTGGCGTTCCTGCGGCGCCGCCTCGCCGGCGACTACGAGGTGGACGAGTTCGGCTTTGATCGCGAGCTGACCGAGCGGGTGTTCCATCCGCTCGGGCGACTGCTCTACCGGGACTGGTTCCGCACCGAGGTGGTCGGCGTCGAGCACCTGCCGGCCTCCGGCGCCGGGCTGGTCGTCGGCAACCACTCGGGGACGGTCGCGTTGGACGCGCTGATGCTCTCGGTCGCCATCCACGAGGAGCACCCGCTCGGCCGGCACCTGCGGCTGCTCGGCGCGGACCTGGTGTTCCGGATGCCGCTGGTGTCCGAGCTGGCCCGCAAGTCGGGCGGCACGGTCGCGTGCAACCCCGACGCCGAGCGGCTGCTGGACGGGGGCGAGCTGGTCGGTGTGTTCCCGGAGGGGTTCAAGGGCATCGGAAAGCGCTACCGGGACCGGTACAAGCTGCAGCGGTTCGGCCGCGGCGGGTTCGTGTCGGCGGCGCTGCGTACCGGGACGCCGATCGTCCCGGTCGCGATCGTCGGCGCCGAGGAGATCTACCCGATGCTCGCCGACTTCCAGCCGCTGGCGCGACTGCTGGGGCTGCCGTACTTCCCCATCACGCCGACCTTTCCCTGGCTGGGCCCGCTGGGGCTGATCCCGCTGCCGAGCAAGTGGCTGATCGAGTTCTGCCCGCCCATCCCGACCGCGCACCTGACCGAGCAGGCCGACGACCCGATGGTGGTGTTCAACCTCGCCGATCAGGTACGCGAGACGATCCAGCAGACGCTGCACAGGCTGCTCGAGCGCCGCCCCGACCCGTTCGCTCCGTAGCGCGACGGACCGGATCACCGCAGCGTCCGCAGGTCGAGGACGTGCCAGGCGAGCGCCTCGTTGTCGCCGGTCGACCACCACAGCACTCCCGCGCGGCAGAGCACCATGCCGACCGCGGTCGCCACCAGGACGGTACGCCGCTGCTTCACGTCGTAGAGCAGGAGCTCCTGGCTGCTCGTCGGCGGGCCTTCCGCACCCGCACGGGTCAGGACCTCGAACCGGTCCAGCACCGCGACGTCGATCAGAGCCGCGGTCGTCGTCGATCCGGCGATGCGGCGACGGTCCGTGCCGTCGGGTCGCACGAGATCAGTGCGACTCGGGCTGCCATCGCCGGCGAGCACCAGCGCGCGGCACCAGCTGGGCGAGCACGTGACAAGTTCGGTCGCCGGCCCGCCGATCGTCACCTCCTGGCCCGACACGAGGTTGTGCAGCCGGGTCGGTCCGGCCTGCCCGGCGCCCGCGCTGACCAGCCACGGCCAACGCGTCATGGCCCAGCCGCCGGCCAGATCGCGCCGGGTGACCGGACCGCCGGTCAGGGCGACCGACCGCGCCTCCGTGACCGGGTCCTGGCTCGGGGCAACGGCCACCCAATGCAGCCGACCGTCGGCGATCACCGTGTCGTAATCGGAGTTGAAGAACGCGACGTCGCCAGTGTCGGAGGTGAGCGCGTGCGGGGCCCCGCCCGGGCCCAGGTCGATTGCCCACATGCGGGTCGCGCCGCTGCCCTCCGGGCCGATCGTCGACTCGGCCCAGGCCAGCGTGTCACCGGCCAGCGTGAACCCGCCGAACTGCGGACTATCCCGATAGGGCAGCCGGTGTAGCTCCCTCAGCGTGCCGTCACGGCCGCGCAGCAGCAGGCGGATGTACTCACCATCCCGGCTCGGCGCGGTGCCTACCGACGTGCGGGTGTCGAGGAAGTAGAGCGGGCTGTACGCGGGGCCGTCCGGAACGAATCCGACGAGCGTCGCCTGCTTCGCATGCGGCCAGGCCTCAGCCAGCGTCTGTTCCCCGGCCGTGGCGCGCGGCCTCGCATTGGACGTCAGGAGCAGCACCCCGGACGCGGCCAGCGCCACGACGAGGCCGACGAGCCCGCCGGCGCGCAACCGCGCCGCGCGCCGGTGCCGTCCGGCCGCGGGAACGGCCGAGTCGGAGTGCCGTGGTGCGTACCCGTCGCTCGTCTCGCCGAGCGCGGTGCCGAACCCGTGGTCGCCGCTCACGCGCTCCGCCGCTCGGGGCCGGCGCCCCGGCCGGCGCTCCGGAACTGGCGGCGCCGGTTGAGCGCCACGCCAGCGCTCACCGCGCCCACCAGCGCGCCGGCCGCCAGCGCCGTCGGCACGGCAACCTTCGCGGCCTTCCGTCCGGTGCGGAAGTCCCGCACCTCCCAGCCGCGCGCCCTGGCCTCGCGTCGTAGCGCGCTGTCCGGGTTGACGGCGACGGCGTGCCCGACCGCAGAGAGCATCGGTACGTCGTTGACCGAGTCGCTGTACGCCGTGCAGCGATCGAGGTCGAGGCCCTCGACGTCGGCGAGTTGCCGGATCGCGTTCGCCTTCGCCGCACCGTGCATCAGGTCGCCGACGAGTCGACCGGTGTACGTGCCGTCGCGTACCTCCGCCACCGTGCCGATCGCGCCTGTGAGGCCGAGCCGTTCGGCGATGACCCGGCCGAGCTCAACCGGCGCGGCGGTAACCAGCCACACCCGCTGCCCGGCCGCGAGGTGCAGGCCCGCGAGCGCGCGCGTGCCGGGCCAGATGCGGTCGGCCATCAGCTCGTCGAAGATCTCCCGGCTGAGCCGCTCCATGTCGGACACCCGCCAGCCCTCGACAAACGCGAGGGCGAGCTCTCGGGTCTGCGACATGTCGCCCGCGTGCTCGGTTGCCATGACCCGGAACCGCAGCTGCTGCCAGGCGAACCGGGCCAGGTCGGCCGGCGTGAAGTACTTGCGGGCGGCCATCCCGCGGGCGAACCAGTACAGCGACGAGCCCTGCATCATCGTGTTGTCGACGTCGAAGAAGGCGGCGGCCGTGAGATCCGGGGGCACCACGAGCGCGGCCTCCAGCTCGACCGCCGCCCAGCCAGCGGTGTGGCCGAGCTGGTCGGTGCTGACCGTTACCTTTCGGCTACGGGCCACGACGCGCTCCTCCCCTCCGCCCGGTCGTGCACACACCTCCCCGCGAGGGTAACCGTACGGGCGCACGCGCGGTCACCACGCAGGACGGACGCGATGAGGGCGCCCGACCGAGGCCAGCGCCCTTCACCGCATACGTTGACGGTCAGCCGAGCAGGCCACCCAGGAATCGTCCGATCGCTCCGAGGATGCCGCCCCCGTCGTCTCCGGCGGATCTGGGCGCGGCGGTCGGGGTGCCCGCGTCGGGCACCGCCCCGCTGGAGGCGTGGGTCCCGGGCGCTGCGGCGTTCGTCGCGCCGCTGTTCGTCGCGCCGGCCCCGATCGGCCGCCGCGCGGCGTTGCCGCAGGGGCCTGGCACCGGACCGAGTGAGTCGTCGCTGGCCGTTCCGGAGGTGCCACACCGCAGCACGGGCCGCAGCTCGGCCGCGCGCTTCTTGACCGCGGCAAGCAGGGTCAGCGACTCGCGCGCTCGCTGTTGCTGGGCCGCGGGCAGCTCGTGCTCCACGCCTTGAATCCGCCCGCCCTGGACGGTCGCGAACCTTGTCAGCGCGTCGAGCGCCGCCGCGTCGTGGCGTTGGACCGCGGCCGTGGTCAGCAGCTTCGTGCCCGCGCGGGTGTCCGCGTCCATCTCACCCAGCGCGGCGGAGAAGGCGGCGCCGTCCTCGCGGAGCATTTCCGCCTCAGCCAACCGGGTGCTGGCGAACTGGAGGTAGAGCTGGCCGCGGGTGACCTCGGACCCGGCGAGGGCGAGCTGGGCCTTCTCCGTCGAACGCTTGACCCCGTACAGGGCGTCGCCGGGCATGGCGTTCTCGCTCGCGGTGGACATGCCCGAGACGGCGATGGCACCGACAGCGACGGCGACGATGATGGCTCCGCGGGCGCGGCCGCGGCTGGGCGCGGGAGCCGGACGGCCGGCGCCCGTGGCCGGCCGCCGGACCGTCCGACGATTCGCCGCGGCGCGGCCGAGCCAGCCGCTCGACCGGGATTCGCTGCCGTTCTTGGCCGTGACGCCGATGCCCTCGCGTTCCGCGGTGGCGATCAGCATCGCGCGTAGCCCGGTGCGGAACTCGGGGTCGACCTCGACGGTCGGATTCACCGCGGCGACCCGGTGACCCACGGCGACGAGCTCGGCGAGCTCTTCATCCAGCGGGGAACGAACGTGGTGACGACGTCGGCCGTTCGCCTCCTCGAGCAGCTGAGCGAAACGCTCGATGCGCCGGCGCGGGGAGGTCGCAGGATTCACCGTGAGCACCTCCTCTCGCTGGTCACGGCGGCCAGACCAGCCGATCCGCCGGTCGGGAATGACCGAGCGCGGATTGCCGGTCGCATTCGTACAAACGGCTGACGGACACGGTCGGTTACGGGTCTGTCGGCGCGGTCATGGCGGACGCCGGTCATGGCTGCAACCCCTCGGGCAGCAGCCGGGCGAGGGCCCGGACAGCGCGGTATTGAAGCGCCTTGATCGCGCCCTCGTTCTTGCCCATCGCCTGGGCCGTCTCGGCCACCGAGAAGCCTTGCAGGAACCGGAGCACGATGCACTCCTGCTGCTCGGGGTTGAGCCGCTTGACCGCGGTGAGCAGCGCGACGTTGGTGATGTGGTCGACAACCGCGGCCTCGGGGCTGCCCTCCGGACCGCGATCCTCGCTGTCCGCGTCGAGAACGTCCCCGGTGGTTACCTCCAGGCGGTACTTGCCGGACTTGAAGTGGTCGGCCACCAGGTTGCGGGCGATCGTGACCAGCCACGCGCCGGGGTCGCGACCCTGCCAGGTGAACCGGCCGATGCTCCGCAGCGCACGCAGGAACGTCTCCGAGGTCAGGTCCTCGGCGAGCTGGCGGTGACCGACCCGGAAGTACACGAACCGGAACACCGTGTCGACGTATCGGTCGTAAATGAGCCCGAACGCCTCGACGTCGCCACCCTGGGCCCGCTCGACCAGCGACCACGCCTGGGCCGCCGCGTGGGACGGGTCCGGCCGGTCCGGATGGCCGCTCGGAGCCCGGCCGGGGGGTCCACTCGACGGACCGCCCGCCAGCCGGTCCGGGTCGGCCGGCTCGGCGTCGACCGGCACGACGGGCAGGACGACGGTGTCGGTGTCCGACGGGGCGGGCATATGCGGGACGTTCGCCGGCCGGTCGCCCGAACCATGCTGGGCGGGCATGGTCGGCCGGGCGGGGCCGCTCGGCCGTCCGTTGATTCGCCTCCCGTTCCCGGCAGGTGCGTGCCGGGTGGGTGCCTCGTTGGTGTGTGGCCGGGTGCGGGTGCGCTTGGCGCCGCCGTCGCCGCGAACCCCGAGGCTGAGCATGTCGGTCATGGAGGTACGCAGGAGCCGGAGGCCCTCCATCAGGGCAATCCGCGCCGCGTATACCGCGGGGCTGATCGGTTCGTGCGTCAGCTCGTACCCGCTCATGCGCTCGCCCCGACCGTCGAGCTGCCGACGGCGCGTGGGGCCAGGCGTGCGCCAGGCGGGGCGGGGCACCTCGTAAACCGACAGAACGGCGTGAGGTGCTGAGGCAGTCCGTTACCGGGCACAGGGGCCTCCTCGGGGTGAGGGGTCCGGAATCACCGCGCAAAAGGGGTGAGCCGACCCGTCGTGATGATAGGGCCAACATCACCCAGGCGTGTGGAGTCCGTTACACAGAGGCAGAAGTATTTCGTCGCGTGGCGTTTCGGCGTCGCACACCTTGTGCGCTGGGGGAGTTCGACACGCAGAAGACACGCCCGACACGCCGATGGAGCGCGACACGCCGTACGCGCAAGTGCACGTGGCGGTGAGTGGGCCCGCCACGGCGGGCGAGGCTGTGCCAGACTCAGCGTCCGTGCAGGAACCGCGCGGCGCCGACGCCGTCGGATCGAGGCCGGCCAATCTCGCCGGCTATGTCAGGCGTGCCGCCGCCGCGGGGCCGGACCGTCCGGCCCTCATCTGGCACGACCAGACGCTCAGCTGGGACGAGGTCGACGCCGCGTGCGACGGCGTGGCGAGGGCGCTCCGGGCCCTGCGGCTCGATCCCGTCGGCGATCGTCCCCCGCGCGTCGCGATCGCGTTGCCCAACTCCCCGCAGTTCGCGACGGCCTTCTTCGGCGCCCTGCGGGCCGGCCTCGTCGCCGTGCCGATGAACCCCGGCTACACCGCCCGCGAGCTCGGCCAGGTACTCGCCGACTCCGCGGCGAGCGTGCTCGTCGGTACGCCGGAGGTCTGCGCCGCCGTCGAGAGCCTGCGCGGCGACCTGCCACAGCTCCGCGGCGTACACGTGGATGCCCTGCCGGAGTCGGACGGCGCGCGACCGGACGACGTGGGCGGTGGTGAGGATCTCGCGGTGCTCCTCTACACGTCCGGCACGGAGGGCCGTCCGAAGGGCGCGATGCTGTCCCATCGTGCCCTGATCGCCAATCACGCCCAGCTCGAGGCCATCGAGCCGCCCGCGCTCGCCCCGGAAGACCGGGCGCTGCTCGTGGTGCCGCTGTTCCACGCGTACGGCCTCAACTCGGGACTCGGCGCCGTCGCGTACCAGGGCGCCAGTGGTGTCCTGGTGGAGCGGTTCGACCCGGCCGACGCCCTGCGGCTGATCGCCCGACACCAGGTCACCGTCGTGATCGGCGTCCCGGCGATGTACGTCGGGTGGTCGCTGCTGCCGGACCTCGGCGAGGCGATGGAGTCGGTACGCGTCGCGGTGTGCGGCGCCGCGCCGCTGGACTCGGCCACCGCGACGCGGTTCACGGCAGCGACCCGGCACCCGGTGCTGGTCGGGTACGGGCTGACCGAGACCGCACCGGTCGTCACGTCCACGCTCGCGAGCCCGGTTCCGAAGGTCGGCTCCGTTGGCCGGCCGATCCCGGGGGTCGAGGTGCGGCTGGTCAGCGCCGGCGGGGATGAGGTGTGGCGCGCCGGCGCCCCGGGCTCGGAGTGGGCCGAGGAGGAGCGCCGCCGCGATTTCGAGCCCGAGGCGCCGGATAGTCCGGGCAGCGACCCGGGCGAGATCGTGGTGCGTGGGTCGAACCTGTTCAGCGGATACTGGCCGGACGGCCGAGACGGCCCCGACCCGGACGGTTGGTGGGCCACGGGCGACGTCGCGTACGCGGATGGCGACGGCGACCTGTTCCTGGTGGACCGGCTCGGCGAGCTGATCCTGGTCAGCGGCTTCAACGTGTACCCCCGAGAGGTGGAGCTGGTGCTCGAGGCGCATCCGGGCATCGCCGAGGCGGCGGTGCTCGGTGTCCCGCACCCGTACACCGGGCAGACGGTCAAGGCGTACCTGGTCCGCGCCCGAGGTAGCGAGGTGACCGCAGAGGAGGTCATGCGGCACGCCGAACGCAACCTGGCCCGCTTCAAGTGCCCGACGTCGGTGGAGTTCGTGGACCAGCTGCCGCACTCCGCGACCGGCAAGGTGCGTAAGGCGGCGCTGCGCACGGAGGAGCCATATGGCTGAGACCCGCCTGACGCTGCTCAGCCGGCCCGGGTGCCACCTGTGTGAGGTAGCCAAGCAGGCCATGGACCGGGTCGCCGCGGCGACCGGGGAGCCGTGGCGTGAGGTCGATGTCACCGGCGATCTCGAACTGGAGCGCGAGTACGGCGACCGGCTCCCAGTGATCTTGTTGGACGGTCGGGAGCACGGGTACTGGCGCGTCGAGGAGGACCGGCTGCTGCGGGACCTCAGCCGCTAGTCTCGGGCCCATGCACCTCGTCTGGGACTGGAACGGCACCCTGCTCAACGACCTTGACCTTGTCGTCCGCGCGACGAACGAGGCGTTCGTGAGCGTGGGCGCCGCTCCGATCAGCGCCGACGAGCACCGGCGCCGGTTCCGGCGACCGATCGCGGAGTTTTACGCCGAGGCGGCGGGGCGCACGCTGGATGACGCGGAGTTCGTCCGGCTCGACCGGATCTTCCACGAGGCGTACCTGGCCGGGCTTCCCACCTGCGCGCTCGTGTCGGACGCCGTCGTGGCGCTCCGGGCATGGCCCGGCACGCAGTCTTTGCTGTCGATGTGGTTCCACCACGAGCTCGTGCCGACCGTCGACCGGCACGGCCTGACCAGCCACTTCACGCGGGTCGATGGGCAGCGGGTACTACTGGGCGGTGGACTGATCTTTAAGGCCGAGCACCTGGCCCGCCACCTCGCCGCGCTCGGAGTGCCTGGCGAGCAGGCGGTGCTGATCGGGGACTCCCTCGACGACGCGCACGCGGCGGATGCGGTTGGCGCCGCGTGCGTCCTCTACGGCGGCGGCTTCACCGACCCGGACCGGCTGCGGGCGTCGGGCCGGCCGGTCGCCAATACGCTGGTCGCGGCCGTGGCGCTGGCCGAGGCCGCACTGTCCTCAGCCGCCTAGGTACGCCAGCACTGCCATCACCCGGCGGTGCTGCTCGGTATCGGGGGGCAGCCGCAGCTTGCCGAAGATGCTGCGGATGTGCTTCTCGACGGCGCCGTCGCTGACCACCAGGATGCGGGCGATAGCCGTGTTGGACCGGCCCTCCGCCATCAGCGCCAGCACCTCGCGCTCGCGCGGGGTCAGCTCGCGGAGCGAGTCGTCGCGCCGGCGGCGCACCAGCAGCTGCGCCACAACCTCGCTGTCGAGCACCGTGCCGCCGGCGGCGACCCGGCGTACGGCGTCGAGGAACTCCGTGATCGCGGCGACCCGGTCCTTGAGCAGATAGCCGACCGCGCCCACGCGGTCGGCGAGCAGGTCGTCCGCGTAAGACACCTCGACGTACTGGGATAGCACCAGGATCGGCGTGCCCGGAACCCGCGCGCGGGCCTCAACCGCCGCCCGCAGCCCACCCCCACCCGCCTCCGCCGTCGATCATGGTCTTGTTGTGGTCGTTCTTTGATCTCGGAACCACGGCAACATCTCCATGATCGACGGGAAAGTGCTTGATCGATGGAGGGAGCGCCCAGCCGACGGGCACTCTCCGACACGCGCAAGATCGCGATTTGTGCGCATCTTCACAAGCGCCTAGTCTGTTACCCCGACGAACTTTGCTAGCACAGCGGGTAACCGACCGCGCGGGTGGGTTCGCCGGCAGCGCCCGGTCGCGAGGCCGGGGACGGATCGCACCGCAGCACGGAGTCTCATGAGTCAGCACCACCCCGGCCCGGAGTCCGGTACACCCGCCCGTGCGGCGGCGGTGCCGGACTTTCCGGATCTTCCGGAGGCGACGGTCGCTCGGCTCCCGGAGTACCTCCGCGCGCTGCACCACCTCGCCGAGTCGGGCCACGACACCGTCTCCAGCGAGGGCCTGGCCAACGCGGCCGGCGTGAACTCGGCCAAGCTGCGCAAGGACCTTTCCCACCTCGGCTCGTACGGCACCCGGGGCGTCGGGTACGACGTAGGGCTCCTGATCGACCAGATCGAGTTCGTGCTCGGGCTGACCCAGCGTCGGGCGGTCGCCCTCGTCGGGGTCGGCAATCTCGGTCACGCCCTGGCGGGGTACGCCGGCTTCGCCAACCGCGGCTTCCGGATCTCCGCGCTGTTCGACGCGGACCCGGGCCGGGTCGGCGAACACATCGGCGACCTGGTCGTGCAGCACATCGACGACCTTCCCGAGCTGGTCGAGGCGGAGGGCATCGCGATCGCGGTGATCGCCACACCGGCCTCGGCTGCTCAGTCGGTCGCGGACCGGCTCGTCGCCGCGGGCGTGACCAGCATCCTGAACTTCGCTCCGTGCGTACTCTCGGTTCCAGAGGGTGTTGACGTGCGCAAGGTGGACCTAGCCATCGAACTGCAGATTCTTTCGTTCCATGAGCATCGCAAGGCGGCTCTGACCGCCCTGCCCACCCGGGGCGCGGCGGGGCTCACCGCACTGCGGGGCGGGCTGTCGACTCCCGGTCCCGGGGAGGCGGTGGGCACATGAACCTCATCGTCGTCGGAGCGTCGTACCGGACCACCCCGGTCTCGATGCTGGAGCGGCTGACGGTGCCGCGTCCCGACCTGCCGCCCGCGCTCGCCCGCCTGGTGGCCCAGGCGTACGTCCACGAGGCGGTCGTGCTCTCCACCTGCAACCGGGTCGAGGTGTACGCCGCGGTGTCCGGTTTCCACGGCGGTCTCGCCGACGTGTGCGCCGTGCTGGCCGAGCACTCCGGCCGGTCGGACGGCGAGCTGGCGCCGCATCTCTACGTCCACTACGACGAGGCGGCCGTCGAGCACGCGTTCAAGGTGGCCGCCGGTCTCGACTCGATGGTGGTCGGTGAGGCCCAGGTTCTCGGCCAGATGCGGGAGGCGTACCAGGCCGCGTCCGAGGCCGGCAGCGTCGGTCGGCTGCTGCACGAGCTCGTGCAGCAGGCCCTCCGCGTGGGTAAGCGCGCGCACGCCGAGACCGGCATCGACCGCGCCGGGCAGAACGTCGTCAGCGCGGCGCTGGACGTTGCCTCCGGGCACCACGGCGGCGCCCTGGCCGGTCGGCCGGCGCTCGTGATCGGAGCCGGGTCGATGGGCGCGCTCTCCCTGGCCACGCTCGCCCGCGCCGGGGCCGGGCCGCTCGCCGTGGCCAACCGCAGCGCGGACCGCGCGGTCCGACTCGCCGAGGCGTACGACGCCCGGCCGGTACGCGTCGACGCGCTGGCAGACGCGCTCGCCGAGGTCGACGTCGTGGTCACCGCCACGGCGTCCACCGAGCCGGTCCTCGGCCGCGACCTGATCGCGTCCGCGCTCGCCCGGCGCACCGGGGAGCGGGACCGCCCGCTGGTCATCCTGGATCTCGCCGTGCCGCGGGACGTGGAGCCGACCGTCGCCGACCTCCCCGGCGTACTGCTGGTAGACATCGAGCGGCTCGGCGCCCACCTGCGGGACAGCGCTACCGCGGCCGACGTGCTGGCCGCCGAGCAGATCGTGAGCGGCGAGGTCGAAGCCTTCCTCGGTTGGCTGCGTGGCACGGACATATCGCCGACCGTCGCGGCGCTGCGCACCCGCGCGGACGACGTGGTCGCCGCCGAGCTGCGACGGCTGGCCCAGCGCCGACCCGACCTGACCGACGACCAGCGCGCCGACGTCGCGCTGGCGGTGCATCGGGTGGTGCAGCGGCTGCTCCACTCGCCCACCGTGCGCGTGCGCCAGCTCGCTGCCGAGCCCGGCGGGGAGCAGTACGCGGCGCTGCTCCGCGAGCTCTTCCAGCTCGACGTCGCGCATACCGCGCAGGTCGATGAGGTGCCCCGCATCGACGGGGGTGGCGAGGCGTGACCCTCCGGCTCGGCACCCGTGGCAGCGCGCTCGCGCTCGCCCAGTCCCGACAGGTCGCCGACGCGATACGCGCGGCCTCCGGCCGCGACGTGGCGCTGGTCGAAATGGTCACCGCCGGCGACCGATCGACGGCGCCGGTGCAGCGTCTCGGCGTCGGCGTGTTCGTCTCGGCGCTGCGGGACGCGCTCGCCGCGAAGGAGATCGACGTCGCCGTCCACTCCTACAAGGACCTGCCCACCGCGCAGCCCGATGGCCTGCTGGTGGCGGCGGTGCCGGCCCGCGAGGATCCGCGCGACGCGCTGGTGGCCCGCGACGGCCGTACCCTCGCCGAGCTGCCGCCGGGCGCGGTCGTCGGCACCGGCGCGCTACGGCGCATGGCGCAGCTGCGGGCGCTCGGCCTCCAGCTGGAGGTCACCCCGATCCGCGGAAACGTGGACACCCGCGTACGCCGCGTGCTCGGCCCCGACGCGGATCTCGACGCGGTGGTCCTGGCCCGCGCCGGCCTCGAGCGGCTGGGCCGCGCCGCGGAGATCACCGAGACTCTCGACCCGATGGTCATGCTGCCCGCGCCCGCGCAGGGCGCCCTGGCGGTGGAGTGCCGGGCCGGCGACACCGACCTGGTCGAGCTGCTCGGTGCGCTCGACCACGGCACGACCCGGGCCGCGGTGACCGCGGAACGGGCGCTCCTCGCCGCGCTGGAGGCCGGGTGCAGCGCCCCGGTCGCCGCCCTCGCCGAAGTGGCCGAGGGCGAGCGCGGCGCGGAGATCTACCTGCGCGGTGCGGTCATCAGCCCGGACGGCGGCGCCGCCGTCCGGCTGTCCCGCACCGGAACGCCCACCGACGCGGCCGGGATCGGCGCGGCGCTCGCCGCCGATCTGCTCGACGCCGGTGCCGACACAGTACTGGGAGCCCAGCAATGACCCGCACCCGCAAGCCCGCCGGCCACATCGCGTTCGTCGGGGCCGGCCCCGGGGACCCGGGCCTGCTCACCCGGCGGGCGCACGACGCTCTGACCGACGCGGACCACGTCGTCTACGACCGCGCCGTCGCGGAGCAGCTGCTCGACGCGCTGCGCGCCGGCGCCAAGGAGGACGCGCAGTTCAGCCCCGCCGAGGGCGCGCCCGGCGACGTGGCGAAGGTGCTGCTGTCCGCCGCCCGCTCGGGCCTGTCGGCCGTGCATCTGGTCGCAGGCGACCCGTTCGGGCACGACTCCGTGGTGAAGGAGGTGCAGGCGGTCGCGCGTACCGCCGTGCACTTCGAGGTCGTGCCCGGCGTGAGCCAGGCCACGGGCGTGGCGACGTACGCCGGGGTGCCCTTCCCGGGCGTACGCACGGTCGCCGACGTGGATGACGTCTCGACCCTCGACTTCGAGGCGCTGGCCGCCGCGCTAGCGGCGCGCGGCTCGGTGGCGCTCGCGGTGGACGCCGGCGACCTGGCCGCGGTGCGGGACGGCCTCCTCGCCGCCGGCGTCGACGGCGGCACGGCGGTGGCGGTGACTGGCGATGGCACCGGCGAGACGCAGTACACGACGACGTCCACGGTGGACAGCTTCGTCGCGGCGGCGCTCGGCTTCACCGGCCGCGTGGTACTCGGCCTCGGTCCGGGCGTCGCGCAGCGCGACAAGCTGGGCTGGTGGGAGAACCGGCCGCTGTACGGGTGGAAGGTGCTGGTGCCCCGGACGAAGGAGCAGGCCGGGGCGATGAGCGCGCGGCTGCGCACCTACGGCGCGATCCCATCGGAGGTGCCGACGATCGCGGTGGAGCCGCCGCGCACGCCCGCGCAGATGGAGCGGGCCATCAAGGGCCTCGTGGACGGGCGGTACGCGTGGATCATCTTCACGTCGGTCAACGCAGTGCGGGCGGTGTGGGAGAAGTTCGCCGAGCACGGGCTCGACGCGCGTCACTTCGGCGGCGTGAAGATCGCGTGCATCGGCGACGCCACTGCCCATGCGGTGCGCGCGTTCGGAATCCAGCCGGAACTGGTGCCCAGCGGCGAACAGAACTCGGAGGGGCTGCTCGCCGAGTTCTCGCCGCACGACGAGATCCTCGACCCGGTCGGCCGCGTACTGCTGCCCCGGGCGGACATCGCGACCGAGACGCTCGCGGCCGGACTGACCGAGCTCGGCTGGGAGGTCGACGACGTCACCGCGTACCGGACCGTCCGCGCCGCCCCGCCGCCGGCCGAGATCCGTGACGCCATCAAGTCGGGTGGGTTCGACGCAGTGCTCTTCACGTCGTCCTCCACCGTGCGCAACCTGGTCGGCATCGCCGGCAAGCCGCACGCCCGCACCGTCGTTGCCGTGATCGGCCCTAAGACCGCTGAGACGGCGACCGAGTTCGGGCTGCGGGTCGACGTGCAGCCCACCCACGCGTCGGTGCCCGATCTGGTCGAGGCGCTGGCCGGGTACGCGATGGAGCTGCGGGAGAAGCTCGCCGCGATGCCGCCCAAGCAGCGCCGCGGCTCGAAGGTGCAGGGACCGACTGCGCTACGGTTCCGCTGAGGAGGCGGTGGCCATGTCTTATCCGGACGTGCGACCGCGGCGATTGCGCCGCTCGCCCGCGATACGCCGGCTGGTCGAGGAGACCCGGCTCAGCCCGGCAGACCTCATCGCGCCGATGTTCGTCCGGGAAGGCCTGACCGAGCCGCGCCCGATCGCCTCGCTGCCCGGCGTGGTGCAGCACTCGCGGGATTCGCTGCGCAAGGCGGCCTCGGACGCGGTAGCGGCCGGGGTCGGCGGCATCATGCTGTTCGGCGTGCCCGAGACGCGGGACGAGCTCGGATCGGGCGGTATCGATCCGGACGGCATTCTCAACGTCGCCATCCGCGAGGTCGTCGCCGAGGTTGGCGACACGACCGTCGTAATGGGCGACCTGTGCCTGGACGAGTTCACCTCGCACGGGCACTGCGGCGTGCTCGCCGTGGACGGCACCGTCGACAACGACGCCACCCTCGCGAAGTACGCCGAGATGGCGGTGGCCCAGGCGTCCGCCGGGGTCCATGTGGTCGGGCCGTCCGGCATGATGGACGGCCAGGTCGGTGTCGTGCGCCGCGCGCTCGACGCGGCCGGTCACGTCGACGTGTCGATCCTGGCGTACGCCGCGAAGTACGCCTCGGCCTTCTACGGCCCGTTCCGGGACGCGGTGGAGTCGGCGCTGATCGGGGACCGCAGGACGTACCAGCAGGATCCGCCGAACGTCCGCGAGGCGCTGCGCGAGGCGGCCCTGGACGTGGCCGAGGGTGCGGACGTGGTGATGGTCAAGCCCGCCCTGCCGTACCTGGACGTCGTCTCGGCGGTCCGTGCGGCGTTCGACGTACCCGTCGCGGCGTACCAGGTCAGCGGCGAGTACGCCATGGTCGAGGCGGCCGCGGCCAACGGCTGGATCGATCGCGAGCGGGGGATGCTGGAGACGCTCACCGCGATCCGCCGCGCCGGGGCGCAGATGATCCTCACATACTGGGCGTTCGAGGCCGCCCGTCTGCTGCGCGCCCGCTACTGAGGTGGTGGTCGCGTGTCGCACCGACCCCCAGACATGCACACGACCACGTTTGCTCTGCTTCCCTAGAGGGGACGCCAAACGGACGAGGCATGCCTCAGCCTCGCGGTGTATCGCCCAGGGAAGCAGAGCAAAGGCGGTCGACGAGTACTGCCACGCCCCCAAATGGCGCAGCTTATCCACAGGTTGTCCACACGCTGGCCTGCGCGGTTGAGCCCGCGGCGCGGCGCTGCCACCATGCCCGACGTGTCCGCCAACTCCGACCGCGATCCGAAGCGCCGCGCCTTCGCCGAGTACCCGATCGCCGGTCTCGTGCGGCGGGCGCGGCGAATCGCGGACATGAGCCAGCGGCAGATGGCCCGATTCGCCAAGGTCGCACCGGGCACGGTGGGCAAGGTGGAGACCGGCGCGTTCGTGCCGAGCGTCGACATCCTCGCTCGCCTGCTGGGCGCGGCCGGCCTGTACCTGATCGTCGTTGACCAGGAAGGCCACGTCGTCGAGCCCATGGAGGACCGCGACGACATTCGGGACGGCGCCGAGCGTCGATACCCGGCGCATCTCGACGTGATCCTCGATCCGAAACCCGGCGAATGGTGGGCGGACAAGTATGGCCTCGCCCGTCCGCCCGAGACGTTCCATCGCAGCCGCTGGCTCCGCGATCGGCAGCGGCGCCGGAGCCAGTGGGAGGTACGAGTCGCGCAGCATCGCGGCGAACCGCCGCCACCGCTCGTCCCCGGCCAGTGGCCCTGACCGGGGTGGCCGCGCCAGCCTCCTCAGTCGTCGTTGACGATCGTGCCGGTCGCGACGGGGTCGACCAGCCGCAGGCCGGGCGCGCCGAGCACGAGTAGGCCGAGCCGCTCATCCGGCTCCGCGCGCCGGTCCCCGCGAACCGCCACCGGGAACGTGACCGCGGTCTGTCCGGCCGCCAAGGTACGGCAGCCGACGAACGAGTCATAGTCCGAGCCGGCGCGCGCGGCCAGATCGAACGTGGTCGCACACACCGTCACGTCGGTCGACAGCGGCCGCGAGACGGTCGCCGTGAACGTCATCGCCGTCGTCCCCCGGTCGCCCTCGGTCACCGAGACATCGCCGATCGACAGCGAGGCCCGCGACCGGAACCGGGCAACCTGCGGGTCGTGATCGCTCGATCCGCGCGCGCCGTCGCCGTCGAAGTCGGCCGGCCAGCCGGCATTCACGTGCGCCGACCGCATCTCCAGGAGATCGCCGTCGAGCGCGTCGTTGACGAACAGGTGGTCCAGCGTCTGGGCCTGGCCTTGGAACGTGTAGGAGTACGCCGCGGCGGGCGCGTCGGCGACCAGATCCTCCCATAGGTTGTGCAGCCCACCGGCGTACAACGGTCCGAGCTGGTCCGACGGCGGCGTGCTGTCCGACATGGCGATCGGGTCGTCGGGGCGCGGGAAGACATTCAGGTCGCCGCCGTACACCACGCGGGCGTGCGGGTCGGCGCCCTCGATCGCGGCCACCACCGCCGCGCCGTACGCGGCCTGCTCGCGGCGCTGGCCAACCCGCGCGTTCGGAGTGGACGAGAAGTGGTTGCTGACCGCCCACAGCGTCAGCGCCTCGTCGGCGCCGGGCTGGGCGGCCACTGTGAAGCGGGCAATCTGCGGGGCCCGGGTGTACACATTGGACCCATCCACGCCGGTCGACCGGTCGACGTCGGCCGGCAGCACGGCGTTGAGCGATTTCGGGTTGGACACGTCCGTGTTGTACGCCAACCCGGCCGAGCGGTACGCGACCGCCGGTGACGACCCCAGAACCGGGTCGGAGGCCGCCGGCGACGGAAGAGCGAGCCGGTCGGTCCGATATAGGAACGCCGATGTGATGCCACGGTCGTCGGCACCGTCCCGGTCGTACGCCGCGGCGTACGACGGCCCGCCGTGTTCCTGGATCGTCAGCGCGAGCTCCTGCAACGTGTCTGGTGCGCCGTCCGCGTCGTCGGTGCCACCGCATACGAGTGCGCCGCCGCTCACGGCGCAGATGTCCTGGTCCTCCGCCTCCTGGGCCAGGATCAGGTCTGGGGAGTGCAGGTCGTCGACGATCTGATCGGCGAGGACGCCCAGCCGCGCGGCGTACGCCTCGGCGCTCGCCGGGACGTAGTCGAACGGCGGGCTGACCCCGGGACAGCCGGGGTTGCCGACGAAGTCGCAGCCGTCAAACGGGTCATCCCGGTAGTCGTACAGGTTCTCCATGTTGAACGTCGCCACCGCGAACTCCTGAGAGCGGTTCGCCGGCTGCGGCGGGTGATTGGCCGACGGGTCGGCGCCGGCTGCGAACGCGACCTGCTCGCCCTGTATGCCGTACTTGTCGAACGCGAAGTAGAGCCCACCCACCGCGTCGCCGGTCAGCGTGTCGAACACGCGCGCCGGCGGCAGCAGGGCCCTGCTGTCGCGTGCGGCCCACTTCACGCCCATGCTCCCCAGCATGATCCGTTGACCGTTGCCGTCGTCGAACCCCTCGGTCGGGTTGTTGTCCAGCGGGTGCGGATCGCGGAACACACGCCGGGCGTACGGGTCCGCCCGATCCATGAGCGGGTCGTCGACGTCCACCAGCCAGACCTCCGCGTCGGCCGTCGACGGGAAGACATCCCGGCCGCTCGTGGCGCCGCTACCGGCGCGTACGCGCATCCGGGTGCCCTCATGCCGCTCCCAGAACCGGTCCGCGGCGACCAGGTCGGCCGGTGGGACGGCGTCGGTGACCGCGACCGCGCTGTCGACGTCGACTCCCGTGTCGACGAGCCGCACGAGCGAGGCGGTGGACAGCTCGGTCAGGTTGAAGAACTCGGAGACCCGCGCGCGCAGCACGACCTCGTCGCCGACGGTCGGCACGTAGCCGCCGATCAGCGACGTGAAGCCACCCATGAACACGAAGATGCCGTCCGACGTGGTCGGGTCACCGTCCTCGGTGCCGAGCCGGCTCTGCAGGAAGAAGCCGTACTGGTCCACGCCGGCCGATGTCCGTGCGAGCGTGCGTTGGGTGATCACGCCCCGCACGTCGTACAGCGCGCTGCTCGTGCCGTTGCCCGAGGCCGGTGCCAGCGGCGAACGGTCCGCCTTACCCGCCTCGGCGTCCGTGGTCTGACCCTGTACCTCACCAACTGTCAGCACCGTTGTCACCTGCGCGGTGAAGCGACACGTGGCGGTCGTGCCATCCGCGTCCGTGGCCGTGATCGTCACGGCGTACGACCCGACCGGCACGCCCGCACTTACGGTGATCGTGGCGCTCGCGGTCCCCCCGGTCCCAACGGCGGGGGTGAACGCGGTCCGCGAGATCGTCCCGGCCACCGGTGTCGGGTCCACCGAGGACACTGCCAGGTCGACGATCGTGTCATCGGGGTCGGTCGCGGTCACCGTCCGGTCGGCCGCTGTGCCGTATTCGGTCGTCAGCGTGCCGCCGCAGCTCACTACGGCGCGCAGATGCGAACCAAGCCCGTCGAACGTGTCGGTGGCGAACCCCTCCCACTCGGTGGCCGGGTCGAACGCATCGGAGCCGTTCGTGTCTCCGGTCGAGACGGTGGCCCGTCGGCGCAGCGTGTTGTCGGCGGTGCTCGTCAACCCGGTGCCCCACTCCGTGCCCGGGTCGAACCCGAGCTGGCCGATGACGTCGATGATCGTGCCGCTGTGGCGCAGCACCACCGCATCGTCCCCGTTGAACCAGCCCGACGCGTTGATCTGGTCGGCCTGGGCAAGGATCACCGGGCTGGCGGACGCCTGCGCTATCACGTACACGTCGCCGTCCACGACCGTGCCGGTCAACGGCACGGTCAGGCCCGCCGTCGACGCGCCATTGAAGTACATCTCGATCTGGTAGCCACCAGTGGCGAGGTCCACGGACGCTCCCGTGCCGTTGAACACCTCGATCGCCTTGTTGTTCGAGGTGCCCTCCACGTACTCGGAGATGAACAGCTCCGTCGGCGCGGCGGATGCGGCGGCGGGTGTCAGGCCCGCCCCGGCCAGGGCCGCGACGGCAACGACGGCGAGCGAGCGGCGCATGGGCTTCCTCCCCGGGGCGGACTCACGCACGGTAACGCACAGAACGTGAGGCGCGTCTATCCCGCCACGGACGGCCAGGTGAACTCAGGTCGCCGCGCCGAAGCGGCGCACGAGGTCGGCGACGTCCGCCTCGTACTCCCGCCATTCGCGGTCGGGCTGGAAGCCCAGCTCCGCGTTGACCTTCACCATCGGCTCGTTCACGGCCGCGTTCCAGGTCTGCACCTCGGCGAGCGTCGGCTCGGCCGCGCGCAGCTCGAACAGCATCCGCGCCTTGATGGCACGGCCGACGCCGTAGCCACGGTGCGCGGGCACGACGATCGTGTCGTACTGGTCGGCGCGGGTCGGGTGCTGAGCGGGCACGACGACCTCGGTCAGGCCGGCGACCGCGCCCGACTGCTCGTGGATGGCCACGACGATGTACGGCTTCAGGCCGCGCCGGTGCAGGGTGGCGAGGCTGTCCCGCAGTCGCTGCGGGTCGTACGAGCTGGGCCGCAGGTCGAGGTCGCCGTCGTCCTCGACGTCGCGGACCTCGGCCTTCGCCTTGGCGTACGCCTCGACCAGCTCATCCGGCGGCCCACCGGGGAAGAAGTCGATCCGGTAGCCGGCGCCGATCCCGCGCGCCATCTCGCCGAGCAGGTGCCAGTCCAGATTGGACAGCCCGAGGACGCTGCGGGTCTCGACGTATGCGCAGGTGAAGCCGTTAGCTTCGTAGAAGGGGACGGCAGGCGTACCGCCGACGACCTCAGCGCCGACCGACGAGAAACCTTCCTCGTGCGCGCGGCGGGCCGCGTGTGCCAGGAGCTCGCGGCCGACGCCGGTGCGTCTGGCCTCGGGGTGCACAAAGACCTCGACGACGCCGATATCGCCAAGCAGGAGCACGTTGGCGTGGCCGAGCATCGGGCCGCCACGCTCGGCCGATCCCGGCGCTTCCTCGGCGATCCACGAGATGCGCCGCTCGCCGGGCATGGTCTCCGCGAGGTACTCGCGCATGTGGTCCAGGCTCCATTGCGGATCCTCGGGCAGGTCGACGGCGATGACCTGGTTGAGCGCGGCCACGAGACCGTCAATCTCGGCGGCTGACGCGGTCTTCGGATCCCAGTCGCGCACCATCACCCGTCTAGCTTGCCGTTCCGGGCGAGCCCGCGAAAGTAGCTTGGTGCGTCAATGTGGCCGCAGCGTTACTCTACGTGCGGCTGCGTACGCCATAGTCGTTGGCCGCGGTGAATACGGCCTGGGCATAGGGCTGAACCTCGTTGTACGCGAGCACGGCCGCCCACCACCCCGCGGCGGTGGACAGGTCCCGGTTGGCCCCGCACAAGTAGTACGCGGCGGTGAGAGCGGCGTCGTCGATGTCGTTGGCGTCACGCACCCCGTCGTTGTCCCCGTCGACGGCGTGCTGTGCCCAGGTGGTCGGCAGGAACTGCATCGGACCCACCGCGTGGTCCCACGTGCGGTCGCCATCGAGCGCCCCAATATCCGTGTCCCGGATGCTCTTGCGTCCGCCGGTTCCGTCGAGCGCCGGCCCGACGATGGCGGGCACCGCCCGACCGTCGGCGAGGAGACTGGCGTTCTTCGCTCGGCCGTGGTTGGACTCGACCTTGCCGATCGCGGCCAGCGTGGTCCAGCTCAACCGGCACGTCGGCGTCGTCTGTGCCAGGACCAGCTCGGCGTACCCGTAAGCCTGCAGCGCCACCGGCGGGACGTCGATCTTGGCGGACACCTGCTGCGCCCAGGTGGCCAGCGCGTCGGCCGGTCGCTCGACCTCGCCGGCGGTCGGGCCGAGCGTCGGCGCGGCGGTGGGGTCGAGCGTCGGAGCGAGTGTGGGTGCGTCGCCCGGGGCGGCGGTCTGGCCGCCCACGACCGCGGGCTCCGCGCTCGCGTCCGCCACGCCTGTCGCCCGCGGGCGATCGCCGCCGGGTCCCGAGACGAGGTACGCGCCGGCGGCCCCGGTGACCGCGACGAGGCCGAGGAGCAGCAGGCCGGGCAGCACCAGCCGCCCGGTCGGCCGGCGGGCAAAGCGGCGGACCTCGGAGCCGGCCCGCACGGCCGCCCGACCCGACACGGCAGCGGCGCCACGCACCCGCGCGACCGGGCGGCGCAGGAAGGCGCCGCGCCGGGGAGAGCGTGCGTCGTCGGGGGCCGCCTCCGGCGACTCGACCGCGCCGGGCGCCGCCGTACGCAGCCGCGCGGCCGGGCGGGTCTCATCCCCGTCAAACACCACGCCGTCGAGTATCGCCCATCCGGTCGGCGGCCGGCGGTCGGCCGCCCGACTGACCTACCGCGGAATCGTCGTCCGCCCGCGTACCCTGTGGGCATGCCCCGGTACGAGTTTCGCTGCCGCGCCTGCGGCGACACGTTTGAGGTCAACCGCCCGATGAGCGAGTCGAGCGCGCCGGCGTCGTGTCCGCAGGGGCACGACGACACGGTCAAGCTCCTCTCCACCGTCGCGCTCGGCGGTCGGGCCGGGGCGTCCGGTGGGAGCCCGATGTCGTCCGCGGCGGGTTCGATGCCGTCCGGCGGCGGTTGCTGTGGCGGTGCCTGCGGCTGCTGAGGCATGATCCCCACCTGTGGTGATCCGCCGGAAGGATCAGCAGGTCTGACCTTGGGTGCCATATCCGCCCAAACCCGTCGTCGTTACGTCTGCCGTAGCATCCCCGTAGTTCACCGCCCGTTCGAATAGAGCTGCTGAGATCGCCCTGTTTCGACCTTGGGGTGGCTCTCCGTCGGCCGTTCTTACGATGCGCAGGCTGCGGGGGTGCGGCAGCATGAACGCGACTTCCAGGGGGGCGGAGGTTCAACGCGTGTCGGCACGGATTCACCTGCCAAGTGGGCTGGTGACTTTCCTCTTCACCGACATCGAGGGCTCAACGAGGTTGGCCCAGATGCTCGGTTCGGGCTACCGGCCGGTCTTGAGCGAGCACCGGCGGTTGCTTCGTCAAACGTTGTCCGCGAGCGACGGAGCGGAACTCGCCACCGAGGGCGATTCGTTCTTCATCGCGTTCTCGGAGGCGTCGGCGGCGCTCGACGCGTGTCTGGACGCCCAGCGCGCGCTGGCCGCGCACGACTGGCCCACGCCCGAGGCGCGTCCGCGGGTGCGGATGGGCATGCACACCGGTTACGCCGAGCCGCACGGCGGCGAGTACGCGAGCCCGGAGGTCCACCGCGCGGCCCGCATCGCCGCGGCGGCGCACGGCGGGCAGGTGCTCTGCTCGGCGGCGACCGCCCGGCACGCGAGCCCGCTGCCGCCCGAATCCCGCCTGGTCGACCTCGGTTTGCACCGGCTGCGTGGGTTCGACGACCGCGAGCGCCTCTATCAGCTTGTGGCGCCCGGTCTGGAACGACACTTCCCGCGTCCCCGCACCCTGGAGGCAACCTCGCACAACCTGCCCGCCCAGGCGACCTCGTTCGTCGGACGCGACCGCGAGCAGGCGGAGCTGAGCCGGCTGGTCGCCGAGCACCGCCTGGTCACGGTCGTGGGTGCCGGCGGCGCCGGTAAAACCCGCCTCGCCGTCGAGCTCGCCAGCGAGCTGGTAGAGGCGTACCCGGACGGGGTCTGGTTCGTGGACGTCTCGACGGTCACGGACCCGGGGCTCGTCGCGTTCGCGGTCGCCGCCGTCCTCGGCCTGCGGCCGGAGCCCGGGCGTCCGATGGTGGACACGCTGGTGGAGTTCGCCGCGGCCCGCCGGATGCTGCTCATTCTGGACACCTGCGACGCCGAGCTCGGCGCCACGGTCCAGGTGGTCTCCCGGTTGCTCACAGGAGGCAACGGCCTGCGGGTGCTGGCCACGAGCCGCGAGCCGTTCGGCGTCCCCGGCGAGGTGGTCTGGCGAATCCCGCCACTCTCGTTGGAGGCTCCCCCGGACGGTGGCCCGAGCGACGCCGTCGCGCTGCTACTCGACCGCACCCGGGCCGCACGCGGCGGCCGCGGCGCCGATCCGGGCGAGTTCGCCCACCTGGAGCGCGTCGTGTCGCGGCTGGACGGGCTGCCGCTCGCCATCGAGCTCGCCGCCGCGCGGCTGCGGGTGCTCTCCGCCGGCCAGCTCGCCGAGCGACTGGACGACGTGCTCGGCACGCTTGACGCCGGTCGCAGCGATCCGCCCCCGCGGGGGCCGGGCGTCGCGATCGGCGTGGCGTCCGTGAAGGGTAGCCTGCCGGTCTCGGGGTACGCCGCGAACCGTGCCCGGCTCCGCGCGGAGCGGCACGCCACGATGCAGGCCACGGTGACCTGGTCGTACCGCACACTGGGGCCGCGTGCCGCGCACCTGCTGCGCTGGCTGTCGGTGTTCTCGGGCCCTGTGCAACTGGCCACCGTGGAGTGGTTGCTAGAGGACGACCAGCTGGACCCGCTGTCGGTCCTCGTCGACAAGTCGATGCTGCAGGCGGAGCCGAGCTTGAATGGGCTCCTCTACCGGATGCTCGACCCGATCCGGGCGTACGCGGCCCGCCGCCTCGTCGAGGCAGGCGAGGAGCGGTTAGCCCGCGACCGGCACGTCGCGTGGTCGCAGCACGCGCTCCGGCGTGCGCGCCTCGGCCCCGACGGGCGGCCGGTGACGCTCTCCCTGTACGCGCTCGACCCGCTCGCCGACGAGCTGCGGGCCGCCCTGCGATGGACCGCCACCGGCGGCAGTGCGCGGGTCGGGCTGGAGATCACCGGCGGCCTCGACGAGTGGTGGCGGGAGCGTGGCCTGGCCCGCGAGGGTCGCCTGTGGCTGTTCCGGCTGTACGGGCGGATCGCCGAGACCGGCGAAAGGATCCCCGAGGGTGAGCTCGCGTTGGCGTACCACATGCACTCGCGCCATGCCGGCGCGGACGGTGAGTTCGCCGAGGAGCTCCGGTTCTCCCAGCGGGCGGAGGCGGCCGCCCGGCAGGCCGGCGACCCCGGCCTGCTCGCCCGGGTGCTGGCCGGGCGGGCCGCGCCGTTGATGGACATGGGCCAGCCGGCCGACGCCGAGCAGGCGTGCCGCGAGGTCATCGACTGGGCCGCCGCGCACGGCGTGGCCGGCGACGCCCTGTTCGCCGTGTACAGCCTCGCCGAACTGCTCTGGCGTCGGGGCGCGCTGGACGAGGCGGCCGACCTGCTCGGCTCGGCTCGTCCGGTCGAGGCGTCGCAGCCGGCCGAGCGCGGCCGGCGCAGCGTCGACATGCTGCTCGGCATGGTCGCGCTCGCGCGCGGCGACCTGGTCGCCGCCCACGATCACCTCGTCGTCGCGTTGCGGTCCCGCCTCGCGCACGGCTTCCACGGGCGCGCGTGCGACACGATGAGCGCGATGGCGGTGCGCTGCGCCCTCGGCGGCGACCCGGTGACCGCCGCACGGCTCTTCGGTGCGGCGCAGGCCACCCGATCGCTGCTGCGCGCGGCACCGGGGGTGTTCGGCGCCTACTGGATGGAGCACCAGGCGCGGGTACGCGCCGCGATCGGCGACGCGGCATTCGACGCCGCGTACGCCGAGGGGGGTGCGCTGGGGCTGTCCGAGGGCGTGGCCGTGGCGTTGGCCGTCGAGCATCCCGACCTCGAGGCCGGCTCGTCGCGGTTCGCCGACGTCGGGGACACCCAGCCGATCTAAGCGGTGGCACCCGTCAAGACGGCGCTCGCCATCCGACGCTCGCCCTCGGCCTTGAGCTTCGCCGCGCGCGCGAGGTCCGCCTGGGACACCTGCACCGACCCGAACGACTTGACCGCCTGGTAGTACGTCCACGCGAGGCTGTAGCACGCCGGCCGCACGAAGACGTTGTACGTGGCGCACTTGCGTTTCAGGTCCTCGTAGAACGCGTTGTCGACCCGGGGCTTGTTCGCGGCGAACAGGCCGGCCGCCTTGTAGTTGCGGTACCCGAAGTCGTGTCGCCAGCACGGAAGCCGGAAGTCGAAGCCCAGCGGGTTGTCGGGACTGCTCGAGCAGAAGTCGGTGGACCAGTCGAAGGCGTACGCGGCCCACGCCGCCTGGTTCTGACGGGCCGAATTCCAGGCGTTGTAGCTGGTGACGCTCGTCTGCGTCCAGCTGGACAGGACGGTGAGCTTCTCCTCGACGGTGACGGCCGCGGCGGGTTGGGCGAGGCCGAGCACGGCGACCAGGGTGGCGACCACGGTGCTGGACAGGAGGGTCGGGAGCCGACGAGACATCGCGTTACCTCCGGGGGGCGAAGGGCCCCTCGTGGGGGCTGGGGAAACGGCGCGGTGACCGGCGGGTAACCGGAGTGATCTCAGTGTCGGCGCATCGGCCAACGCCGATGCCTGTCCAGAATGGAGATTTCCGACGGGCGCGGAAAGAGGCACACAGAAGCCCCGCGGCATATTTGCCGCGGGGCGTCTGGTGGAGCGTCAGTCGGTTGCTTCCGGTGCAACCCCGTCAAAGCTGGGCCATCGGGCCAGTGTCAACTGCCCAACTCCGACGGAGTTGGGCAGTTGACGGTGCCGCAGGTCGGGGCGGTGGGGTTAGCGGATCGTCCAGGTGTCGCCGGAGCTGAGCAGGGCTGCGAGCTGCTCCTCGGGCGTGCCGGTGGACTTCGCCCGCGCCGTGTCCAGCTGCGCGCGCACGATCCCGTCGTACGACGGGCGCTCGACGGAGCGGAACACGCCGATCGGCGTGTTGCGGCCGTCCGGCTCCGGCAGCCGGGACAGCGCAAAGGCGTACGCCGGCTCGGCGACCGTGGTGTCGTGGACGACGACCTCGTCGGGCGTGACGGACCCCGTCTCGCGAACCTCCAACCCGAACCCGCCCTGCGGGTGGACCACGCAGAACTGGCCGTCAGCGCCAAACGTGATCGGCTGGCCGTGCTCCAATCGCATCAGGTAGTCGTCGCGGCTCTCCGGCTCCTTGAGGCTGTCGAAGGCGCCGTCGTTGAAGATGTTGCAGTTCTGGTAGATCTCCACGAACGCCGAGCCCTCGTGCGAGGCGGCCGCCCGCAGCACCGACTGCAGGTGCTTGCGGTCGGAGTCGATCGTGCGCGCCACGAATGTCGCCTCCGCGCCGAGCGCCAGCGACAGCGGGTTGAACGGCGAATCGGCCGAGCCCACCGGGGTGGACTTGGTGATCTTCCCGAGTTCCGAGGTCGGCGAGTACTGGCCCTTGGTCAACCCGTAGATCCGGTTGTTGAACAGCAGGATCTTCAGGTTGACGTTGCGGCGTAGGGCGTGGATCAGGTGGTTGCCGCCGATCGACAGCGCGTCACCGTCACCGGTTACCACCCAGACCGACAGGTCGGGTCGGCTGACCGACAGGCCCGTCGCGATCGCCGGCGCTCTCCCGTGGATCGAGTGCATCCCGTACGTGTTCATGTAGTACGGGAACCGCGACGAACAACCGATGCCGGAGACGAAGACGATGCGCTCGCGCGGGATGTTCAGCTCCGGCATGAACTGCTGGACGGCGGCGAGGATCGCGTAGTCACCGCAGCCCGGGCACCAGCGGACCTCCTGGTCCGTCTTGAAGTCCTTCGCGGTGAGGGTGAGGGCGACAGGCTCAGGCATTTTTAACGACTTCCTCCAGCATGGTCTCCAGCTCTGCGGCGGTGAACGGCAGGCCGCGGACCTGGTTGTACGGGAGCGCGTCGACGAGGTAGCGGCCCCGGATGACCTGCGCCAGCTGACCGAGGTTCATCTCCGGGATGACCACCTTCTCGTACGCGCTGAGCACCTCGCCGAGGTTGCGGGGCATGGGCGCCAGGTGCCGCAGGTGCGCCTGAGCGATCGGCAGCCCGCGCTGACGCAGCGACCGGCAGGCGGCACCGATCGGACCGTAGGTCGAGCCCCAGCCGAGCACCAGCGCCCGGGCGGTGCCGTCCGGATCCTCGACCTCGACGTCGGGCACCTCGATCGCCTCGATGCGCGCGGCCCGCGTGCGGACCATGAAGTCGTGGTTGGCCGGGTCGTACGAGATGTCGCCGGTCCGGTCCGCCTTCTCCAGGCCGCCGATGCGGTGCTCGAGGCCGGGCGTGCCCGGGATGGCCCACGGCCGCGCGAGGGTGGCCGGGTCGCGCAGGTACGGCAGGAACTGGCCGTCCGGCCCGTTCGGCGTGGTCGCGAACGGAACCCGAAGGTCGGGCAGGTCTTCGACCGACGGCAGCAGCCAGGGCTCCGAGCCGTTCGCGATGTAGCCGTCGGAGAGCAGGATCACGGGAGTGCGGTAGGTCAGCGCGATCCGGGCCGCCTCGATCGCGGCGTGGAAGCAGTCCGCGGGCGAGCGCGGCGCCAGCACGGCCACCGGCGCCTCGCCGTGCCGGCCGAACAGCGCCATGTTCAGGTCGGCCTGCTCGGTCTTGGTCGGCATGCCGGTGGATGGCCCAGCGCGCTGCACGTCGACGATGACCAGCGGCAGCTCGAGCGCGACCGCGAGCGAGATCGTCTCACCCTTGAGCGCCACGCCGGGCCCGCTGGTGCTGGTGATCCCGAGCGCGCCGCCGTACGCCGCGCCAAGCGCCGCGCCGATTGCGGCGATCTCGTCCTCCGCCTGCATCGTGGTGACGCCGAAGCGCTTGTGCTTGGACAGCTCGTGGAGGATGTCCGAGGCCGGCGTGATCGGGTACGCGCCGAGGAAGATCGGCAGCCCGGAGCGTACGCCGGCGGCGATGATCCCGAGCGCGAGCGCGGTGTTGCCGGTGACGTTCCGATAGTTGCCCGGCTGCATCTTGGCCGGCTTG
Source organism: Micromonosporaceae bacterium (assembly GCA_036506795.1). GTDB lineage: Bacteria > Actinomycetota > Actinomycetes > Mycobacteriales > Micromonosporaceae > DASXRC01. The sequence continues at coordinate 59,647 of DASXRC010000084.1, forward strand.
ACCTCGTACCGGACGGCGAAATCCTCGGTGGTCTCGCCGAAGTTCCAGCCCGCCCTGAACGCGGCGACGTTGGCGGCGGCCAGTTCTGGCCTGGCCGCGAACTTGCGCTCCAGGAACGCGATCGTCGACTCGGACGGTCGGGAGTAGATCCACGACAGCAGGCCCAACGCGAACATGTTCTTCGCGCGCTCGGCGTCCTTCTTGGAGACCCCGTGCGACTCCAGCGCCTTGACGGTCATGCTGGTCAGCGCCACCGGGTGCAGGCTGTAGCCGTCCAAGGAGCCGTCCTCGAGCGGGTCCGAGGCATAGCCGACCTTGGTCAGGTTCCGCTTGGTGAACTCGTCGGTGTTGACGATGATGTCCGCGCCGCGGGGCAGATCGGCCACGTTGGCCTTGAGCGCCGCCGGGTTCATCGCGACGAGGACGTTCGGCGCGTCGCCCGGGGTGAGGATGTCGTAGTCGGCGAAGTGCACCTGGAAGCTGGAGACTCCTGGGAGCGTTCCCGCCGGCGCGCGGATCTCGGCCGGGAAGTTCGGCAGGGTGGAGAGGTCGTTACCGAGTTGGGCGGTTTCGGAGGTAAACCGGTCACCGGTGAGCTGCATGCCATCGCCGGAATCGCCGGCGAATCGGATGACCACTCGATCCAGTTGACGGACCTTCTTGGTCACGTGTGCTGTCCTCCTTGGCGGCCGGCGGCTGCGGGTTGCACGCGGTGGGCCGGCCCCGCTTCTTCCTACACCTCAT
>DASXRC010000085.1:0-3590 GCA_036506795.1 Micromonosporaceae bacterium
CCGAGGCCGAGGACGCGGTCCAGGAGACCTGGCTGCGCTACGAGGCCTCCACGGCACAACCCACATCGGCCAAGGCCTTCCTCTCGGCCGTGGTCACCCGGGTCTCGATCGACGCGCTGCGCTCGGCCCGCGTCCGGCGGCAGACGTACGTCGGGCACTGGTTTCCCGAGCCATTGCTGACCGACGCCTACGAGGATCCGGCGCGGTCGGCGGAGCTGGCCGACTCGGCGTCGATGGCGGCACTGTTGCTGCTCGAGCGGCTGACGTGGCCGCCCTGCGGAGCGGGTGACTCGGCGTGGTGCGTTTGCAGGTCCGCGCAGGGACCTTCGGCGCTGGCGCGGCTGCGTCCGTAGCGCACGCTTGTGGTGGGGACTGGACTCCGGGGGTGAGTCACATGCTCATGACGACCGAGAGCCGCGAGCCCGAGACGCCAGCCTCCGACTGGACGGGACCGGTGATGGAGGCGCACGCAAGGGCATCCGGGGCTCAATCGTCGGCGGTGGTGTTCGCAGGGATGCCGGCGCTCGCGCATCCACCGACAGCGGGTCAGCGAGGGACGCGACCGTGACCGTCCAGGGTGCGCCGGCATCGGGCCAGACCGCGACCGAGGCGGCCGGGCGGCAGGCGTGGATGGACAACCTGCGCGTCGCGGTCATCACCGGGGTCATCGTTCTGCACGTCGCGACGGCGTACGTCCTGGATATCAGCTGGTACTACGAGGAGCGCACCGCAAGCGGCGTCGCTGAGGCCGTCCTCGCCGTGCTGTTCCTGCCGACGGCGCTGTTCGCTATGGCGGTGCTGTTCCTGGTCGCCGGCATGCTGACCGCGCGCTCGATGGCTCGCAAGGGCGCGCGAGGCTTCTGGCGGGACAGACTGCTGCGGCTCGGGGTGCCGGTCGTGGCCTTTATCGTGGTCGTCGATCCGGCGACGTCGGTGCTCGGCAACTGGGGGTCGGGCGACTACGCCGACTTCGCGACGATGGTCCGGTACGAGTTCACCCATCCTGGCAGCGGGCCGATGTGGTTCGTCGTCGCGCTGCTCGCGTTCTCGGTGACGTACGCGCTGTGGCGGCGATTCCGACCGATGCCGGCAGACGCCGACCGGCTGCTCCGACGGCGCTACCTGCTGGTCGCCGCAGCGGTCATCGTCGGGGCGACGTTCGTGGTGCGGCTGGTGTGGCCGTTCGCCGCCGAGACGCCGCTGGCGCTGAACCTGTGGGAGTGGCCGCAGATGGCGGTCCTGTTCGCTGTCGGCGCCCTCACCGAAGAACGCGGCTGGCTCACACCGCCGCCGACATGGCTGCGCCGCGCCTGCCTGCTCGCCGGAGTCGTCGCCATCATCGCCGTACTCGCCGTCGCCGTCCCGATCACGGCGAGCGACAACCCGGACGCGTTCCTCGGTGGGTGGCACGTCCAAGCGCTCGCCGAACCGATCTGCGAGGCGACGATCGCGGTCTCGATGTCGTTCTGGGTCGCGCTGTGGTTCGCCGGGCACGTGACTTATCAGGGACGCTTTGCCCGCGCGCTCGGCCACGCGTCCTACGCCACCTACGTCGTACATGCCCCGATCGTCGTCGCGCTGAGCGTCGCGCTCGCGGGAATCGCCCTCGCGGCCGAGGTCAAGTTCGTCGCGGTCGCCGCCCTCGGCATCGCGGCGTCGTACACCCTGGGATGGCTGGTCACCCGGCCCCACCGGCAACACCGGCGCGCCTAACCTGGCATGACACGACGACGGGCAGTGGCGTCTCCGCACCGGGACACGGCTCTCGACACGATCGAAGCAACAGAGCACGCCGCCGACACGCAATCATCTGCCGCTGACAGCGCGGTCTGTGAGCCTGACAATGATGGGGCAGTGAAACCTTTGCCGACGAGCCACCTGCGTATCGCTCGTCCAAGTCACGACCTGCAGGCATCCCAGCGGTTCTGGGTCGACGGCCTGGGCCTCGACATCCTGTTCCGGGCCGATTCCACCGCAGAAGGCGGACGTCCGCTGCTGATGGTCGGATGGCCAGATGCCGCCTGGCATCTCGAACTTGTCGGCGACCCGGAAAATGCAACACCGGCCACGCCAACCGAGGAGGACCTCCTGGTTCTCTACCTCAATGGTGAAGTCGACGAAGATGTTGTCGGCCGCCTGGTTGATGCGGGTGGCACTCGGGTCTCCGCCCGCAATCCTTACTGGGATCGCTTGGGCGTCACGATCGAGGACCCGGACGGGTACAGGCTTGTCCTGGCCAACCTCTCCTGGCCGTGAAGGCCTTCTCCGCCGCCCGCTTCTGCCTCAGACATCGCGCGGCCCCGGCCGCACGGAGCGTCACCGTACATCGCGGGGTTGGTGACCAAGACCAACCGTCCGTCAGGCAAGGTCAGCGCGACCGGGCTCGGCAGGAACTCGGCGGGAATGCCGGCGCCGAAAAGGAAGGCGCGGTCCTGCTCGAAGCGGGCGAGGGTGCGGCAGCCGATGGTGAGCAGTCCCCAGCAGTTGCCGCGCGGTGTCGCGGTCCGTGCGCGCCTGCACGAGCGCTGCCTCGACCTCGGCCATCGCCTCTTGCCAGGCGGTTTGGTACAGGGAGGGCCGGTCGCAGTCGTACACGTGCTGCGCCGCGGCGGGTTGCACGGCACCGCCGAGCGCACCGCGGACGGTGATCCGGCCTTCGGCGGTGGGACCTCTCGTGCCGATGTCAGCGCCCATCTCTCACTTGGATGTCACTGGATCTCTCACGGGCTGTCAGTGGCGCCCGGCGTGGCGAGCAGCTGGTTGAGCCGGGGCCGGATGCCGTCAAGCAGCTGCCGCCAGCCAATGTCGCGGGTGCCGGAGCGCATCATTTCGAAGACCAGCCACGCGAGCAGCCGCTCCTTGCTGATCCCGGGCAGGTTCAGGTTCAGCCGCTTGGTGTCCTGACGCCGCCAGAGCATCACCTGGCAGACCTCCCCGTAGAGATCGGCCCGGCTGTTGGGCAGCGACCGGCGGAACCGGTGCACGTTCGCGATCATCGTCAGCAGCAGCGGATTGATCGTCAGGTCGTAGAGCGCCGGAGAAGCGGCCAGGCGGTCGAGCAGATCGTCGGCGGCCTCCTGGGCCAGCATCTCCACCTCACGGCCGGTGGTGCCGGTCGCCCGGCGCTCGACCGCCAGGTACCACCCGTGCAAGAACCGGCGCACCTTCGGAACATCATGTCGGTGGTGAGCTCGCCCATGTGCAAGTGCCGGTAACGGTTGCGCCGCGCGCTCAACGCCTGGGTGCACACCGTCAGGACGGCGTCTACCTGCCCGGCGTCGGTCCGGTCGATCGCATCGAAGTAGCGGCTGACCAGCTTGACCTTCTGCGACTTGTGGACCCGGCCGTCCTCGGGCACCGGATCGGGCAACCCCTGCTCGGCGAACCCTGCGGCGATGTCCTTCTGCGACGGCAGGTCGCCGAGCACGAACACCATCAGGGTGTCCCGGACCGGAGCGCTGATCAGGGTTCGTCGGATCACCGGTACGGACTCCTTCACGAGGACGTCATCGCCGGTGGCACGCCGCCGCGCCTGCGTGACGGCCTGCACGACGTCGCTGCCGGCGGACCGGGCCGCGGCCGCCGCCCGG